>JAKJGF010000276.1 GCA_022704525.1 Bacillota bacterium | reverse complement strand
CAACTACAATAACGGTATTTCCCTGTTCTTTAAGACTCCGGAGGGTATGAATGAGCTTTTTATTATCCTTTTGATGAAGTCCTACGGATGGTTCATCCAGGATGTAAAGTACACCCATAAGGTTGGAACCAATCTGAGTGGCAAGCCTTATACGCTGGGCTTCTCCTCCTGAAATAGTGGAAGAAGTTCGTGAAAGTGTTAAATAATCAAGACCTACCTTCTGGAGGAAATCGAGTCTGCTTTTAATTTCCTTTAAAACCTGTCTTGCTATTTCCGTATGTTTTTTATTGAGGTTTAAATCAGTAAAAAACCTTATAGCTTCAGATACGGACATATCGGTAATATCCACTATAGATTTTTTTGCAATCTTTACAGAAAGTGCTTTATAATTAAGACGCTTTCCGTTACAGGCCGGACAGGGAGAAACACGCATAAATTTCTCCAATTCCTGTCTTCTGTAATCTGATTCAGTCTGATTATAAAGACGTTCTGACTGAGGAATAAGACCTTCCCAGGTTCCGGTGGAAGACCATTCTACTTCACCCTTTTTTATGAGGAGATTAAATTTAATAGACTCACTAGAACCATACATAAGAATATTATATTGTTCTTCTGTAAGATCTTTTATTGGAGCAAGAACAGAAAAACCAAAATGTTTCGCCACAGAACCGAGATACTGTCCGCGCCATCCGTCAATGGCATTTCTGTAGATCATTATGGCACCGTCTGCTATGGATTTATTTCTATCTGGAATTATGAGATGAGGGTCAAAATCCATCTTTATCCCCAGGCCGTGACAGGATTGGCATGCACCGAAAGGACTGTTAAAAGAAAACATTCTGGGCTGAAGTTCTTCAAAGGCAAGTCCGCAGACAGGACAGGCAAGTTTCCCGGAAAAAATTGTTTCTTTATTCTCACTGTCAAGAATAATTACAAGACCCTCTGATCTGTTAATTGCCACTTCAACTGCTTCCACAAGTCTGGAATGATCGTCTATGTCAGGGCGGTCAATAACTATTTCTATATCATGTTTTTTATATTTTTCAAGTTTGATCTTTTCATCGGTCCTGTGGATCTTCTTGTTTACCCTTACCCTCAAAAAACCATCTTTATTTAAATCCTCCAGAAGTTTTTCATAGGTTCCCTTTTTCTGTCGAACTACAGGGGAAAGCACCGTTACAGTACCTTTCATGGTATTTTTAATATTCTCTGCAATCTTTTCAGGTGAGAAAGCACGGATTTCAATATTATGTTCGGGACAGTAAGGTGTTCCTACTCTTGCCATAAGAAGCCTGAGATAATCATATATTTCCGTTACGGTTCCCACAGTGCTTCTGGGGTTTTTACTGGTAGTTTTCTGATCGATTGAAATGGCAGGACTGAGGCCATCAATAGAGTCAACATCGGGCTTCTGCATAAGTCCGAGGAACTGTCTTGCATAGGCCGAAAGGGATTCCACATAACGGCGTTGTCCTTCTGCATAGATTGTGTCAAAGGCAAGGGTAGATTTACCGCTTCCAGAAAGCCCCGTAATTACTATAAGACTGTCTCGGGGTAATTCTACATTTATGTTCTTCAGATTATGTTCTCTGGCACCTTTTATTATTATTTTTTTTGCTGAATATGCCGGACATTTAAATAAATATTTCTCAATTTTTTCTTCCTGAAATAATATATTTTCATTATTTTTAAAATATTTTTCCAGAAATTCCATATTACATAATTTCATAATAACTCCATTCCCACGGGTTTATAAGCTATTTTACAACCTTTAAAATTGTATTGGAACCTGTGAGCATCAATCAGCTCCAAAGCGTGCGGCTATACTGCAATAAAGTCCCATATTGGCTTCATAACCATCAATATAACCATCCAGACTGATTTCATTGTGAATTATAATTTCAGATAACATAAATATAGCTCTTTCTGAAATTATAGATAGATTATAAGGAAAAAAAGAGTAGTTTTATGTCATATATTTAACAAATTAAGCCTTCAGCCATCAGCAGTCAGCAGTCAACTTTTATAGGAATTACATAATAAATGCCTTTAATTTCTATTTTTGGCAGTCCTAAAGAGGTAGTGATATATAGCGTTTTTTTGGCTGATTAGATAGTAAGTTTACCACTACTTCTTTAGGACTACCCAGGGGAATAAGGCAAATTAAGAATCGGCAATTTTTAAAATTTGACTTGACAAATATAAGAATTTCTTTACTATATAGTGTAGGAAGATAAATAAGGGGGGATAATATTTTGAGTGATATAAATCATATTTTGTCCATTCAAGGACAGACAGCCAAGATTGATAAAGAAAAAAAAGATTCCTTATCAGTTAATGGTGAGGATAATTTACAAAATATCCAGGATAAAGTAGAAATTACTAATAAGAAAAATGACGCTAAACTTTTAGAGGATATCAGAAAATTTCATAACAGGACATTGCATACTAAGAGTGTAAAAACAACTGAACTGGTAAAGCCTGAATTAAAGCCCTCAGTAGAAGAGCTTATAGAGAAAATTCGAAAGATAAGTGAAACTGGTTCCGGAGAATTACCTCTACTGGATATTGTAAATCTTTTCCCCGGTCTTCCTCCTGATATAATAGATAAATTAAATGAACGGGGCCCTCTGAAATTTAAATCAACAGGGCCTTCTGCCATAGGTTTTGAAAATTCCGGTAAAAAGATTGACTTTAAGATAATGTTAGAGGAAAAGGAATATACTGTTAAGATTCCCTCTACTATTAAGGGAAAAACCTCTGTATTGCCTGATGGTTTTAAAATGGATTTTGATAAAAAAAATACCATACAGGTTGGTAAATTATTATTTTTTATAAATCTGGAACATTTAGATGCAAACAAAGATAAGGTTTTTGTCGATTTTGAAGGCGATATGGCTGATATTATAATTAAGTTTGCCTGATTTCTATTATTTATAAAGATTAATAACTAAAAGGTGTATCGGCTTTTACTATGCAGATTGGGAGAACCTTTTATCATAAGTAAGAACAAAAGCTATTCCTTTTTGGGTAGTCCTAAAGAAGTAGTGGTAAACTTACTATCCAATCAGCCAAAAAAAACGCTATATATCACTACCTCTTCAGGACTACCCAAAATAATAATATTACAAAAAGATAAACTTAATAATTTTTATTTAATATGAAAAAATATACCTTATTACCCTGATTTTCAGGCAGGAATAAATTTTTATATAAAGAATACTTCACATTAATTTTATAAAGAAAAACTAGAAGATGTTCATCTTCTAGTTTTGTTTTGTAAATACAGGAGAAAATCAATGAAGGTTGTCTGTAATAACACTATAACTCTTCCATCGGAATGGAATATTAATTTTGATTTCGTTATAACTGCTATAGGAGACTATATGATAGAATATGGTATAACCCCTGGAATGTTACTCTTCATAAAAGAACAGAAAAGATATCAGAGCGGTGATACCATAGCTATTATATGTAAAAACTGGGTAAATCCTGTGTTAAAAAAACTTAAAATACTTTCTACAGGAGAAATGATTTTCTATTCTCCCAGAGGACAGATTATAGAAAAACATAAAGATATAGAAATACTCGGTAAAGTTGTATTTAAAATGGATAATCCCTATAAAAATACCTCTATAGAAGAACAATTAGATTTCTGGAATTAAATTTTCAACTTAAAAAAGGGAGCGGCAACAGTACTCAAGAAAAACTATATAATATTCATATTAATTATAGTCCTGTCTATAATGGGTTGTCTCTTTTATGAGAAAAACAAAACACCAACTTCATCTACAAATTATGATGTATCGCCTCTACCTGACAATAAATATGGTTATATAGATAAGACAGGTTCTTATGTATAGCAGGAAAATTGAGAAATAGAGAAAGGACCTACCAGTGGATATTATAAAACAGGGAAGTCTTGCCACCAGTTCAGGAAATACGCTGGAAAAAACCGTTACGGCAACTCTTTTGAGCAAGGGATTTACTCTCATCGGCTACAGAGATTATGTAAAAAATAAGAAGAATTGCGGCCATGAACTTTTAATAAAAAATGTGCCCTATAAAACGATATATAATCACCCGGGTAAAACGGAATTTTTATTGATTTCGAAGAAATATTCCCTTGAAGTGCGGATTGAATGTAAATGGCAGCAGTCATCGGGAAGTGTGGATGAAAAATTCCCCTACCTGTATCTTAACTGTATTGAGGCCATGCCTGAAGGTGATATTATAATTATAATAGACGGAGGGGGAGCAAAATCGGGGGCGGTGAAATGGCTAAAAAAAGCTGTAGAGGAAAAACGTTATACATCGGATAAAAGTAAAAATATTAAGGTTTTTACTCTGGTTGAATTTGTAAAATGGGCAAATTCCACATTCAGATAATAAGGACTTATATTTCTATAAACTTATCTGTTCCAGTCTTTCCTTTCTTTTCTGTCAGTCCGGCATGACTGATGATAAGAGTTTGAAGAATTTTTTATTATGATTAAGATTTTTCTTATCTTCCCTTCGGAAGCTTCTCTGAATAATACGCCATTCAGAGTTAAAATCAATATTGCAGAATACTCCTTCCAGTTTATACTCCCCTCAATTTTTTCAACTCCTCTGTAAGGCTTTTTACAAGTACATACTGACTCCGCCTCTGGGTAACGGCAGGGCGTTTTTCTTTTATCTTCTTTAATGCTTCATCTACGTTTTCAGAGAGACCGCGGGAGATAAGTAAAGCAGCTGCCACCATACCGGTTCTTCCATGCCCCTCGGCACAGTGAATGTAAAGAGTACCTTTAATTTTATTTATCTTCTCAATTAAATTCATAAACTCCTTTTTCTCAGGAACATAACCATCTAATATGGGAAAGAGATAATAATCTCTCTTTTTCATTATTTCATGTGCCTCGGAAAATTCCGCAGTTAAATCCAGTATTGCCTCCACATTTTCTGGTAATTCCGAGCCTGTAAGACGTCTGCCAATCAATACCCCTGGAATTAATTCATTAAAGGGATCTTCCCTTCTTATAAGTCTAAGTGCATTCCACAGAAGTTCTGTATATAAAAAACAGGGAAATAAAATAATTTTATTTATTAATCTTATTTTTCCATCATTCCTCTTACCGTAAACAGATGATTTACGTCTTAAATAAGCAAGACCTACAATAAAAAAACTCATACCGGGCCATAGAAGAAGAAGTCCCATACCCTCTAAATTCAGGGCATAAAAAATAAAGAAGATTCCTGAAAAAATAAAAAAATAGCCATAATTCATGATATTCACCAGTCAATAAATTCAAAACCTGAAGCCATTACAGAATAGGAATGAAGAGATCCATCACAGTATCTAACAGTTACCGTGTCAAGGATTCCTCCGCCTTTTCTATCGATACTTATTACTGTGCATTCCCGTCTGAAACAATCTATAACATAGTCTCCCGGTTTAAAGGGAGAGTCAATTTCCGGAAGTCTGCAGTTAAAAAATCTATTCTTTATCCAGTTTATGCTCTTTACAATAAAAGAGGATTTTTTATAAGAGGAATCGTTCTCAAAAAAAGGATAATTTTCTCCGACATCACCCTGCCCCTTAAAGGAAGATTCTTTATAAGAGGAATCTTTTCCGGGAAAAGAATAAATTTCTCCATCATCACCCTGAACCTGTCTTCCAAGTTCTTCTGCAAGTTCAATCATTTTCTTTATTATTTTGTCATCAGGGTTTTTTACTGCTATATTTCCATCCCGGTAATCAAACCATACTTTTTCTTCTTTAGAATGACCGCTCCATAAAGCCAGGAGAGGATTTT
>JAKJGF010000275.1 GCA_022704525.1 Bacillota bacterium | reverse complement strand
GAACTGTAGGACTACCTGCTGCTATTGCCAGTAGATTCATCCTGGAAGGTAAATTTAATATGAGTGGTGTGGTAATCCCGGTTATTCCTGAGATCTATGAACCTGTTCTTAAGGAACTGGAAGGATTGAATATAGTTTGTAAGGAGAAATATTATCAAATATAAGATATATAAAATTGTTCGAAAATATATTTGAATAATTTGTGATGCCTTGGTACCGCCACAGGCAAGTTAGTATCTATCTCACAAGTCTGTCCCTCTCCGGGCTCTTACGCAAAATCTATGATCCTGTTATAATAAAATCTGTTATTACAGAATATACAGTTTTATATTTATTTAAGATATAACTTTCTCCTTTGACGGCATATCTTTTGCTCCAGAGCCCGGAGAGGGACAGGTGTATATGTTTTTGGATACTTTTTTACCTGTTGTGGTACTTAGTACCGCCACAGGCAAGTTAGTATCTATCTCACAAGTCTATCCCTGTCCGGACTCTTACGCAAAATCTATGATCCTGTTATAATAAAATCTGTTATTACAGAATATACAGTTTTATATTTATTTAAGATATAACTTTCTCCTTTGACGGCATATCTTTTGCTCCAGAGCCCGGAGAGGGACAGGTGTATATGTTTTTGGATACTTTTTTACCTGTTGCGGTACTTAGAAAAACAAAAAACCGCAGGAGAAAACTCCCGCGGTTTTTCTTTATAATTCCTTATTCCAGTGTTGCCTTTACCATTGGATAATCAAGCATCAGGAAGTTAGCTGCGTCAACTGCTGGATCGCCAACGTCAATAGGATTTGTATGATTACGTTTTGTCATTTTGATCATAAGGCCGGTACCCGGAGAAATGGCTGTCCCATCTATTGTAGATGGTATAAACAAGTTAGCCGAAGTATTTGGCCCTACCTGTATTCCTCTTTTACCGCTCTCCATAATGAATATAAATGGCTGAGGACTGTTATCCGGGTTTGGTTCAAGAGTTACATAAGCCCTGTAGTAGCCATTTGCCAGATTTAAAGGACCGGAAACATAACCGGCGCTCAGGTTATTTCCTGCCTGGACGAAATCCTGTCCGGGGAATGTATATCTCGTACCAGTTCCCTGGGTAGAATAATAAAGAGGATTAAGAGTATTAGCAGATACAGGATCGGAGAATTTACCCAGGGAATAAAAGACTCCTGTGGCTGTATCTCTCACCCATCCTTCATATATGAGAGAAGATTTATTTAATAAGCTGGGAAGATAGAGTCCTTCAAAGGAAATTTCTCCTGGATTCATAAACCAGAGACCACTGCTCTTACTGGCTGAAGTAGATGTAGGTGTATCAAGAGTATATACGCCAGAGTTAGTTTCACTGACAATATCCTCGACGCAATAGAAGTATTTGTTGCTTACAGCATATACAACCATAGAAGCAATTCTATTATTAAACTTTCCCATAAGGATGGGTGCTGACATAGATGTATTTTCCAGAGGATCTCCTTCTGGTTCTATACTTATGACAACCTTATAAGCCCTGCTTATATCCTTAACCTCAGGTTCATGATAATAGATTGTGCCTTTAGGTGGAAAGGCAGTTTCTGTAGTGGTTCCAAAAAGATAATTTCTGGCAGTATTCATTACCTGTCCATTTTCTGTTACTACAAATTTGCCCATGGATATAGTAATATCATTTTCCTGTATGGGGTAGAGATTATTTGGATTATCAGCTATAGCATCGGGACCTGGAAGGACAGCCCATAATTCATAATGACCATTACCTGCTCCCAGATCTGGCAATTTTATGTTGCTGAGTCTTATTTGATAACCTGTATTATCAAGCTCCGCTGGTATATTATCATCCCAGGTTATCCCTCCTGCAGTTCCAGCAGCACTATTACTATCGCCACAACTGGAGAATAGATACAAAGATAACATAAGTGCAATTGATATAGTTAATATTAAGTAAAGCTTTTTGTTCATAATAGAACCTACGGCACACAATAACCCGTCTTCTTACGGGAGACTGTTCCGCACATCTCCTCCTTTGCTCTCAGTTTTAGAGATACTTTAGAATTTGAAAAGATAAAACCATATGTGAAAACATATTATGAATAATTAATAATTCACCTCCTCAGTATGAACTTGATTTTTTAAAATCTAAAAATATTAATTACTCTCCTGCTTGAATTCTATTAGAACTATTCTTCCTTGTTACTAGAATCTCCTGCTAAAGGTGAAAACTATTTTCTTAATATTTTAGCTATCAGCTATCAGCTAAAGCTTATGAAGCCTGACTATGTAAATTAGTCTGAAAATATGAAATTTAACGATCTTTGTTATGTAATTCCCCTGAAAGCTGACTGATACTTGCTGAATACTTATAAAATTTTTAGCCCATAAAAAATTACTCAGCTTCCTTATGTAAGGAGCTGAGTAATGGCAAGACCTAATAAATATTTACAAAAAAATTTACTCAGCTTTTTAAGGCTGAGTTTATCAGGTCAAGACCAAATAAGAGAGAAAGGGAGGTTATTTAAAAAAGTCAAAACATTAGCTAAAACTTTAAACTATTAATTTTTAACTAAGTCTTATACTTTTACCTTACGCTCATTATAAGCGGTCAAATGTTCATTATCTGTAAGAAAAATTACAAATAAGAAATTTTTTAGTTTTAAATTAAAATTTAAGATAAAGACAGGAAGTTATATCTGGTTTAGAGAATATTTATAATATATTTTAATAATTTCGTAATGCGTAAAGCGTAATGTGTTACGTATTGCCCATGATGTATAATCAACCAGATACCTTATATAAAAGGAAAGCTTATAAATTGAAAGGAGAGTATTTACTAATGAAAGTATTGGAGGGTTTATTTTATACTAAAGATCATGAATGGGCCAGAATAGAAGAAAATATTGCAATTATAGGAATTACTGATTACGCTCAGGATCAGTTAGGAGATATTGTCTATGTAGAACTTCCTTCTGAAGGAACTGAAGTAAGTCAGTCCCAGGCCTGTGGTGCCATTGATTCAGTTAAAGCCAGTTCAGAAATATATGCACCTCTGAGTGGAAAAGTAGTGGAGGTTAATGCCCAGATTGGAGATAATCCGTCTTTATTGAATTCTTCACCCTATGAAGATGGATGGCTTGTAAAAATTGATATTTCCTCAGGAGAGGAACTTAATAATTTAATGAAATCAACAGAATATGAAAATTTAATAAAGGGAGCTTAGTATTTATGTATATTCCTCATACAAAAGAAGATATAGAGGTTATGTTTAAAGCTATTGGTATTAATTCTATAGAGGAGCTTTTTATAGATATACCGGAAAAGAGTAAGATTAAAGGTTTTTTAGATTTGCCTTCAGCTTTAACAGAACCTGAAATATGGGATTACTTTATAGAAGTGTCAAAAAAGAATGTTAATTTACTTGAGAATAAATGTTTTCTCGGTGCAGGTGCTTATTATCATTTTATTCCTGCTGTCGTTTCACATCTGGTTTCCAGATCTGAATTTTATACTTCCTATACCCCCTATCAGGCAGAAATAACTCAGGGTATGCTTCAGGCTATATTTGAATATCAAACTTTAATATGCCAGCTTACCGGTATGGATGTTTCTAATGCTTCTCATTATAATGGGGCTACTGCTGTAGCTGAAGCCGCACTTATGGCAATAAATCATACAGGAAGAAAAAAAGTTCTCCTGTCTTCTGTTCTTCATCCTGATTATAGACAGGTTTTGAAAACGTATTTTTCAGGAAGAGAAGAAACTATTGAAGAAATACCATATGTTTCCGGTCTTACAGATTTGAACTCTCTAGAGCTTACTTCAGATGTGGCAGCTGTTGTAATTCAAAATCCTAATTTTTTTGGATGTCTGGAGAATCTGACTTTGTGGGCTGAAAAGATTCATAAAAATAAGAGTCTTTTTATACTGGCTATATTGGAACCTTTTTCTCTGGGACTTCTCGCTTCTCCAGGTGAGTGCGGAGTGGATATTGTAGCAGGTGAAGGACAGTCTTTTGGTAATCCTATTTCTTTTGGCGGTCCTTCTCTTGGATTTCTGGCCTGCAAGAATCCCTTTATGAGGAAAATGGCCGGTAGACTTGTAGGGTTGACTGCTGATCATAATGGCAAAAGAGGTTTTGTATTGACTTTACAGACCAGAGAACAGCATATAAGAAGAGAAAGAGCTACGTCAAATATTTGTTCTAATCAGGCTCTCTGTGCTCTTGCTGCAACGGTTTATCTCTCTTATGTAGGTAAAGAGGGTTTTAGAGATATCTCCTGTCAGTCCTTTCAAAAAGCTCATTATGCAGCTAAAAAATTGTCTGCCCTGAAAGGATATGGTATGGCTTTCTCTTCACATTTTTATAATGAATTTCATCTTTGTTGTCCCTGTAAGCCGGAAAAGATAAATAAATTTTTAATTAAACATGGAATCCTTGGTGGATATCCTCTGAGTAATCAATATCCTGAGTTAAAAGATACTATGCTTTTATGTTTTACTGAGAGAAATGATGTTGATTCTATTAACCGTTTGGCTGAACTTTTGGAAGAGGTGAGATAATATGTTAATATTTGAGAAAAGTGTACCAGGGCGAAGAGCCTTTAGATTACCCGATCTTGATGTTCCTGAACTTACCATAAGTGAACATATACCTGAGGATTACCTTGCTAAAGATCCTCCCCCTTTACCTGAACTTTCAGAGCTTGATGTGGTAAGACATTTTACCTGGCTTTCCAGAAGAAATTTCGGTGTTGATCTGGGATTTTATCCCCTTGGTTCATGCACTATGAAATATAATCCTAAAATTAATGAAGAAATAGTAAAACTTCCTGGTTTTTCTTATATACACCCCTGTGAAAGTGAAGAATGTGTACAGGGTGCAATGAAGGTTATGTATGATCTGGAGACATATCTCTGCGAAATTACCGGTATGAAACGTCTTACTCTACAACCTGCTGCAGGTGCTCATGGTGAATTTACAGGACTTTTAATGGCAAAGGCCTATTTTGAAAAATTGGGACAAAAGCGTAATGAAGTGATAGTGCCGGATTCTGCTCATGGAACAAATCCGGCCAGTGCTACTATGGGTGGATTTAAAACAGTTCAGGTCAGGTCTGAAGGCGGGTTAATTGATATGAATAATCTTAAAGATGTGTTAAATGAACATACAGCTGTTCTTATGCTGACCAATCCGAATACCCTCGGGCTTTTTGAGGAGAATATTCTGGAAATAACAGAAATGGTTCATAAGGCAGGAGGACTGGTTTATTATGATGGTGCTAATTTAAACGCTATTCTTGGTGTATGTAGACCTGCTGATCTTGGTTTTGATATTGTTCATTTAAATTTACATAAAACTTTTTCAACACCTCATGGCGGAGGAGGGCCCGGTGCAGGCCCTGTAGGAGTCATAGATAAACTGGTTCCTTTTTTGCCTGTTCCACTGGTGGATAAAGAGATTAATGAAGAAGGTGTAGAAAGATTTTATTTTAACTATAATTTACCTGATACTATAGGTAAGATTGGAACATTTTATGGAAATTTTTCTGTATATCTCCGGGCTTATGTTTATATATTGTCCTGTGGGAAGGAGGGGATGAAGCCCATTGCCGAGATGGCAGTTTTGAATGCCAATTATCTTATGCATAAGCTTTCTCAGTATTATCATTTGCCCTATAAGAAGATATGTAAACATGAGTTTGTCCTTTCGGCAAGTGAACAGAAAAAATATGGAGTTCATGCTATTGATATAGCAAAGAAACTTTTGGATTATGGTTTTCATGCACCTACAGTATACTTTCCTCTTA
>JAKJGF010000274.1 GCA_022704525.1 Bacillota bacterium | reverse complement strand
GATATAATTTGATTTTACTTTTTTTTTGTTTATAATAAAATAGCTGATATTCTGGTTAAATAGTGATATTTTTTATAATGCCGGTATATTTTATATAAAATATATACTTGTTTTGTCTGATTTTTATATATAGAAAAAATATTTCTGTGACACTCTATGACACAGTTAAATGATAAGATTGATTTTGAAGTTTCTGGAATGTGCCGGGAGAGGAGAAGGAAGAGGTTGTTTGATGGGATGTTCCGGCTTCAGAGGAAAAGGTATTTTCCTCTCCCTGATTATGATTTAACTGAGCCGTCGAGAGTATTTGTGACGATTTACGGAACAGTCCTTGATGAGAATTACACAAGGGCTCTTATCAATAATACCGATTTAAGCCTTGCAACAGTTATGTTATTCGATAAGGTTCAAAAGAGAAAATCTATTGCTAAAGATGGATATAATATTCTTAAGAAACAAAAGCTTGTGGAAGGAAGATATCCAAATATTTATGTTGCATCTCAAATTGCAGATATTACATACTGATGATGGTGGAAAAAACCGGGTAATTCAAAGATATAATCTGTGTGTGAAGTCAACTGATCTTTATTCTGTACCGGCCAGTATGCCATAACTCAAGTTCGGACTTGAATTTGTAACAAATTCAGTCTATACTGGAGAAGAGAATTGAAAAAAGGGGTGATTTTATGCCTGATATAGATTGGAGAAACTTTATTCATTCAGACTCCGGTATTTTACTTGGTAAACCTGTGGTAAAAGGTACAAGGTTATCTGTAGAATTCATCCTTGGATTATTTGCTAAAGGGTGGACTGAAGAACAGATAATAGAAAATTATCCTGCATTAACAAAAGAAAGTCTTCGTGCCGTGTTCATTTTTGTTATGGAATGTATGAAAGAAGAACATATCTATGAGTTACCTGTGGAGGTTGCTTGATGAATTTTCTTGCGAATGAAAATTTTCCCCTTGCCAGTATCAGAATTTTAAGGAATGCCGGTTATAAAGTTATAAGCGTAATTGAAGAAACTCCAGGGGCAAAAGATATAGAGGTTTTGAAAAGGGCAAATCAGGAAAAACTGATCATATTGACTTTTGATCGAGATTACGGAAAATTAATCTATAAATATAAGTTACCAGTTCCTTACGGTTTATTATATTTTCGATTTGCACCTGAAACACCTGAAGACCCTGGCAGGATTTTATTAAGAATATTATGGGAAGGGACTGTACCGATAATTTCCAATTTTACTATTATTGAAGAAGATAGAATACGCCAGAGAGCTCTTTGATTAAATCGTGAATTAAATCGTGAATAAAAAATTTGCTTTCTGAGATGTCTAAAAATGATAAAACTATTAAAAATAAAGGAACCAGAACCAGACCTGAGTGGGTTTTAACTTAGAAAAGATTTAGAAAAGGTTTAGAAAAGATTTAGAAAAGATAAGTGGTTGATTGCCTGTTATATAAGGTTTTTATCCCGGTGTTATTTTTAGTTTTTATTAAAGATTTATTAAAGAAGAAGTTTAAGAGATATTTTGAGGGTTATGTTTCAGTGAGGGGAAGGAAGAGTTTGTTTGATGGAAACCGGGGATGGGATGGTATAAATTTATGAAGATGAAATCCATATGCTTATCATGGATTGGTGATCAGGATTTAAATTATGTATCTATAGAAAATAGCGGAGTGGGACCTGTTAATGCTCTGCTTCAATCCCAATATGCTTCTGCTTTTGATGAAATACATTTATTTTATGATAAGCATCGTAAAGAAGATAGTGAAAAATATATTTTATCTCATAAAAATAATAAAAATATCTTTTTTCATAAATGTGATCTCGATAACCCTACAGATTATAAAAAAATATATGAAATTGTAATCAAGCATTTGAAAAACCTCGAAGAAAAATATAAATCTCAGATTAACTGGCATTTTCATACAAGTCCGGGCACAAGTCAAATGTCTTCCATCTGGCTTCTTTTAGGTAAAACAAGATATCCTGCTACTCTGTATCAGTCCTATTATGATAAAGAAACTAAAAAACAATATGTAAAGATCCTGGATATTCCTTTTAATATTGAAATGGAATTTATTCCAGAATTAAAAAAAAGAGCAGATACAAATCTTCTGAATAACTGGGGAAATATTCCGGAATACCACTCTATTATCCATAAAAGTCAGATAATGAAAGAACTTTTGAATAGAGCTTATAAAATAGCTGCTCATGATGTTCCTGTATTAATTCTTGGCGAAACAGGAACAGGTAAAGAACTATTTGCAAGAGCCATCCATGCTTCATCAATCCGTAAAGATAAGAAAATGATGGTTTTAAACTGTTCTGCTATACAGGAAACAACAGCTAATGCCACCTTATTCGGTTGGTCGAAAGGCGCCTGGACCGGTTCTTACGGAGAAGGGAAAGGTTTGTTTCAGGAATGTAACGGAGGAACCTTATTCCTTGATGAAATAGGCGATTTAAATATTGAGACACAAACCAGGATTTTAAGAGCTTTGCAATATGGAGAAATACAGAGAGTAGGCGATGGAAAGGTTTCTACTGTTGAAGTGAGAGTAATAGCGGCAACTAATAAGAATTTAATAAAAATGGTAAATGAAGGAACTTTCCGTGAAGATTTATTCCATAGAATAAATGTGGGTATATTAAATCTTCCTCCACTCAGAAAACGTAAAGAAGATATTATTTTACTGGCAGAACATTTTTTAACTGAAATTAATGAAAAATTTTCCAGAGATCAGGCTATATATAGTTATAAACATAAAAAAATTTCTATAGGCACAAAGAATTTTATGGTTAATTATTACTGGCCGGGGAATATCAGAGAGCTTTATCATACGATAGAAAGAGCCTGTATCTGGACTGACCTGGACGTAATTGATGAGAAAGATTTTAAGGATTCCATTGTCTGTTTTTCTAAAGATAATTATATGAATTCTGTGGATGTTGAGTTAAATGAGCCTGTAAACCTGGAAGAAATTATAAATAATTTTAAAAAAAAATATATTCAGAAAGCTCTGGAGATTACAGGAAAAAACAAGGCTCAGACTGCTAAATTACTCGGGTATAAGAATTATCAGACATTATCGAATCACATGAAAAGTCTACTCTCTGCTAATAGTTAATTGTGGGTGGTATGAAATCTGCTTGATAAGTTGAAGAGAGTATAAAAAATATTATGATATGGAGGTTAAAGATTATGAACATCAATCAGGTTATAATTATAATGTTTCTTCTTTTAATACTTTCTTTAATGTCATCATGCTGCTGTTGTACTACATCACAGGAAACACCATCTATTTCATCTGACTCAACAAATTCAAATCATAGTAACGCAAATACCGGCTGGATTAAGGCTTCTTCCAATATATGGTCTGGTGTTGACTTGTATTACGGTGCCGGTGAAAATAAGCAATATGTGGGGAAAGTGCTCGGTGGAAACGAAAATTATAAATCTCCGGACGGAAGCACTTTTCGAGGGCTAAAAATAATAACAGGCGTTTCAGTTGAATGGAAAGATAGACATACTATTATTATGGGGGAATATTACATTAAAGCAAATGATCCTGCTCTTACAGCAAAGGAATGGGAAGTATATGAGGATTAATTTTTTTACTCCTATATATTAAATATGGAGGTCAAAAAGATGGACAATAATCTTACTTTAGTCAGAGAATTTCTTTCTGACTGCGAAGTAAAACTTGGAAGCCGTATGCAAGAAATTGAATTGATAGGTGAGATTTCTTTACGGGATGAAACATGGGAAAAAATTAAAGAATGTCTTAATCTTTTTTTTTCCTCCTATGATTATTCTTATGCTATAAATTATATAATTCAGAACTATCCAAATGTACTGGCCGTATTTATGGTTTATCTGGGTATTAAATATTATGATGAAGGAAGATATTGGCCTAATCTTAAAGCAACTTTAAATATTGAGAGTTCTAATTATTATCGAGATCTTACCAATTTTTTTGAAACTTTTTTAAGAGATCATGATATGCCTTCCTTTGAAGAAATAGGTGGACGTAAATATTTAAATGCCATTCTTACTCATGGCGGTATTCCAAATCACTGTTTAAAGGATTTTTTTGTTTTTTTTAACAGATATATTGAACGTGAAATTGTCAGAGAAGTATGGCGTTCAGGTAAAGATAGAGATAGCGAAATAAGTAATTTAATTACAGAATGGCGTGATTATGGTAAAGAAAACTTTTATGGTATAGACAAACCGGTATATCGTTTTATTTTACATGGAAATAAAGTGTCACTGGATTTTCTTGATCGTTTTATAGAAACTGCCCAGTCTTTTAATAAAAAAGATGATATTGAAATAATTGCAGATGAAACAGGACTTCCAGAAAGAATAATTAAAGCATATCAGGAATGGATTAGAGAAGGAGGAAGCATATCTTCTTCCTTGGAGTCTTCTTTAACTTATTTTAAAATACCAAAATTCTATATAAATCCTGATGAAGGTAAAGGACTGATGATTTATCTGCCGGAATGTTCCGGTAATTATTATTACTGTATAGATGAAACTATTAAAATTAATATTCAAATTGATAAAGATCGCTGGAGATATATCCCTCCAAAGGAAAAATATCATATTGAAATAAAGGAGCGAGGAGGGAATAAAAGAAAAGAATGGTTTTTAACAGGGGTTTCAAAAGAAAACCTCTGTATGTTTTTTGAGGAAGCATATTATCATGATGGTAGTTATAATCTTGTTTCTATTAAACCCCCTTCTACTTTTAACTGTTCAGACATCTGGATATTACATCATAAAAATATGAAAATTGAACAGGTTAATAGGACTGAAGGTAATGAATTATATAATGAGTGGAATGACTATGTAATTTATAAATACAATCTTACGGAGTGTAAGAAGATCGTTATAAATGATAAAATATATCCTGTAACTTACAAAGATCATCCAAGTATAGAATTTCGAGGCGGGGATTTACTTGTAAATTCTGAAGAAAATCAAGGAATTCCTTTGTATGGCGATAAACTTCCTGATTTATTAATACCCTTCGAAAAATTTACCGAACGCTGGAAAATTAAGATTATAAAAATAGAATCCTCATTAAAGCAAATTAAAACATTTCCTTTAATTGATCTGGATAGAGAAGATTATAAAGATAATCGTGGATACTGGTTGTTATTACCACTTGAACAGCCAGGATTAGTAAATTTCTTATCTGATGGCGAATATGAGATCAAATTAATGACCTATCTTGGAGGAGATCAAAGTCTTTCTTTAAGGAGATTAAGGAGATTAAAAATTAAAAAAGAAGATTGGATTTATCCCCGAGAAGGAATTTATCCACCTGTTAATATATTTTTTACCTGTCTCAAACATTGGAAGTTGAATTTCGAGGATAATCAAGTAAAAGGAGTTGTATGTGGGAAATCGGATTCTACAAGATATTATAAAGTGGAATGTCCTGATTATCTTAAAGATATACGGGGGCATATACAATATAGACAATATTATGCCTTTCCATATTTGTATACCACTTCTGGAATGGGCATGGCTTGGTCTGGAAGAAAAAATAAAACCTCTTGACTGGTCAGGCAGGAAAGAATCAATTCCTAAAATTTCTTTTACTGCCTCTAAATCTCCCCGTCTTTTATTACGCACATGGAGTAAAAATATTGCTAAAAGAGATTTTAAGTTATTTATTAAAAATAAGGGTGAAACAATTCAGGAATTACAGGAAACTTATATTCAGCATGAAAAAACTCTTGGCAGACTTTTATTCGCTCTCAGCCCTTTGAGAGATACTATCAGGGATATGTCTACT
>JAKJGF010000273.1 GCA_022704525.1 Bacillota bacterium | reverse complement strand
GACGAGGAACTCCTTGACCTTATGAAGGCTACTCACTGTCAGACAGTATTTATAGGTATAGAATCATTAAATCCGGATACATTAAAAGCAATGAACAAAAACCAGACAGTTGAAGATATAAAACAGGGTGTAAAAGCCTTTACTGAAAAGAATATACCTGTTCATGGAATGTTTGTTTTCGGACTTGATACCGATACAGCTGAAACTCTGGAAAACACAGTTTCTTTTGCAAAATATTCAGGCATTACTACTGTTCAGTTTCTTATTCTTACACCATTACCGGGGACAAAAACTTATAATGAACTGAAATATGATGGAAGAATATTTACAGATGACTGGTCTCTTTATGATGGTCATCATGTTACTTTCTGGCCGGCAAATTTTACTCCCGTTACATTACAAGAAATGCAGGTAAGAGGACATAAAAAATTTTATAGCCTGTGGAGACTCATTAAAAAATTTATGAAGGGAAGATTTGTTGATGTAGCTATATATGCATATGCCAAGAATATCAACAGATTATGGAAAAAAAGCAACAAGTTCTTTATGAATTACCTGAATTTTATGTCTTTCTCCAGGGAGCTGACCAGAAGAATAAAGGCGTTTTTCGATATAGGTGAAGATATTAAAGTTTTCTCCAGAATAGAACTGGCCAATCAATTTAAAAAATTAAGCTTCAGTCAGGAAGAGATTAAAACAATTATAAATAATGCAAAAATAACTATGAAAGACTGGTATGAAATTACGGAAGACACAATAGAGAAAGTAAAAAATCAAATCTGTGTTGATAAATTAAAGGTTATTGCAAATAAAGCTCTTCCCCGGATAGAATTAAAGGAACAACTAAAAAAATTAGACTTTAAGCAGGAAGAAATCAATTTAATTTTAAAGCAGGCAAGAATGACTATCAAAGTCTGGTTTGAAATTAATGAAGAAGTTATAAAAAACCTTAGAAATAAAGTTAATATTAATAGATTAAAAATATTTTCAAATCAGGTTTTTTCGAAGATAGAAGTTACAAATCAGGTAGAACAGAGCTGATTAAGTACCGCTCCAGGTAAAAAAGTATCCAGAAAATTTTAAATATACATACCTGTCTCTGTCCGGACTCTGGAGCAAAAGATATGCCGTCAAAGGAGAAAGTTATAACTTAAATAAATGCAAAACTGTATATTCTGTAATAACAGATTTCATTGTAACAGGATCATAGATTTTGCGTAAGAACCCGAACAGAGACAGGCCTGTGAGATGGATACTGAAATCTGATTGCTGATAGCTTTAAACATAAAAGGTTTATTTTATTGAAGTTAACAATTTGACAATAATGAAAATTCCTATGCATATAAATTAGAATGGAGTGTATTTATTATGATTGAGCAATTCATTCCTTTCGCCAGTAAAATGGAAAAAGAAGGGCTCCCTGAGATTGTTATAAAAAACTTTGAATATTATTATAAACTCTTACTGGAAGGACAGGGAGGGTTTATTTCTGAAGAGCAAATAATGCCTGTAGAGTCTTTACCTGATATGGAATCCTTTCCGGAAAGATTTGAAAAGACAGGGCAAAAAGCTTTAAATAAGTGTATTCTCCTGAAATTAAATGGCGGACTCGGAACCAGTATGGGTCTTGAAAAAGCCAAGTCACTCCTTGCTGTAAAAAATGGACTGTCTTTCCTGGATATTATTGCCAGACAGGCTATAGCCTGTCATATCCCACTTGTTCTTATGAACAGTTTTGCCACACAGGAGGATTCTCTTGATACCTTAAAGCAATATAAAGAACTCCGGCGGGATATACCATCAGATTTTCTCCAGCATAAAGTGCCAAAAATAAGAAAGTCCGATTTAAGTCCTGCCACATATCCTGAAAAGCCTGACCTTGAATGGTGTCCTCCCGGCCATGGTGATATATATACTTCCCTTATTACAAGCGGTATGCTCCATATACTCCTTGAAGAGGGTTATCTTTATGCCTTTGTTTCCAATGCAGATAACCTGGGAGCAGTTATGAATAAGTCTATTCTGGGCTATTTTTCAGAACATAATATCCCATTTATGATGGAAGTTTCAGATAGAACCGAAGCAGATAAAAAAGGTGGCCATCTTGCAAAACTTCCTGAGGGACAGTTAATCTTAAGAGAATCTGCTCAGTGCCTGCCGGAAGAAATGAATTTATTTCAGGATATAAAGAGATATAAATATTTTAATACAAATAACCTCTGGATTAATTTGCTGGCTTTAAAGGATCTTATGGAAAAAGGAAATAACATTCTGGGTCTTCCCATGATCAGAAATGAAAAGACTCTTAACCCCCGTGATGGGAAATCTACACCAGTTTATCAGTTAGAAACAGCTATGGGTTCTGCTATCGCTGTCTTTAAAGGTGCCAGAGCAATCCGGGTGCCACGGACAAGATTTGCTCCCGTTAAAACCAGCAGTGATTTGCTTGCTGTCCGCTCTGATGCCTATATACTGACAGAGGATTTTCGAATAATACAGGATCCCAGTAGAAAAATAGGCCAGATTGTAATTGACCTAGATGCGAAATACTATAAACTCATTCAGGATATGGAAAGACGTTTCCCTTATGGAATACCTTCTTTAATTGACTGTGAAAAACTGAGTATAAAAGGAGATATAAAATTTGGGCAAAATGTTATATTGAAGGGAAATGTAAGGCTTGTAAATGAAGACAGAGAGCAGGTCTGCATTGAAGACGGTTCGGTAATAGAAGGTTAAACTTCAATTATCATATCATCCCTTCCTGCCATTGTATTAAGAAATACCCTTCTTGCTTCTCTGGCAGCTTTTTCTCTTTCTTTATGACTTTCGTAAAGTTGTGGGTTGAAATGAAGGAGAATAAGTTTTTTTGCTACTGCTTCTTTTGCAATCTTTCCTGCAGTTTCAGGATTTAAGTGAGGCCATTTTTCATTATATTCTCCTGGTTTATGGGAACATTCTGCCATAAGAAGATCTGCATTCTCTGCAAGTTTTACCGCATTTTCACAGTAACCCGTATCAGGACAGTAGGTGATAACTTTATCTTCCACTTCAATCCTGTACCCGAGAGTTAAGGAAGAATGAAGGAGTGGAAGGGTTTTTATTTTAAAAGGTATTTCAGATAATTCATCAGGCAATTCGTGAATTTCACTTTTAAACCTTAGATCTGAGAAAGGAACGGTAAAAGGGGGGGTTACCAGAGTCTTTAAGATATCTTTTATACCTGAAGGACCAAAAATTTTCAATTTATTAAGGACAAATTTGCATAAAATATGAAGTCCTTCAATATGATCCAGATGGAAATGGCTTAAGAAAAGATATAGATCTGTTTTACCATTACAGATAAGATAATGGTCAAGTTTATGTATACCATTACCTCCATCAAAAACTATATTATATTCAGAGGTTTTTACGAGAATACTGATGGTATTTCCTGTAGTGGTATCATACCATCCGTTGGTACCGAGTAAAATTACTTCCATATTTATAACTCCTTTTCATATAATACCAATTATTCATCAATTGTACTGATAAAACAGCCTTGAGGTTACTCCAAAAAAATATGAATGCTTATACTTCTTTACCTGAGGCAATATCCTTTAAATTTCGACATGTAATTAACTTAAACCTTCCTTTAAATACGCCATCTTTTTTTTCCGTAGCCTCAAGGCTATTTTTACTACGTTTGATGGCAGATTGGTATAAATCTACAAAAACCTATTGCCGGCGGAGGTTTTAACCTGCAGGGCCTTCATCTCCTGCCATTAAAAGCTGACTCTCTGAAACAGGGTGTTTACGAGGGAGTTGAACCCAGGTTTGCCACCGGAGGGCAACATGCAGAACTCTGGCAGGAGATCCCTGCCGGGCTGCTTCCTTCTCCGGAAATTATTATAACATATAATATTACAAGGAGAAAGTATGTTTTTTGAGAATAAGATAAATTGGGAATAAATAAACGGTGATAGGTAATGAATGATAGGTGATGGGTGATCGGTATTTAACTCCTCACTCTTCACGTCTCACGTCTCACATTTCACGCTTTTTAAGAAGGGAGAAAAAAATGACTCATAAAGAACCAAACAGACTTATTCATGAGAAAAGTCCCTATTTACTTCAGCATGCTTATAATCCTGTAGACTGGTACCCCTGGGGAGAAGAGGCTTTTTTAAAAGCCAGAGAAGAAGATAAACCTATATTTTTATCTATAGGATATTCCACCTGTCACTGGTGTCATGTTATGGAAAAAGAATCCTTTGAAGATTTTGAAGTAGCAGAACTTATGAATAAAATTTTTGTATGTATCAAGGTTGACAGAGAAGAACGTCCTGATATAGACGGAATTTATATGACAACCTGTCAGGTTATGACAGGTGGAGGAGGATGGCCCCTTACTATAATTATGACACCTGACAAAAAACCATTTTTTGCAGGCACTTATATACCTAAAGAAAGGTTTTACGGAAGAATTGGTTTAATGGATCTTATTCCCCGTATTCAGGAACTCTGGACAAATCGAAAGGAGGATGTCCTTCATACAGCCCATGAATTAACAGAAGCTCTTCAGAGGCTTGAAATAAAAGAACCAGGTGAGGAACTAAATGAAGACACCCTTAGAACAGGCTACAAGCAACTTTTAGAGAGATTTGACTGGAAATATGGTGGTTTTTCCAGATCTCCAAAGTTTCCCACTCCTCATAATCTTTTTTTTCTTCTTCGTTACTGGCAGAAAATTGATGATGTTACTGCTATGGAGATGATAGAAAAAACTCTTCAGTTTATGAGACTGGGGGGAATTTATGATCATATAGGTTTCGGTTTTCATCGTTATTCCACAGATGAAAGATGGTTTTTACCACATTTTGAAAAAATGCTTTATGATCAGGCATTGGTTGCTATGGTTTATACAGAGGCCTTTCAGGCTACAGGAAAAGATGAATATGGTAGAACTGCCAGAGAGATCTTTTCATATGTCCTTCGAGATATGACTTCTCAGGAAGGTGGTTTTTACTCTGCAGAAGATGCTGACAGTGAAGGAGAAGAAGGTAAATTTTATCTCTGGAGCGAGGAAGAAATCCTTAAAATTCTGGGCAGAGAAGAAGGAGAAATCTTTATAAAGGTATTTAATGTAGAAAAAGGTGGGAATTTTCGTGAAGAAGCCACAGGAGAAAAAATGGGTAGGAATATCCTTTATCTTAAAAAACCTCTTTATGAAGTTGCCCTGACTCTGAATATATCAGAAAATTCTCTTCGGGAAAGAATTGAGAAATCCAGAGAAAAACTCTTTAAAGAAAGAGAAAAACGAATTCATCCCCATAAAGATGATAAGATCTTAACTGATTGGAATGGTCTTATGATAGCTGCCCTTTCAAAAGGTGCTCAGGTATTTGATGACCTGGTCTATCTCGAAGCAGCAAAGAAATGCACTGGTTTTATTCTTGAGAAGATGTATAACCGTGGAAGATTACTTCATCGTTATAGAGATGGTCAATCTGCCATTACCGGTAATATTGATGATTACGCATTCTTTATATGGGGACTTTTAGAACTCTATGAAACAGATTTTGATGTGGAATATCTCAAGAAAGCTCTTGAATTGAATGAAACTCTTATAAAATATTTCTGGCATGAGGAAGAAGGGGCCTTTTATTTTACTCCTCATGACGGAGAATCCCTTATTATCAGGCAAAAAGAGATATATGATGGTGCAATACCTTCCGGTAATTCTGTGTCTATGCTTAATCTTCTTCGACTTGGAAGGATAACAGGAAATTTAGATTATGAACAGAAGGTTCGTTACATGGGAAAGACCTTTTCCAGGGAAGTTAAACAGGTTCCCATAGCTCATACTCAGCTTATG
>JAKJGF010000272.1 GCA_022704525.1 Bacillota bacterium | reverse complement strand
ATTTAAGGGAACATCAGTATCATGAAAAATATGAGACTCACTATCCTCTATCATAGAGGGAGCTTTATCAACCAGATAAGAATCTCTCGGATCCTCCTTTGTTTCAGCAGATCTACCAACTATCATCTTAATATTACCAATACGAATAACATCACCCTGTTCTAACATTGTAAATTCCTGATGAGAAATCTCTTTATTATTGACAAAAGTGGGGTTAGTAGCACCTTTAGTATGAACTATACCAATTTTCTTTTCCTTTGACATCCATTTAAAAGTGGCCTGATCGACAGATACAAATGAAGAATCAAGTAAAATCCATCCTTTTTTCTCTACAGCTGTAAGTTTACCTATAGATATAAGAGGTCTGTTTAAATCAAATCTCTTTCCTTCTTCAAGACCTGATATAACTTTAAGCATATAGCCCGTATCTATTAAATCCATATCCTCCTCTTCCGGCGGGATAAAAGTTTCTACAGGAACTTCTATCCCGGGTAAAGAAATTTTTGTTCCGGGTAATTCTACTGGTGTTTGCTGTATTATCATTTCCTGATAAGTCTTTCGCTGATATATCATAACATTTTTTCCCATAACAATATGGTTTCCTTCCTGAAGAAGGGTTGGACCATTTATAATTCTACCCTCAATAATCGTTGGATTTTTAGTTCCTCCAACAATATTGAGCATATGAATATTATATTCCGGATTCCACGAAATTCTGGCCTGTTCTGTAGATATAGTAGCTTCCATATCTGTTATAATTATATCATTTGTCCTTGTATCTCCAGGTAATCTTCTGCCTATAGCAACAGTACCTTTACTGAGTTCAAAGGTCTTACCAGGTTCATCCCCTTCAATCAAAAGAAGTTCATAAGTTACATCTTCTACCTGTTTTTCAGGAGTCTCAGGTTTTGCACCTTTTATCTTAGAAAATAGTTTTGCAAAAAGTCCCTGCTCATTTTTTGCCATATCTAAAGTCCCCTCTCCTTCATTTTCCGGTAAGCCGGTTGGTTCTTCCTGTTCCAGATCAAACTCTATATAATTATCAGAGTTCACATATCCACATGCTTCATTCCT
This sequence comes from Bacillota bacterium, assembly GCA_022704525.1. Classification (GTDB taxonomy): domain Bacteria; phylum Vulcanimicrobiota; class SpSt-956; order SpSt-956; family JAKJGF01; genus JAKJGF01. The sequence goes on along the minus strand of JAKJGF010000272.1, from coordinate 4,801 downwards.
TGTGCATTGATCAAGTTCAATTTCTCCTGTAAGAACACGATACATCTCTTTAGCAGAAGCAAATCTTTCATGAGGTAATAAAGCTAAAGCTTTTTGTATAATCTGCTCCATCCATGGTGATACATCAGGTCTTATCTCTCTTACAGGGGGAACATCAAAAGACTCGTTTCCCTGTGCAGTAAGAAGAAAATGCATAGTGGCGCCCAGGGAATAAATATCACTTCTTGGTTCTGGATGTCCCTGACACTGTTCTATAGAAGTATAAGCCATAGATCCTACAGATGTCTTCTGGCCGGCTGTATCAGGATTAATTGCTCTGGCCAGACCAAAATCCACAAGTATTATACGATTATCTTTCTCCCTGAGAATAAGATTTGCAGGGTTCAGATCTCTGTGTAAAATAGGCATGGGGCGATTATGTAAATAATGAAGAACATCACATATCTGAATTGCCCAGTTTAGAACAATTTTTTCAGGGAAACCCTCACCTTCATTATCCAGAATATGTGTATAGAGATCACGTCCTTCTATATAATCCATAACCAGATAATAGTAATTCTTATTCAGAGAGAAATAATCTATAATACCGGGTATAGAAGGATGATTCAATAGAGAAAGTAATTTTGCTTCTTCCATAAAACGTTTAAACATATAAGAAGAAAGATCCTCAGATAAGTCCTCTCTGTAAAACATCTCTTTTACTGCACAATTCTGCTTTGCAACTCTGTCAAAAGCCCTGTAAATAGCCCCCATACCACCTGCTCTTATAGGAGAAATAATTTCATATCTATTATTCAGTACTATTCCCGGAGCAAGACCATTCAAAAAAAATCCACATCTTACACATACATTATTTTCATCATAGCAAATACCGCCACAGGCGGTACAGGGTTCGGCCATAAAAACCATCCTGACTTATAAATTATTATTAGCAATCAGCCCTCAGCTTTCACTTCCCAGGCTGATTGCTGATTGCTGATTACTGATAGCTTTAAACATAAAAGGTTTATTTTTACTGAAGTGTATAATGGGTGAACACGGGGTTCGCCCCTGCTTCTTTTCACTTTTCACTTTTCACTTTAAAATCTATTCTGTTCATAGTAATACCTGTAATTTCAACTCCCGGATCTCCTATTTTCATAAGTTCATCTGATAGAGACTCTGAAGTACCTATATATTCTACATCCAGAATAGCTATAGAATTTTCAAAACTTCTGGGATATACTTTTTCACCAACACATGGTATTGTTTTAAGATACTGAATAATCCTGTCTCTGGAGGCAAAATTGCAATCAGTAATAACAAGCTGTATGGCACGATGAGAATTGCTTACAACTGTATATTTAACAGGAATCTCCCAGACCAGTTCTTTTGATATCTCTCTTGCTATTTTCTCTATTGCCTTCATACCAGCTGACTCAGAAGAAAGACTTGTACCTTTTTCAGTAAGCTTTTTAGCGAGGATTATCTGAGCTGTATCTGATATAACAACTCTTATATCACAGCGGGCCTGAGAGGTAATTATTTTATTCTGTGAAGTCTGCATTTCTCCTACATACTCTGTTTCTACCTTACCTATAATTATTATATCACTCTGAAGCCTCTTACCGAGAGTAGCTGCAGATAAAAGATCTCCTGCTACGCCTTTTTTTGCTTCATCTGATTGTCTTATAGTATTAATCTGGACCGGGTCAACAAGATAATAATAGGCATCACTAAGGGCAGAGTTTATGGCACTTTCCATAGCGGAAACCAGATTTGGTTTATCCAGATTTAATTCTTCTATAACAACCATTACCCGGGGATTACCAAAATTAGCCCAGGTAAATTTCATTTCATCTTCTGAAATCTTTTTTACTTCAGAAGGAGCCTTACCAGATGTTGCGCTATAACGGGTTTTCTCTTTCACAGAAACAAAGCCGGAAGAATTTGAAAATTCTCCTTCCCCTGATGACACAGTAAGAATAGTTTCTTTATTAGAAGCTTCCAGTTCAAACTCTCCTCCCTTTATACGAAACCCGGCAGAATCCGTAACAAAAACTATTTTATTCTTTCTATCACTTCTTATATTACTCCATATTTTACCACTGGAAACTTTTAATTCTATTCCATCCTCACATGTATTTAGCTCACAGGAAGAATCAGGAGCAATCTTCAAAACACTTCCATCTGAAAAGAGCAGCTTTACTTTACTTTCTTCTTCAGTTTTTAATATATCTTTTAATGAAATAGTATCTCCTGTTTTCAAAAGCACCCTTTCATCACCGCCACCGGGATAAATCTCCACGGTTCCTTTTACTTCGGTAACGAGAAGAACATTATCAGAAGAAAAAGTAAAATCATCCATACCTTCTTGATTTTCTATATTATAACCACAGCAATCCTTAAAAGAAACAAATAATAGTAAAAATATTAAGATAGATATATATTTATTCATTATCAAATTACCTTTCTATAAAAAAATACTACATTTATAATTATACTCATAAGGGTAAGTTTATGCAAGATAAATATTACTTTAATGCATAAAGTGATGGGTGAAGCGTAATGCGTAATGCGTAAAGTACATATATATTATAGTACTCTATCTTCACTCTTTCTGTCAATCATTTACTTATCCTTTACACATCTGAAACCTATCATAAAATTTCTAGAATCCGGAGGTTCAGCAAGCTTAAGACCTGCCCGTAGATAGGCTGGATTATCATAATACCATGACCCTCCCTTTAAAATCTTTTTTTCTCCTTTTTGAGGCCCTTTCGGATTTTCTTCAGAGGCATAATTATAATAATCCTTTGAATACCAGTCAGAACACCATTCCCATACATTACCGGCCATATCCATCAATCCATAAGGAGAAATTCCTTCAGACATCTTACCTGCAGGAAGGGTTCCACGATTTTTAAAAAAGTCTGGCATAAATCCCAGAAGATAGGAGAGGTTCATATTTAAATTATTGCAATAATTATCATTCCAGGTATTTCCCCAGGGGTATATTCTTCCATCTGTTCCACGGGAGGCTTTCTCCCACTCAGCTTCTGTAGGAAGACGCTTCTTTGCCCATACTGCATATGCACAGGCATCATTCCAGCTCACCTGTACAACAGGATGATCCATCTTCCCATTAATACTGCTTCCACTGCCCATAGGGTGTTGCCAGTCTGCTCCTGAAATCTTTTTAGGCTCAAGGCCAACCCAGATTATGGCAAAACCTTCCCTCTCTGCATCAGTCTTATAACCGGTAGAAAGAACAAACTTTTTAAATTTTTCATTGGTAACCTCATATTTATCTATATAAAAATCATTTAGATATACTTCATGACGGGGTAATTCATCAGAAAACCAGCTTCTTTCTACTTCCCATCCGTAACTTTTGGAAATTTTAACTGCTTCTTCAATATCCTTCTCACTGCTTCCCATAAGGAATTTACCTGCTGAAATCAATATCATATCATCTGTAGATTCTCGGCCAGGAGTCGGAGTTTTTGTTATTATCACCGGAGGCGTAGGAGTAAAAGAAGCAATAACGGGAGTAACAGTGGGAGGAGGGAAATTATTCAGTTCCTTCTGATAGACTTTTCTTTTCTCTCCAGTACTGACAGTAACGAGTTTTTCTAAAGTTTTCTTATATTTTTCTAAATCATTTTTACCATAAAAAATTCCTTTTGCCTGGTCTAACCATTTTATACCATTACCTGAATTTCCTATATCAATATAACAGCTACCTATATTATAACAGGCCTCTGCCAGTGAAGGCTGAAGTTCAAGGGCTTTCTTATAATTTTTTATGGCAGGTTCATACTGTAACTGAGCATGATAGGATTTACCGAGTTGGTAGTACGCAACAGCATAAGAAGGATCTTTTTTAATAGCAATCTCCAGTTTTTTTATTGCCTCCTGATGAAGTCCCTGATTTATAAGAGTTTCAGCTTCTTTAACAATTTTTTGAACTTCTGAGGAAGTCTGAGCATTAATCTCACTTATAAAAGAACTGAAGATAATAAAAATAACTACCACCAGGACTCCTGTATACTTTAAACTATAATTTTTCATAATAAAAACCTGATAATACTCCTCTCTGATTAAAGCTTTCAGCTTTTTTTCTTAAACTGATTGCTGATTGCTAACTGCTGATAGCTATATTATACTATAAAAAAGCAAATATTTAAAAAAAATTTCAAATTTAGTTGCCAATTACCTTTGACACGTGATATAATAATCAGGTTTCTTTCTTCAATAAAAAGGATCATTATTTATTTTAATATAAAGAGGTGTTCAAAAATGTCAAGAGTATGTGAGATTTGCAAAAGAGGACCTCAAAGCGGTAATAATGTAAGCCACTCTGAAAGAAAAACCAGAAGAAAATGGCATATGAATTTACAGAGTGTAAAAGCCCAGGTACCGGGAAGAAGAAAAAAAATTAAGGTCTGTACACGCTGTTTAAAATCAGGCAAAGTTTTGAAAGCAGTTTAAGTGTAAAACGTGAAACGTGAAACGTGAAAGGGAAAATAAATCTATCTTATAAAAAATTCTCTATACTTTTCTTTTCACTTTTCACTTTTCACAAATCCTCTTAATAACAGTTATTCTCCTTTATGCTCTAAGTACCGCAACAGGTAAGTTAGTATCCATCTCACAAGTCTGTCCCTGTCCGGGCTCTTACGCAAAATCTATGATCCTGTTACAATGAAATCTGTTATTACAGAATATACAGTTTTGCATTTATTCAAGTTATAATTTTCTCCTTTGACGGCATATCTTTTGCTCCAGAGCCCGGACAGGGACAGGTGTATATGTTTTT
>JAKJGF010000271.1 GCA_022704525.1 Bacillota bacterium | reverse complement strand
GCGGGATTTTGAAAAAGATCTAATTATTCGCTCCGGGATAACATCACAATCAAAATTTGAGAAATTATTAAAGAATATAATAGATAATCAGGACTTGAGAAATATCCCGGATAATGATACAATAATAAAAGAAATAGAAAATCACTTTGCTAAAAAAACCTATGACAAACAGATACTGCACGCCCAATTGCTGTTATCAAATATAGATAACGAAGTAAAAGAAATAATTCAAAAAGGTCTCTCGGAAAAAGAAGCTGTCAAATGGGGAGAGGGAAAGAAAAGAGTTTATAGAGAGCTTATAAACAGCTTGAAGGGAAAGAAAGAAAAAGATGAAATAAATAGAGATAGCAACGAAATAATAGAAATTCAAGTAATGAGGTGGTGGTTACGAATATGATTTTAGACGAGGATATGACTTTAGATGAAATGGAACTGGAACTATCAATACTTCCCTCTATAAGCGATTATATAATAGAAGAAAAAAAAGATTTGGAAACCGTAGAATTATTCGTGAAATGCTTTCTCATTAGATACCCGATGGAAAAATACAACTATCTCCATGACGCCCTAAATCTTGCAAAAGGCTTACCTGTAGATAAAAACTCATTATTAAAAAGTAGAGCATGGGAATTTATTGACACGAGATTATACACAAAAGCTGAAAAATTACGGAATGCCTCAGCTGAAGAAGAGAATATATTCCTGGATAAAGTAAAAAAAATTGTTAACTTTATGGATAACAAAGAACAGGCATCTTATTTATCTTCTATAAAATTAATGCTTCATCCGCTCATGCCGTAACCATTTCAATAACATTTCGCTCCCGACATTGTCGGAAGCAAAATATCCCGCCCTGCATTATTATGAAATCAAAAGGAGGGGTGTTTTTATGGAGAAAATATTTATCGATCCGGGACATGGAGATATCGGAAAAGATTTCGGAGCAATAGGAAAAGACGGAACACGGGAAGCAGATATAGCCCTCAGTATAGGAAAGACCGCAAAAACACTTCTTGAAAAAGACGGGTACAAGGTTTACATGTCCAGAGAAAAAGAGATGTCAGGTAATCCCCTATACAGTCAAAGCCTCGGAGATTTACCTTACAGAACAAAAGCAGCAAATGACGCGGGATGCGACCTGTTTATTTCAATTCATTGTAACGCCAGCAGCAATTCCGCCGGAAACGGAACGGAAATATATCACTGCCCCGGTTCGACGGAAGGAAAAAAGCTTGCAAAAGCAATATTAAACGAGGTGCTGTATCTCCAGAAAGTTAAGAAGGAAAAGCATAAAACAGACAAAGCTCTTTTAAAACTCTGGGATTTTACCAATCGTGGAGTTAAAGAAGGTAATTATTATGTTTTAACCGATACGGATATGCCCGCCGTATTATGTGAAACATTGTTTATGTCCAATCCGGACGATTTAAAATTGCTTAAGACTTCAGAATTCCAGACAGCTTACGCACAGGCAATCACTTCGGGTGTCAATAAATATTTTAATGTAAAGCCAGTTGAGAAACCGGCGGCAACAGTAACAGGTAAATATTCGGATTTGATAAAGAAGTATTCAAAGCATTACAGCCTTGACGAAAAATTTATAGACGTAATAATCCAGCAGGAAAGCAGTTACAATCCGAAAGCCGTGAGTATTCACAATGCAAAAGGATTAATGCAATTGCTCCCGGAAACTTTTAAGGGGTGTTTAAAGGCTCTTAAGCTTCCCGAAAATTCGGATCCTTTCAATCCTGAAATTAATATTCAGTGCGGATGTTATCACCTTTCATACTTAAAATCCATCTTTAGCATTTCAAAAGGAGATAACAGCCGGTCAACGCAATTACTCATTGCCTGCGCCTATAACGAAGGGCAGAATACAGACGGCATGAAATATGCAAGAGAAGTAATCGGAAGGATGAAAAATGGTTAATCTTACGATTGAAATTCAAGACAAGGCTATTCAGGGTTATCTCAAGCAGGTTCAAAGAAAACTCGGAGACCTTACCCCTCTCATGAAAATCATTTCCGAGACTATGCATACTGCAGTTCAGAGGAATTTCCAAACGGAAGGGGCAAGGCTTCCAGGAGGGAAATGGCAGGAGCTTGCAGATTCTACAAAAAAAGAAAGAAGTAAAATCGGCAAATGGCCTGGTTCTATATTACAGGTAAATAGGAATTTGTTAGGAGGCATCTCACCTGAACACGATTCAACGACTGCGGTAGTAGGTTCCAATATGCCATTTAAAAAAGGCTATGCGGCCATTCATCAATTCGGAGGGAAAGCAGGAAGAGGAAAGGGTTTTACAATGCCCGCCCGTCCTTTCTTTGAATTAGCAAATGAAGATCTGGAAGACATCCAGCAGGATGCTATGGATTACCTGAAAAAATAAAAACAGGCGGGGAATGCCCCGCCTGAATTGTACCTCATCAAACCTTCACTCTTCTTCTCTTCCTCGGCAATTTCTTCCACCAGTTATTCCTCTGCTTTTGAGCTTCCTTCATTCTTTTATTAGCTCTTTCCATTTGAGATTTCAACGGTTCTGTATCTATAGTCTTTACAATTTTAGCCATTACAGTAAAGTTAAGCTGCATGCTTTTCGCCTCCCTCTTTCAACATATCCAGGGCAAACTCCAGTTCCTGAATTTTTCTGTCACACGCCTTAAGCTGTTCCCTGGCTTCGTTTAATTCTTCCTTTAATTCTCTTATTTCAATATCTTTTTCGTTCTCTTCTATGACCATCGCAGTTGCCGGAGGTTTGAATTTCCCCCTGTGCTTATTACAGATTATCTGCCGTCTCTTTATCAACATTAAAGTATTTTTCATATAACCAACCTTTGCATTTTTGAAATGAGGGTTTTCTTCTTCCAACTCTTTCAAAACCTGTTCATCTATAGCTTTTTGTTCTTCCATAGAAAGATTATTGTATATAACATCAGGATCGAAACTCATAATCATTTCTCCTTTCTTTGCGGGTAATAATCCTGCCCGCAGGAATGACAATGATAATAGTCAAAATGTTTTCCTGATAAAAAATCAGGGTCTGCAGTATATTTCGTATTTTCCTTTGAAAGCATATCCGAATTGCATCTCGGACATGTTTTTTTGGCAGGTTTCGGTATAGAATATACTGTCGCATTACTACCTCTGCCACCTCTGCCCTTTGCAAGCATATACTGAAAATTCAATCTGCCTTCTTTAACCAGACTTTTTAGCACCTGCCTGATTTTGTCATGGTTAAACCCATGTTTAAAAACCTTTTTCAAAGCAAAGAAATCTCTAATTTCTTGATTTTCCTTCTTTGTTAAATCCGGTGCATCTTTATTGCAGTTATATTTGAAAGTTGACACACCGCCCTTATTTTTTATATACTCAATTATGGTTGATTCGATTAATCGTGAATTATCCTCATGAAGCTTCTTTACCCATTTTTTCGTCTGTTTTTCAGTTGCCTTATCAAGAAGCCCTCTGTCTTCAGGAAGTACATAAATAAAAGGTTCGCATCTCATACCTCTCTTCCTGACAACCAGGGCTTTATCAATCAGTCCCCGCAGAGCTCTTCCTATTACCTCTTTTGCCCTGGTACCCAGAAACTGTTTTATGATTTCCGATTCTTTTATCAATTCTTCCGCATCGGTTTTAATATTTCTTGTGTAATACCTGAACGTGCACGGCTGATTTTCCTTTATGTATAAAACAATCCTTTGTTCCACTGCCTCAATTAAATTTTCAGAAAAATCTCCTTCGTTTTCCTCTTTTTCATCCGGCTCCTCGAAAGCTATACCTTCCGGGATAAAAAGCGGAGGCTCAGGAGATGTCTCTTTCAGTTCATAACCGGGCATATATTTAATACCGGAAAAACTCACTATCTCTCCATCTTGAAAATCAAAAGTAAAAGACTTAATCCCCTCGACCATTACACTTGTTCCTTTCCATACGATAGCAGGCATCAGCAAACAATCTCCTCTCTTTTGAATATTAGTCTCAGTTTTCATCTTCACTATCTCCATTATCATTATCAAACATCTCTATCTGAATAATCTCTATATCACCATTCCGGGGTTTATTTACCTTTTTACCTTCATGCAATATTCTATAAACCTGTTTTTCAGAATAACCGGTCTTTACGGCCAGCTTTTTAACATTAGATCCATTGTAATTTTTACGGATATAGTCTTGAGCAAGCTGATTTACACTGGACTTCGGAATATAAATTGCCATAGAGGGCAACTCTTCAATAAGTTTAACCGCGATGTCTATCCCGCAGTATTCAGCCACCATCTTCATATCCTTACCCGGTAAATCTTCGATTGTCAGTTCCCGTAAAAACTCTTTCATTTACCCGCTCCTTTTTTCAAACCTCTCCTTCTGGCTTCAGACATCTTCCGCCTGGTTTCCTGCGAAAGAACGATCCCTTTTCTAGAGTCGCTCATTTTTCGTCTGGTCTCTTCAGTTTTACGCATACCCTTGATCTTTTCGCTGATTTTATCCCTATGTTCTTTTGATAATTTGGAGCCTTTGTGGATTTTACTGATTTTCCGCCTGGTTTCTTCAGTATGATGATTACCTTTGTTCGCATTGCCAATTTTCCGCCTGGTTTCTTCCGTTGTTACATGCCCTTTCAGAAAAAGAGACATTTTCTGGTTATCCCAGTTATACAACTCCTGATTAATAGATACATAGAAATCAACATAGTGTCGCTTTCTTTCTCCTAAAACATCGACACTGCAGTATTCTACGACTTCAATTTCAAACAATTCTTCTCCGAAACAATTAAAGTCAGCCTGCAAATCCTTATTCGTAAAACTTCCTTCTCTTAATGAACTAAAATAACTGCTTCTTACCTTTCTCCAGTCCGACGCCTGTCCGATATAAATCTTGCCCGTCACCAGGTTTCTTATTGCAAAGATACCTGTTTTCCTATTGTCTTTTTCTTTTATTATTTCATCCTCTATCTCAAAATCCATTACCAGATCCATCCTCCAATCAAACTTTATTACCCTGTCTCTTCATGGCAGTAAAACAGTTAACCATTTTCCTGACATCTTTTCTCTCAAGGAATCTTATATCTTCGACCTTTACAATCCTTAAGAGCATACCTCTCAAACCTTTCTCTCTTTCTTTGGTAGTCGTGGCAGTGGAAATATCTTTCCACATAGCTTGTAACATTCTTATCTGTCTGGGAGTCGCCATATCTTCCCGGTCGGAAAGATCTTCGTAATAATCTTTCGGGGTTTTCCATACTCCTGCAGAAACTGTCTGACGCTTGAGTATATCTATATAGCCTGATGCCTGGTGATACGTTAAATCTTTCGAAGACTCCACATTAAAGTAACCGTGCAGATTATCCCTGTACCATTCATCTTTCCAGCCCAGGGCGCTTACGAGAGTATGTATTTTTTGTATCTGCCGGTTGGTCACTTTTGCCACATTACTTACCATAATCACACCTTCTTCTTACCTTTATACTCTCTTAATTTCCTCATATCTTTCATTGCCTGCACGGTATTTACCGTCCTGCAGTCGCATCTATACACAGTCTTTCCTTTTTCTATTACTATAACTTTCCCGCATCCGAGACACTTGGGATTCATAAAATCATTTCTCCTTTCATCTTAATCACTTCGCACCGATCCAGTAAAATAGAATTATTATCCAGATAACCACTGAGAGAACTATTACCGGACATTCAATCCCTGGCTTTCTTATTATGACTTTCCCGTTTCTCACCTCGCTGTTTTCCACGATTAAACCTCCGATAAATCCTTTACTAGCGTGAGTTTACTGAATTTGAATTTTAAAAGTTAAAAAAATCAAGGTGTGATAAGCGTTTGCGTGGTCAAAATTTGTATAGTTAACCAGATACACTTTAAAATTCAGTATTTACAAGTATAA
>JAKJGF010000270.1 GCA_022704525.1 Bacillota bacterium | reverse complement strand
ACCAAAGAAGCTTTAAGAACCTTGATTTCAGCCGATGTATCCAGAAAGAAAAGAAAAATTGTAATAGATAAGGTTTCTGCTGTTATAATACTTCAGAGTTATTTAGATCTTCATAAACAAATTGATGTGGCAGAAGAGGTGTAAAATTTGGTATAATATTATCGTGAAAAGTGAAAAGAAGGGAGCAGTGAGCAGTGAAAAGAAGTGAAAAGTGAAGCTGATATTATACCTCTCACGTCTCACATTTCACGTCTCACGTCTCTCCTCTCACGATCAATAGGGGTACCCTTATGATAGGAAGATTAATTCAGAACAGATATGAGATTCAAAAGTCTATAGGCCAGGATAGCCTGAGTTTAATTTATAAAGGATGGGATAAAAAACTTGATAAAAATGTTGCTATAAAAGTGTTTAAAGAACCTTTAACTGAGAATTCAGATTTTTTTCTGGATAGAGTTCAATTTCTTTTTTCTTTGAACCATAAAAATATAGTCAGGTTTTACGATGCTGGTGTAGAACATGGTTTTTACTATCTGATTATGGAATATGTAGACGGTTTCAGTCTGAAAGAATTTATGGAAAAATACCAGTTAAAAGATTCTGTCATATATTCTGTTCAATTATGTTTTCAAGTCTGCCAGGGTTTGGATTACGCTCATAAAAATTATTTTTTTCATGGTGATTTAAGACCCGATAATATAATGATAGCTAATAATGGCACAATAAAATTAAATAATTTTGGCCTCACCAGACTTGAATTGGAAATGGGATTAAATTCTTCAAGAGAAATAATTAATATATCTTCTTATCGATCACCTGAACAAATTAAAGGAGAAGAAATTGATTTTAGAAGTGATATTTATTCTCTTGGAATAATTAATTACGAGTTACTCAGAGGTAAATCCATTTTAGTTGATGAATATTCCTGTTTGTTTTCTAATATTGATAAAGAAGAAGAACCTCTGAGAAAATATAATAAGAATGTTCCTAAATCTCTAGAAGCTATAATTGTAAAAATGCTTCGTAAAGATCCTGATGAGAGATTTCAACATGCAGGAGAAGCACTTCGTGAATTATGTAAAGTTAAATATAAAAGTTTGAAATCTGTTGTTCAGGAACTTTACCCTGATATGGATTTTTCTGATTTCTTACCGGATAGAGAAGAACTGCATGAAAAAATAACAGATATTTCCATAGCAAAGTCACCACCACAGATTAAATCTCCAGGTTCTGATAAACGGGTTATAGATAAAGGGAAAAAAATTAAACTGGATTTTCATGCTCTTGATGTACTCTGCAAGGGTACAGGTATAAGATACAAGGAAGCAAAGGATGCTCTTATTGAAGCCAGGGGAGATTCTTTAAAAGCTATAGAAATTATAGCTAACCTCAGAAAAGGTATTAAAATGGAAGAACAGGAAGTAAACCTTGATGAAGAAACTGAGGAGAAGGGTGAGAAGATTAGGAATTTTTTTGAAGATCTCTCTAATTCTTTTTCTAAAATACTGGATGGTATAATATTAATACGTAAAAGTAATGGAGTACAGTTTCTGTGTCTTTCTTCTAGCTTTATATTTTTAATTATATTTTTACCTGTTTTATTTATTTATTGGCCTAAACCAACTTTAATTATATTTTTAGCTTTAATTATTCTTCCTATTTGCCTGAGACTTCAAATTGAATTTATTGATAGAGAAACTTACGAATTCAGAGAAAGAGTGGATTTTATATTGAAAAACCTTGGTATAGAAAAACAGAGTATATCTGCATTTACTGGTGAAGACGGTGCTATTATTGATACTTTACCTGTTCCACCTTTACCGGTGCCCCTGGATGGTTCCTCTTCTCAGGTAAAAAGCGAAAGGAAAAGTCGTTCCAGAGATAAAGAAAAAGCCTTATCAGAAAAAGAAAAGAAATCTTCTGATGAAAATAATGAGGGAAAAGAATCTCCTGCAGAACGAGTTAGAGATAGAGCTGCCAGACGTAAACAGGAGAGAGAGAAGAAAACAGAAGAAGAAATTTCTTCTAAAACAGAGGAAAAGCCACCTGAATCTAAAACAGAAGAACCTGCTCCTGATAAACAGGGTAAAGCTGATTCGGAAGAGGAAATAATTCAGCATATATGTTCCAGGGTAGAGGGGATAACCACTGAAGAAGCCCGTGGAGCTTTATTAGAAGCAGATGGTGACCAGACTAAAGCTGTTATGAATTTGAAGAAAAAGAAAAGAGCAGAGCGTAAAGCTGTTGCTGAACCGGTTGCAGAGCAGGAAGTTCCTGTTGAATCTCCACCGGAAAAAGAATCTGTTCCTGAACCGGTTCCTGAACCTGCCCCTTCAGGTGGATCTCAGTTTGATCAGGAGAAGATAGATTATGTTTGTCGCAGAACTAAAGTTACTCCCGAGGAAGCTATAAAAGCCCTTGAAGAGAATAATGGTGATGAAATAGAAGCCGTTATGAGTATTAAGAAGAGTAAGAGAAGACAGAGAAAGTAGGGGAAAAGTGCAAAGTAAAGATTGAAGAGAAAAAAGTGTAACCAAGTCTTTGCAAAGTATGCAAAGGGAGACATAAGACGTGAAGAGTAAAAAATAATGGATTTTGTGGTGTAAGGGCGAACCTCAGGTTTTGTCCCTCTTAAACCATCATCGATTACTATGTAAAGGAGAATATTTTATGAAAATACCTTCAGATGGGAAGCTGGAAAAATATAAAAATATACTTTATTCCGAGGTGGTAGATAATGGAATCAAATGGGGACAGGGTATACTTATGGATGGAAGTCCTGCCGGATGGACTGTTGATTTGAGAGAATCCATACTTACTCCCTATTACGCTCATATTATTTCACAGCTTTTTATGCCCTGGGTATATAAATATCGTCCTGATTATGTGGCAGGTATGACGGTTGCTGCAGGATGTCTGGTCTCTCAGATTGTTCTTTTAAGTCATCTTTACGGAATACCTGCAAAGGGACTTTATATAAGGCGTCAACCTAAAATAAATGGTATGCAAAGGCAGATAGAAGGTGCTCTGACAGAGCATTCCAGTGTTTTACTGGTGGATGATCTCATAAATTCATCTGATGTGGCAGAAAAATGTATGGAAATACTTCTCAGACATAAATGTATGCCTGTTGCTATGGCAGTTATATTAAATTTTCAGTCTCAGGGTGAAAAGGAACTCAAAAGACTTGGTATACCCCTTCATCATATATTTACTCTCAGTGATCTTGGTATGACACCTCCTAAACCTTCTGAAGATAATACTATGTATCTACCATGCTGGAAGGCCGGTTTTGTGAATACTGGCCAGTACTATGCTCCCAAATCTGGCCCTGTAGTGGGAGAAAGAAGAATATTTCTGGGAAGTGATAGAGGACGTTTTCTTTCTCTCCACAGTAATGGTATGCTGGACTGGTTTTTTATAGTAGGTGAAAATTATAGAGGTATTCAGACTACACCCATTTACAGAAAGGGCTGTCTTTATTTTGGTGCCTATGATGGGTTTACCTGTTGTCTGAAGGCTTCAACAGGTCAGGTTATATGGAAAGAGCGATGGGGTGAGTGGGTTGGATGTTCTTCTCCAGTATTTGACCCCAGAAATGACCTTTTTTTTATAGGTATTGAATATGGTTCCAATAGTGGAGATCTCTGTGCTTTTCACGGACAGGATGGAACTCTTAAATGGCGTTTTAAAACAAATGAATATGTGACCTGTGCCCCGGGAATTAATATAAATACAGATACTGTTTTTGCAGGTTCTCTTGATAAGACTCTTTATGCACTCGATTTACAGGAAGGTACCGAGAAATGGCGTTTTACAACTGATGGACCTATTAAAGGTGGAATAACATCTGATACTGCAACTGATTATTGTTATTTTACTTCTTATGATGGTTTCCTTTATTGTCTTGATAGAGATGGGGCAACTGTCTGGAAGAGAAAATTAGGGAGGTGGCTTTATTCCTGTCCTTCTGTGAGTCATGACAGGGTAGTTGTTACAACAGAAGCTGATCATGTATTCTGTCTGAATAAAATGACAGGTAAAATACTATGGAAAAGATGTATGTCTCATAACTGGAAGATGGCGGGTTATCCTGTAATAAGACATAACAGGGTTTACGTTGGAAGTTACGGTGGGTGTATATATGTTTTTAATTTAAATGATGGTTCTCTTTTATGGAGCTTCCAGACAGGAGGCCCCATAATGGCACCTATAGGAGTTTTCCCGTCAGGAAAACTACCTGTAGATAAACCACTTCTAGATCCTGGCAAACTTAAGAAAGATTCCTTTAATATCAGAGGTAATAGACTCTATTATCCAGGAGAAGGTGGTCTTGTTCATACATTTAATTTTGATGCCACTCAGCTTCTCTGGAGTTTTAACCATTTTCAAAAAGAAATTCCTCCTTATAGCAATGCTATTTTAGCCAGTTCCAATGATGGATATCTTTATTGTTTTCTGGAGGTCAGTGAGAGGTGAAACCATAGGATTTTATGATGTAGGAACGAACCCTGTGTTCGCCTGGATTACGGGCATCACCCATTACCCATCACCCATATTATGAATAAATTCGAAAAATATAAAAAAATACTCTATAAAAGAATAATAAATAACAGTATTAAATGGAATCAGGGTGTCTTTCGTGGCAGTGGGAAGCCTGCCGGGTGGACTATTGATATGAGAGAGGATATCTTTGATCCATTTTATGCAAATATAATAGCAGAACTTTTTATGAAATGGATAGAAGATTATCGATCTGACTATGTAGCAGGCCTTGCTATAACCGGGGGCTTTATAGCTTCTCAGCTTGTTCTTCTCAGCCATATGAAAGGTCTTCCCATAGAAGGGCTATATATTAGAAAGGAACCGAAAGTAAATGGTCTTCAGAAACAAATCGAGGGGCCTTTAAGGAAGAATTCTACAGTTATAATTGTAGATGACGCTATTAACTCAGGTAATTCTGCTCTGGAAGCTATAAAACTGCTTGCTGAAGAAAGATGTCTTACTGTAGCTTTTCTGAGTATATTGAATTTTGAAGGCAAAGGCGTAAAACATCTGAAGGAATTTAATATACCTTTACATTATTTATTTACTATAGAAGAACTCTGTCTTAAAACTCCCGGTGAAGGCGAAAATCCTGGCTTATATTCTCTTGCCTGGCAGGCCGGTTCAATTAGGAGTGGATGTTATAATAAAATTCCTTCCTCTTCGCCGGTGGTAGCAGGAAAAAGGATATTTGCAGGCAGTGATTTTTCCAGTTGTCTTTCAATTTATTTCTCCGGAGTTCTTGACTGGTTTTTAAACCTGGAAAACTTGGAACCTGTCCTTACCACACCTCTCTACAGTGATGGGAGAGTTTATTTTTCTTCATCTTCCGGCTTCCTTTATTGCTGTGATGGTAAGGGTTCTATTATCTGGAAGATCAGAACAGGCGAATTTACAGATACCTTTTCCCCTGTCATTTCTTCAGGAGGAGAACTGATTTTTACAGGAGGTACCTCCCAGGATGGATCAGGAGTACTGATTTCGTTAGACCCTCTTGATGGCCATACTCTATGGAAATTTTCAGTTGAAAAAGGGATTGTTTCTTCACCTGCAATCTTTGAGGACTGTGTTATTATATCTACAAATGACGGTACTGTTTACTGTATCACTCTAACAGGATGTGAGAAATGGGTCTTTAAGTCTTCAGGTAATATGATAAGCGGTATAGCCCCTGATAAGGGCTGTGGTTATTTTTTCTCTGAAGGTTCACTTTATTCTATAGATATATTTACAGCTAAGGAACTGTGGAAGAAAAAACTTTCTTCCCTTGCTTATACAACTCCTGTGATATACGGAAATAGACTTATAGCTTCCGGTTCTTCCGATTATGTATATTGTTTTAATAAATTGAATGGAGAGATTTTATGGCAGAGGTGT
>JAKJGF010000269.1 GCA_022704525.1 Bacillota bacterium | reverse complement strand
ACGGAAGACAATATATATTATATAATAAAAAAAAAAAAATACAATAGAAAAAAAAATCAGGCCTAGGTAAAATCGAAATTGCTATTCAGATAGCAAAATTATACAGCGATGAAGAATAAAAATTCTTCTCACCTTGTAGAAAAGTGATGATATATATAAGAAATATTTTTTCTCAATTAGTAAAAGACAGGGTAGTAAAAGTAAAATTGATACTGTCCAATGGCATTGTTTTGATATAGCTAATTATGGTGGAAGATTAAGATGGATGACAGAAAATCAGAGATTTAATGAACAAAAGAATGGTTATTCGGAGGAGGTCTGAAAAAAATTACTCTTCATCTCTACCCATTTCTTATCACATATTGACAGGACAGATTAAATATAATACTATAAGGGCTATGAAAAAAAGTAGTGTCTATAAAGATTTAACCCTTTTAGGGTCATTCATAAAGCAATACCCGGGAAAACCTTCCAGAGAAATTCTGGAAACCTTTCCCAATAAATATCCTGAAAATAAATTTTTAGTTGAATTCAGCCAGATAGGGGAATTTACTTCCATATGTCCTGTAACAGGCCAACCTGATTTTGCCGATATTATTATAAAATATATACCAGCAGAAAAGCTTATAGAAGCAAAATCTCTTAAAATTTATCTTATGGCTTACAGAAAGGAAGAAGATTTTGGAGAATTTATAGCTAACAGGATAATGGAAGATATATGGTATGTATGTAAGCCTCTATGGATAGAAGTAACAGCAAGTTTTAAACCCCGGGGAGGTATAGGATGGAAAACTGTAACGTCGAAAGGGAAAGAAACGATAATGCCGTGACAGATGATTGCGGGGGCAGAACATCTGTCTCTGCAATCATCACGTCTCACCTACTACAATCTCCACACTCTCTGAAACTCCTGTCCTATCTGGCCTGTAAAAATCCTCCAGGAAAACTCTGATCTTCCCTGTTCCATTACGGACAGCGAGAGCATTTATCTCCAGAGTACTGCCCTTTACAGGAAGATTAATATACTGAATACCGGGAGTAAGATCTAAAAGATCTATATTCCCCGGTAAGAATATCCTTGCTATGGGACAGAGTGTTCTGGTTTCAGGTTTTATGATTATAGTCAGAATTTCTCCAATAATAACATGAGAAGAAGAAACTTCAATAGAAAAAGAAATTTCTCCTTGTTTTTCAAGGTAATTTACTATTTCTTCTCTGTCAGATCTAACTATGAGGTTCTTCTCTATAACTTCTACTTTACCGCGAACAGGAAAGATATCATTAAAGGAAGTCTCTACACCGTTAACAATTGCACGGGAACCTGAAGGCAGAAAAACCTCTGAAAGTAACTCCACCAGAGAAAGTGTATCAGAGGTAGAATTAAGGGTTCCATTTTTTATATTAGTAAAAATAAAGTTCAGGGCTTTCTGGAAGATTTCTTTTTCCCCTGCTCTGTGCATAACTTTAAGGGCATGACATGTGGCTTCCAGAGTTCCTCCCCAGAAGTCATCTCCTTTCCAGTAATAAAAATTATGGCTTTTAATGGCGAGAATTTTAATAAGTGAGACAAGCTGCTGTCTCAGTAATTTTGGTCCATAAAGATATGTTAAAATAGGATTTATATTTCTGGTAGAAGGAGGAGTGAATTCTGAACTTAAAAGTGTAAGAGGATAGCTCTTAATACCTCTTTCGAGAAGAGACTTAGAAGCACTCTGAATTATCCTGTCTGCAGAAACAAAGTGTAATCCCTGATAGGATAACATATTTGTCAAAACTTTTACTGTAACCTCTACAGAAGGTTCTTCTCCCCAGAGAGAAAAAAAACCTTCTTTAAAAAATTTTTTCAATATTTGTAAATTAGCGTATATCTTTTCTTCCAGTTCCTTCTGATCACCTGAAAGAACACCGCTTAAAATCAGTCTGTACTCTATAGCCATAGCAGAAAGCTTACTGCTCAATATCTCAGAGGAATCAAAGGAGAAAGATTCCATAGATCTTATGAGCTGAAGAAGAAGAGAATTAGGAGGATAGATTAATAGATTATCACCTTCAATAATATCTCCTCTGGAAAGAAGATTAATTGATGATAAAATAACTTTTTCCATACCTGCAGGACAAATTGTATGAGTTATAATATCTTTTTTACTGCCGAAAGAAAGCTCTCCTCTTATATCTCCCGGAGAAAGAAGTTCAAATTCTGTCATACCTGAACCGCTGACTTCCCCTTCAAAATAGTCAGTAGGGGTATTTATGAAAAGTTTTGCCTCTTCCGATGTATCAAAATATATTCTTCCTGATATCTTTTCTCCATACCCCATTATTTGAGGAACATCAAAATCTATGGTTATACTAATTTCTCTGACCAGTACCTCTTCACATAATTCTAAACAGTCCAGATCATTTAAAATATAAGAAGATACATACCATTTACCTGGTTTATGGGGGAGGAGAAGTGTCTTTTCCATAACTTTATCCACAGGAAAAACTTCAGAATAAATAATCTCCATTTCTTCTGAATCGGCAAAAAGGGAGATATTTACTGGAGGTCTGAAAGGCTTTTTATTTTTTACAGAATAATCGCAAAAGAGATTCTCAGTACCGATAAAACCATCATGAAGATTGAATGAATTTTCTTTTATATTAAAATATATATCCCTGGCAAGCTGTTTTTTCGGGTTAAAATTTTCAGGTTTCTTATTACTTACTATTAAAAGACAGCTTGAAGGTTTATCTGTTTCAATCTGAATTTTAAGTTCTTCTCCGGTGTAAGCATTATTCTTTATCTTAAGGAGCCCTTTGATTTGTAGAGGTTTTAACACTATGCCCCAGGATTCAAAGGGTTTTTCCTTCCAGAATGCCAGATGTATAAAAGAATAAGGAGGATAAATTTCAAAATCCAGAAGATCATCTTTTTTAATATCATTAAAATTATATATAGTACTTTCTCCATCAATAGGATTTATCACCACTATCTGAATCTTATTAAACTCTTCCAGAAGCTTTATTTTACCTGAAGAGGTGGAGACTTCTTCCAGTCTGAAGAATTTTTCTTTCTCTTCTATCCTTCTATAATAAATACCCCTGGTAGAATCTTCCATTCCCTGGAGATTATGTAAAGAAATTTCAAAACTATGACCCATACCTGCCGTCATAAATTCCTGTGGAAGAACACCGGAAATTAAGAGAGAATCACTTTCTCTATCTCTTGTTGTTAAAATTATAACAAAGGGCCCCCTGTAATCTTTCGTATCAAATTTAACCTTAAGAAAACCTTCTTCTGCATCTGCTCTGAGAGATGATACTGTTAAGTCTTTACATAATAATTCAATCTTTACTATGCCATTCAGTGGTTTTCCATGTCTTGTAACATATAAATCCAGAAACAAAAAATTCCCCTGAGAAATTTTACTAAATTTATGATCTCTGAGTTCTAGCTTTACAGGTCTATCTGAAGGAAGACAATTTTTCATATCCATAAGTCCGGAAGATATTTGCAGAGGTACAAAGCCCGGATAATCTGCAAGGAATATTTCTTTATCTTTTCCCAGATATCTTACTGAATAATGATAGGAGGAAATTATAGCAGATTCAAGGAGAGTCTCCTCTTTATAATCTCCTTCTGAAGACCGAATTTTTCCTGAAATCTTTACAGGTTTTTCAGAAGAGGCCTCTATAAAGATAAACTGATTACCTTTGTATACAGGGAAAGACAGGGAAGGCATCTGTTCCTCTTCTGGTAATATTTCCTTATTCTGTAAAGAAGTAGTAATAGGAGGAGAAGGGGATATAATCTGCGCTATAGAAGCCAACTCTCTATTAATCTCCTCTATAGACTGATAACGATTATCTTTATTTAATTCCATAGCTTTTAATATCAATTTATCAATATCTTCTGGAAGATCAGGATTATATTTACCCGGTGGAGTAAGAGGCATCTCGTTTATAATTCTTTCTATGGCATCTGCAGGGAAAATGGCTGTATACATATAATAAAGAGTTGCTCCGAGAGAATAAATATCACTTCTTGTATCAGTTGTCTGACTACCGTACTGTTCAGGAGATGCAAAATAAGGAGAAGCTGCTTTTGCATAATTTCTCGTATTTCGTGTAATATCAAATAATTTTGATATACCGAAATCTATCAATTTAATCTCTCCTGTATCTGATAACATAACATTTTCAGGTTTTAAATCTCTGAATATTACAGGGTGAGGAGTCTGATTGTGAAGATAAGTTAATACATTGCATAATTTAATTGACCACTCAAGTAGCCTCACAAGGGGAAAAATGGTTTTCGTAGACTTAATAATATCAAAAAGATCTTTACCCTGAATATATTCCATGACGATATAATACCTGCCGCTCTCCTCAAAAAAGTCTTCTATTACAGGTAACTGCGGGTGAGATAATTTAACAAGAAGCTTTGCCTCAAACCAGAACTGTTCAAGTATTTCTGCCTTATCCTTTTCAGATACGTTCTGGACAAACATTTCCTTCACAGCCCATAAAGAATCCTTCAGGGTATCTTCGGCAAGATATACTATGCCAAAGCCTCCTCCTCCTATCTGTTTTATTATTTTATAACGACTTTTTAGTATGATTCCTTTTGATAAAAGCATTTAATCGTGAGACGTAATGCGTGATGCGTTATGAGTGAGACGTGAAAGGTGAGACGATAATGTAATAGTTAATACATTTACACTTCTTTTCACCTTTCACTTTTCACCTTTCACTACTCTCCACTCACCACCTTATGTTCTCTGGCAAGGTCGGATAGAGCATGGTCAATCTTTTTCTTTAGATCAAAAAGCTTTTTACCAAGACTCTCTTTCTCATTATTTATTTCATCCAGCCGATCTTCCAGACTTTCTATATTTTTTATATATTTCTTTCTTAAGGTACCTTCATCTCCTCTATCTCCAAGTACCTGAAGTTGATCTTTCAGAGCCTCCTGCCTTTCAATAATATGTCTTTTATCCTGATCCAATTTTTCTTTCCATTTCTCTAATTCTCTAATCTGTTCAAAAAAGACAAAGATATCAGATAAACGATTATAAGTAATTTCTGAAAGATACTCTTTTTTCAACCACTGATTCAGCTTTTCCATAGAGAGATTATTATAATATTCATTCCTCCAGACTTTTTTTCTTTCCTTTACCTTTAAAATCTGAAAAGTCCTTGGAGGAAGAACCATCTTCCATATTATATGATTTTCAGTCTTTTCTACAGGTTCTAAAGTATCAAACAATTCATAACCCTTTTCATAGGGTATATGTTCTATTATAAGGGTAACTGCCTCATCACTGGTATTATTTCCGGAATAGAGGGATTCTGACGTATGAAATACTTCCCTGGAAAATAAATAATTACCGGCAGTATTTTCAGTAAAAATAAAGGTATTAAAAGTATCATATTCACAAAAATCTTCTTTTACTGTAACTTCCATATCGATAGCATAGGGAAGTCTCACATGCTGATTCTTTGATACAAAAGGCACTATAGCTTCTCCTATATAAGAATCATTCTCAAGAATAGTAACAGGGCCACCTTCCAGTATATAAGGGCTACTATTATTAAAACTCAGTATAAGGTAGGGATGTTTCTCACCTTTTTTAGCTTTGTATATACGTTCTTTAAGACAATCAAAAGAAAAGTTTAATATAGGAACCATGGCAGACTGGCCTCTTTTAATCGTCACAGATGTGGGAATAGTATATTTAAAGAAAAATCCTTCTTTTTCACCTGTAGCAGTAAGAGCAGTTTTCTCAGCTATGCCTGATAAATCAAATTCGCTTTCAGCCATTTCAGTTACAGGATAATCACATGTCTCACAGAGCTTTCTGGTGCTGAACATTTTCATAGCCGGTACATCTGTTTCTTTTTTGGAAAGAGGTTGCTCAAGAGAACCCGGCTTGGCGAGAGCACTCACTTCATCTTTAACATGAGGA
>JAKJGF010000049.1 GCA_022704525.1 Bacillota bacterium | reverse complement strand
CGTAAGAGTCCGGACAGGGACAGACTTGTGAGATGGATACTAACTTGCCTGTTGCGGTACTCAGGGGATGAAGGGATTGGGGGAGGGAATAGAGAAAAGAAAAGTTCTATTAAAATATATTAAGAACAATAAAGAAGCCATATATGGTACAAAAAAACTGGAAGGAAAGATACCCACAGACCAATTAGTAGTAGGTCATCGTATGAAAAGATAATAAAGTGTTTTTTATCTATGACTATTTCAACTAATTTTATTCGAAAAATTTATTCTAAAATTTCAATTTAAAATCTTTTTGAATTCTATACAGTATTAGAACCAGATAAAAAAGAAGACTACCTAATTTTATCATATATATTGACAGTATGTTAGAAACTCTATTAAAATATCCATAGTTAATGAATATTTTGTAAAATAAAAATATTTCACTTTTAACAAAAAGAAAAAAAATCTCGTTAAATTATTTAACCTACTTGATGGTAAATAATTTTGCCAATCTCTATTGAAAACCTTTCTAAATTGTACAGGAAGGAATGATACAATGGACGATCTAAATATTAATGAAGCAAGAGAAAAATTTTTAAAGAAGTATCCACTGACAGATCTTACAGAACCACCTGTTACCCCATCAAGTGAAGGAACAGACGATTATTACTATGAGGAACACATAGAGATCCTCGAGGAACCAAATAGAACTGCATCAAATACTTTACTGCCATTAACTTTAGAAACCATAAAAAAATTATGGCTATTATTTCTGGTAGTTGCCATAATCTGTTCTTTCCCTGTATATTCCTGGTATGTTACAAGACCTCCGTTTTTCCCATATCCTTCTAAAATAGCCTGTTCCTTTCTCCATGAAGATAAAGAAGATATTTATCTCTTAAAACCGGACGGTTCAAAATTAGAACCTCTCATTCTTTCAACAAAAGAGAATATAAAAAACAACTATCCTTCCTGGTCGCCTGACGGAAAAAATATAATCTTTACAACAAATCAGGATGGGCAGAATGAAATATATATATATAATCTGAAAAACCAGCAAAGAAAAAATATCACAAATGACCCTTCGGAAGATAAGCAGGCCTGCTACTCCCCTGATGGGGAAAAAATAGCCTTTTCATCAAATAGAGACGGTGATTATGAAATATTCATAATGAATCCAGATGGGACAGGGATTAAACAGATTACATTCAACTCTAAAGAAGAAAATGAACCTGAAATAGATCCGGATTTTGCATTTCTCATACCGGAACCGGGTAAAAATCTATGGGATGATACAAACCCTGTCTGGTCACCTGATGGAAAAAAAATAGCTTATGAATCTTCCTGTGTAGAGCTTCCAGAGAATTATTATGATGTCCTTTTAGGAATAGACAATCCCTCTCCCAAAATATTGCATACAACAATGGGAGATTTACAGATCCCGGTTCAGAAAAACCGTGAAAGAGATATAGATATAATGGTTATAAATCCAGATAGAAGCGGTTATCATAATCTTACTAACCATCCAGATCTGGATATAGAACCTGCATGGTCTCCTGATGGAAAAAAGATAGCCTTTTCTTCCAATAGAAGAGGAAACTTTCAGATATTTGCAATGAATTCTGATGGCACAGGTCTTTACCAGGTAACAAAGAGGAGTACCGCAAATGACACCCATCCCACATGGTCTCCCGATGGGAAATGGATTGCCTTCCAGTCTTCTCTGGATGCTCTTAATAAGTTTGAGACCCAGATATATATTGTAAATGCAAAAGGCATGGGAAATCAGAATGAAAGGATCTGCCAGTTAACCTTTAAGGACTGTTCAAAACGTTCTCCCTGCTGGTCACCTTTTTTCAAAATAACAGAATAAAAATACTTGGAAAGGATCTATTATGAAAGGGAAGAAAATAATAAAAGCCTTTATAACAAAACTAATAAATAAGAAACACTGGCCCACTGTTGATTTAAAGACATATAATGAAGTAATAAATACTATAAAATCTGAAAAAGAGAGAATCATAGAAAAATTATATGAGACAGTAAGAAAAGAAATACAAAATAAACAATATCGTCTGAACTATCTTGCCTGTAGTAATAATAAGCACACAAATATAGAAACAAATATGCAACAAATTTCACAGGAAATATATCTCCTGTATGACACAAAGGTAACAAAATTTATTGAAAATTTGATGCAAATACTTATTGATTTCATAATATTTGACTATTACGAAAGAGGAAAGAAAAATTGGAAGTCTCATATATTTAAAGATCGGCCGCGAAAAAAGGCTAATTTTGGTCAACAATATTGTACAGAAGGAACAACATTCAGTCGAGTAGAACTAATTTTGAGGGATTTTTCTTCTCCGGATACAAAGGTACTCTTTGTGGGAGATGGAGATCTTTGCTCTCTGGCACTTAAATCAAAGGTTGATTTTGAAATTCATATGCTGGATATTGACAGGGAAATAATCCGATTTATAGAAAATAAAAATACAGGTATAATTACTCATAAAATAAATCTGGCAAAAGGTGTGCCGAAAGAACTGCATAATTACTTTGATGCAATTATGCTTGACCCATTCTGGGATATAAAAGGTGCTGAAATGTTTATCAATCCTGCCTGTGAATGTATCAAAAAGAATAAACTCAGCAGAATATATGTCTGTATATGTCCCCTTGTAATCGGTGATAATTACTGGACACTACAAAAAATGATTCTGAATAAAGGACTTGTTTTTCATGAAATAATAAAACATTTTAACTGGTATGAACTGAATACTGACGGAGCTTATAATCAGGTACTGGATATTTTTTCAGATATTAACAGAAAATATTTCAAAAGTGATTTATTAAATAATTCTCTTAATATACCTTATGCTACTTCTGATATGCATATACTCGGTTTTTTATAATGTGAATGGAGGTAATTATGGCTTATATTTGTCCTAAATGTTACGCGGAAAATAAAAGTGAGGCCAAATTCTGCAGTGAATGCGGCCTTTCTCTGGGGTTTGAAGATGTTCCAACAGAACTTAAAGCCCTTACATCTGGTATTATACTGGCTAATAGATATGAAATCATAAAGAAAATAAAAAGCGGTGGTATGGGTTCAGTTTATAAAACCAGACATGTAAGTCTTGGTAAAATATATGCAATAAAAGAACTGATAAATTTATCCATGAACCATCAGGAACAGCAGGAAGCCATAACAAGATTTAAAATGGAAGCCAAAATCCTATCAGAATTAAATCACTCAAATATGCCATCTGTAAGTGATTACTTCTCAATTGGAGGTAGATATTATCTTGTAATGGATTTCATAGAAGGCAAAGACCTCAGTACAATACTTGCAGAAAAAGGTAATCCCGGCCTTCCAGAAGCAGATGTTGTAGACTGGAGTGCTCAGATATGTGATGTTCTTTCATATCTTCATACAAGAAATCCTCCCATAATATATAGAGATATAAAACCCTCCAATATTATGATAAGAGAAAGTGATAATAAAGCAATACTTATAGATTTTGGGATAGTAAGAACAGTACAGACAGAGGAAGATATGTCTCTTACAAAAACTGCTATAGGTACAATAGGATATATGTCGCCTGAGCAATACAGAGGTAAACCGGAACAAAGAAGTGACATATATTCTCTCGGGGCAACCATGTATCATTTACTTACAGGAACTGCTCCTATACCCTTTAATTTCCAGTCAGTAATGAAGGATAGAACCGACCTTTCCGAGGAAACAAATGCTGTAGTAATGACAGCTGTAAGACTTAAACCACAGGAGAGATTTACATCAGCTCTGGAAATGAAAAAGGCCCTCACCGGTATGGTCAAGGTAGCTTTACCTGTCACAGAAGAAGCCGACAAAGCTGATCTTATGATTTTACAGCTCAATGTTCCTGATAGTAAAATTAAAAGGTTTGCAATTAAAACAATTGGTGAAATAAAAACAGAGAAAGCTGTTAAACCATTAATAAGTTTACTGAAAAAAGAGCAGGACTGGGAGGTAAGAAAAATTACCGTAGAGACACTGGCAAAATTCAGACTCAATGATCAGGCAGAAGAACTTATGAAAGAAATACTTATTAATGATGAAAATCCTCAGGTAAGGGCAGCTGCAGCACAGGCTATGGGAATATATGAAAATAAAACTTTTTCAGGTCCTCTTATTCTTGCCCTGAATGATATGTCAGATGAAGTTCGTATGAGAGCAATAATAGCCCTGGGAAAATTAAAGGATGAAAGAGCTCTTGAACCACTAAATAAAATTATTCAACAGGAAAAAGAAGGCACAGTAAAAGAAGAGGCTCTTATGGCTATAGAACTCATATCCCCTGCGTATCTTGCAGAATGGCGTACAAAAGAACTGGAAATTCAAACCAGAGCGCAACAGAAAAAAACCATAACCAGTATAGTAACTATAGGAATATTACTGGTAGCAGGTATTTTTCTTTTTAACATAATAAATAAAGCTTATAAAGAACAGCAGATAAAAGATCATTTAAAAAAAGGCTTTGTCTATCTGAAGGCAGACAAAAAGAAGGAAGCCAGAAATGAATTTACAAAAACAATCTCTTTATCTTCAAAAACTGCTATGGCTTATTATGGAACAGGTCTGACCTACATGGAAGAAAATAATAGAAATGCTATGGATAACTTTGAAAAAGCTATTAAATATGATCCTCATTTCCCATGGAATTATGTATATTCAGGCAATATATATGCTATGGAAAATAACTATGAAAAAGCTATTAGTTATCTTGAAAAATCCAGAACACTCCTACCTGATAATCAGGATATTTATATATACCTGGGTGAAGTATATTATGCTTCCGGACAGACCCAGAAGGCAAAAAAAGTATTTGAGGAATATCTGGGAAAATTTCCCGAAGGAGAAAATACAAATACAGCAAGAAGATGGATGGCAATAATGACTCAAAATTCATCTAACCCACAAAATCCTAAGGAAGAAGAAATTCTACTGGAAGGTTATAAATATTATCAGCAGGGAAACTACGATGAAGCTATAAGATGTTTCCAAAAATTAATAAGCATAAATGCTTCTAATGCTCACGCCTATTATGGAATCGGGCTATCATATTATGCTACTGATAAAAAAAAATCTAAAGAATATATAAAAAAAGCTGTAGAGTATGACCCAAAGTATATTAAAGCATATATAAGTCTGGCCGAGGTATGTTATAGTATGGAAGATTATAATGGAACTATAGATGCCTGCAAAAAAGGTCTGGAACTTTCTCCTGAAACTGCAAAACTCTATTTGCTACTTGGTGTATCTCACTTCTATACAGGAAATAAAAATGGAGAGGCTCTTCCGGCACTGAATAAATATTTAGAGTTAGAACCACATGGTAAAAATGCAGATACTGTAAAGAAAATGATTGAACAGCTTAAGCAGTGAAAAGTGACTACTATATTATTAAGTACTTACATATAGCAAAATAACTGTCGCAACTTTCGTGATGCGTGATGCGTGATATGTAATGCGTCTTATTTCTACTCATCACGCTTTACGCATTACGCTTTACGAGATTTAAGTGAGATAGTTAATTAATTTTTATTCCATATTTCACCGATTACCGATCACCATTCACACTACCTATTGCCAACAAAAAAAAAATTTGTTATATTATTGTAATGATTAAAGATAAATCCAAAAATAATACAGAATACCAGTCTTCTCCTCTTTTTATTGTCATAATGGGTTCTCCGGGAGCAGGAAAGGGAACTCAGGCTGAAAAATTAGGAAAACAATATGCTATACCTCATATATCTTCAGGAGAACTCTTAAGAGAAACAGCCAGACAGAATACACCTGTAGGAAGAAGATTAAAAGAATATATGGAGAAAGGTGAACTGGCGCCGAATGATGTAATAATAGATATTATGACAGAGAGATTAAATAGACCTGACTGTAAAAAAGGTTTTATCATAGATGGTTTTCCGAGAGCCAGAATAGAAGCTATAGCCCTGGAAGAAATACTTGCAACACAGAAAAGAAAGCTCGGCAACGTAATAGAAATCAAAATATCAAGAGAAGAATGTATAAGAAGACTTAAGGATCGTGGAAGATATGATGACAAAATGGATGTTATAAATAAACGTTATGACATTTATCTGTCCCAGTCTTATGAGGTAAGAGAACATTTTAAAACAAGAAAAAATCTCTATAAAGAAATAAATGGCGAAGGTTCAAAGGAGTCTGTTGAGAAAGAATTAAATAAAATCTTGAGAAGTGAAACGTGAAACGTGAACGTTTTCACTTCTCACCACTCTAAAAGGAGGTAAATTATGGGGGTCTTATGGAAGGTTGATCCAGTAATAGCAGATGCAATATATAAAGAAGTTGAACGTCAGGCTTTTAATCTGGAGATGATAGCTTCAGAAAATTTTGTAAGTGAGGGAGTTCTTGAAGCCCAGGCATCTGTTCTTACAAATAAATATGCTGAAGGTTATCCAGGGAAAAGATATTATGGAGGATGCAAATTTATAGATATAGTCGAGTATGAAGCCTGCGAAAGAGCTAAAAAGTTATTTAATGCAGAATATGCAAATGTTCAGACTCATTCAGGTTCTCAGGCCAATATTGCAGTTTATTTTACAATAATGGAACCGGGTGATACTATACTTGGAATGGATCTTACTCATGGAGGACATCTTACCCATGGCAGCAGAGTAAATTATTCTGGAAAATTATTTAAAACATGCTTTTATGGAGTTCAGAAAGAAACAGAATTGATAGATTATGAACAGGTTCTCTCTCTTGCAAGAGAACATAAACCGAAATTGATTATAGCCGGTGCAAGTGCTTATCCCCGGATAATTGACTTCGAAAAATTTCACCAGATAGCACAGGAGGTTGGATCATATCTTATGGTAGATATGGCACATATTGGAGGACTGATTGCAGGAGGAGTCCATCCCAGTCCTGTTCCTTATGCCGATTTCATAACTTCCACAACCCACAAAACCCTTCGTGGGCCAAGAGGTGGACTGATACTCTGCAAAAAAACCTTTGGTAAAAAACTGGATAAAACAGTTATGCCAGGAATTCAGGGAGGGCCGCTCATGCATATAATAGCAGCAAAAGCTGTCTGTTTTCTTGAAGCTATGCAACCATCCTTCAAAGAATATACAAAAAAGATAGTTGAAAATGCAAAAATTCTGGGGGAAGAGCTTAAAAATCGCGGTTTTCGACTGGTTACAGGTGGAACTGATAATCACCTTATACTGATTGATTTATCCTTACAGAATATTACAGGTAATGAAGCAGAACTAGCTCTGGAAGAGGCAGGAATTATAGCAAATAAAAATTCTATTCCTTATGATACAAAAGGGCTTATGGTGACCAGCGGTGTAAGATTTGGAACTCCTGCTCTCACAAGTCGTGGTATGGGAACAGAAGAAATGAAAAAGATTGCAGAAATGATAAGCAGGGTTCTTTATAATATAAAATCAGAAAAACTAAAAACTGAAATAAAAGCTGAAATAAAAGATATGTGTAGAAGATTTCCTATTTATTCTAATAGAGTGGCAGATAGCGAGGCATGGAGGGTTTATTAGACGGGAGACAGGAGAGGATACTGTAATAGTAGTAAAGTAAATGTACTCTACTTTTTACTTTTCACTTCTCCTCCTCAGACTGATAATACTCACTTTTATAAAATTCACATTCTGCACAATTTTTAGTTAAAGCAAGAGGACCCCGTGGTTTCTTGCCATCTAAATTACCAACTGTATGAGCACATATTCTTCCTTTTTTAGGATAAGCAGAACACATAGATTGTTTGCCACATAGCATAAATTCCCAGCAATTAAGGCCCTGTTCCAGTTTGAGTATCCTTTCTTCCTCCTGTTTCTCTTTCTTTTCTTTTAATTTCTTTCTGTCTCTTTCAAGTTCTTCTTTAATTTTTTCTCTTTCCCTTGCAAGGGCTTCATCCTTTATAGTAGGAGCATATTCTATATTTTCAAGACTGTGATAAGCTTTCTTCAGTTTTTTCTCCTGTTCCAGTTCATCAAATTTCCTTTTTCTTTCCTCTTCTTCTTTTCTCTTCTTTTCTTTAAGATATCTTTTCTCTTCTTCCAACTCACGTTTCAATCTGGCTTTTTCATCTTCCTGTTTCTTCTTTTTAGAACTCTTTTTATCATCTCCTATTAAAGCTCTGTATTTTTCTTTTTTCTTTTCCAGTTCTTCCTGGTTTAAAACAGGTCTGGGAGGAGTTTTCTTTTTTACATCTTCAAAAGTTTTTTTCTCTTTCACCGGTATTTCCCGAATATCTTCCTCATGAACATATTCTTCTAAAGGATTAATAATCTCCTGGATACCCCCTGAGGGTTCTAAAGAAGTTTCCATAACATTCCCGGCCATGGTTACTGCTGAAGTATCTATTACTTCAGTCTGAGTTCTTGCAATTTCATCATCTGAAGGAAGTTCAACATGTTTAGAAACACCGAGTTTCTTTTTCAAAAGAGACTTACCTGCCGTAGATTTAGGTACTTCCTGAGTCTTTGCCATACCTCTATCGGGTATAAGAATATCGCTTTTTGTCAATTTGACTTCGCCGGGTCTGGCTTTCTTGATACAAGGTTTTTTAGAAGACATAATTACAGGTGTCCCGGGTAATGGAACACTTTTAACCTCTTCAGAAGGAATTTCCATTTCTCTGGTAAAATAAGAGAGTTTTTCTGACGGTTTTTTAGTTTCTGTCATTTCAGGAATAGTTTTAGCTCTGTACCGCTCAAGCAAAGCCTCTTTTGATGATGTTTCTAAAAGAGAACTAACTTCATTGCCCATTTCTTTTGCATCCTTCAGGATATCTGATGAGATTTCCGCTTCATATTCATCTGTATCATTTAAATCTTGAGATATACTTACTTCAGACTGTTCAAAAGAACTGTCATCTACCGGATCATCCTCATAATCAGGCTTTTCTGCAACAATTTCCTCCTGTAACATTCTATTAGCTATATCTTTAAGTTTCCGAATAGAAGCCTGAATAGCTCTCTTTGTAGCTATAGAAAATATACTCTCTTTTTTGATAGCTTTTCTCAAATAATCCAGAGCATCAGGATTACCCAACTCTCCAAGGGCTATGGCAGAAAGCCTCCTGATATTGGAATCCTCATCCTGAATACCATCTATAAGATAAGTATAAAATGCTTCATATTTAAATTTACTCAGTTGAGAAAAAGCATAAAAACGGACATGTTTATCTTTATGGTTAAAGAAATTCTTAAGACAGATAAAAACAATCTCAGGGTCTTCAGGAAATCTAATTTTATTCAGGCTTTCCACTGCAGCCATTCGGATTGAAAGGTCATCATGTCTGAGTAAAAGGAGTAAACCATCAAGAGCTATAATATCTCCACTATCACCCAGGGCACCGGCGGCTGTTTTCTGAATCAACATATCATTATCCTGTAACAGCTTGATCAGAGATACTGTTACTTTTCTTTCTCTTGCTTTACTCAGAGATTTGATGGCATTTAACCTGACTTTTTTATCTTTTGCTTTCAATTGAAGAATTAAAAGATCTTTTTCAGAGAGTCCTTTATCACTATCACCCTGTAGAATAGAAAAAGGATCTTTCCACAGAGAAAGAGCATATTTAAACTCCTCTGATGTCTGAAATCTGGCTTTAAGCTTGAGCGCCATAGCTTTTGAAACTACTTCATCCATATAAAATGAAACATGGGGCTTAAGTTTTTTTAGAGAATTACTGGAAAAATCATCAGGACGTAACCCTGTAAGTAAATGATATATAGTAGCTCCGAGGGAATAAATATCGCTTCTGGCATCACATTCCTTACCGGCACACTGTTCAGGAGAAGAATAACCTGGAGTTATATAATCAACTAATGATGAGCTCTTCTTATCAAGCGTTGGTTTTGCTATACCAAAATCTATAAGAATCAGTGTATTATCAACTTTCTTTAACATTATATTACCGGGTTTAAGATCTCTATAAATTATAGGAGGTTGTCTGTTATGGAGATGACTTAAGACATCACATAACTGAAGAGCCCATTCTACCACCTCTTCCTCTGGGAAACCATCTTTATTATTTTCATCCATAATAGTTAAAAGATCTTCTCCCACAATATAATCCATAACCAGATAATATTTGTCTTTTACTATAAAATAATCATAAACCCTGGGTAGATTTGGATGATTAAGGCTTGCAAGAAGTTTTGCTTCTCTTTCAAACATCTCTACAGGATTTTCCTGTTCTTTCTGATCTATTGTAAACCTTTCCAGAAGTTCTTTAATTGCACAGATTTTGCTCAGATTTTTATCTATCCCCATAAATACTTTACCCATACCGCCACTTTTAATTGTTTTGAGAATACTATATCTATCACTGAGTCTTCCAAGTTCCAGAACTCCTGAAGAAAAACTCTCTATTAGAGAAGATTCAGATGTAAGAAGATTTCCACATCTAATACAAAACTGATCATCAGTCCTATTTAATTGAGCACATTTATCACAATTTTTAACCATTACATCTCCTTAAAAATTATTCTAATAAATTTAATTTGCCAAATTAAAATAAACCCCTGCTTTTTATAAGAATTTTTAAAATTTTATTATTTCTTAAAAAGGAAGTCTTTATTATTAAAGAGAATTTGTTATTGAGGTGATTGCAGGAAGTGAGAAGTGAGGTATTACTGCAGTAATTTAATACTCATTCTTCACTTAATAAAAATGTTAACAGATATACACACTCATCTATATCATTTTACAAATACTGAGATCAAAAACATAATAGATAAATCTCTTGCCAGAGGAATTCAAAGAATTATAACCTGTGTGCATAATAGAAATACCCTTATAAAAACAATTCCTATTCTTAAAGAATATAAAAATGTATATATTTCAATAGGTGTACATCCTCAGGTAGCCTTTGTGGAGACTAAAGAATATGGGGAATTTATATTAATAATGGAAAAAACCATTGACGCTGCAGTGGCAGTTGGAGAAATAGGATATGATAACTATCCGGGAAATCCTCCATTGGAGAGTCAGAAAAAAGCTTTTATAAAACAGATAGAAATGGTAAAACAAAAAGATCTACCCTTAATAATACATTGCAGGAAAGCTTTTGATGAACTTTTCCAGGACATGCAAAAATCCGAAAAAGTTATATTACATTCTTATTCCGGAGGCTTTAAATATCTTGATATAGCTATAAAAAAAGATTTTTATATATCTTTCAGCGGAACTCTTACATTTAAGCGTTCAAGGAGGCTAAAAAAAATAGCATCTCTGATTCCATTAAACAGAATATTATGTGAAACTGATACACCTTTTATACCACCTGAGACCGAACCTGTAAGTCTTCAAAGCAAACCGGAACATTTAGACCTGGTTTTTCAGTCTCTCGTTGAAGCACGAGAAGAAGAGGAAGAAGAAATAAAAGAAGCTCTTATGAATAATGTTTCTTCATTATTTGATTTTAAAAGGATTGATAGGAATAGAGAAAAATGGATCAAATTACTGGAAGACAGTTTGAAAGAACTGAGATATTAATAGGGGAAAAAAAATTAAAATTACTTGCAGAAAGTAGAATAGCTATCTTTGGCCTCGGTGGAGTAGGTTCTTTTGCCATAGAAGGACTTGTAAGAAGTGGTATAAATAAATTTCTCCTCATAGATTTTGATAAAATATGTTATTCAAATTTCAACAGACAGATTATGGCAACAGAAAAAGCAATTGGTATAAACAAAGTAGATATTATGAAGGAAAGAATAAATTCAATTAACTCCCGGGCAGAGGTATTAAGTCTATCTGAATTTCTCAATATAGAGACAATAGAAAATATACTGAAAGAAACACAAAAAATAGATTTTTGTATTGAAGCTATAGACAGTCTCAATCCTAAAACAAAAGTAATTAAATCTCTTCTTAAATATAATATTCCTTTCATATCCAGTATGGGAGCAGGAGGAAGGATTTCCCCCTTTATGGTAAAAGAAGGTACTTTAAATGAAGTCAAAACCTGTGATCTCGCAAAAAGACTTAAAAAGAAATTAAAAAAAGAACATATCAACATAGAAGAAATAAAAGTGGTATATTCTACTGAAAAAGCGAAAAAACCTGTAGCCAGGCAAACATGGGAGGAAGGAGAATTTCAAAGAGGACGAATAAGAGGAAAACAGGGAAGTATATGTTTTGTGCCGGCAGTATTTGGAATGTGTATGGCATATATAGCAATAAGATATATTACAGAAAAGATTGATTTTTAACTTCAGTTTAATTATAATGATATCATTTAAAAATTTATTTAGATAAGAGTGAAAGAAAAATGAAGAAAATAAAGAAGAAAAAAATACAAACACAGGATAATGAAACATTATTAAGAAAAAAGAAACCACATGATTCTGAAGAAGATTTAATAAAACCTAAAAAGAAGAAAAAGGAACCACAGGAATCTGAGGAAGAAACTTCAAGGCTTAAAAAGAAGAAAAAACTCCTCATGGAAGGTGGAGAAGATGTACCAAAATTTAAAAAGAAAAAAAAGAAATTTCTTGATCCTGATGAAAAATTACTAAGACTCAAAAAGATGAAAAAGAAACTTCTTGTAAAACTTCTTGAATCTGAGGAAGATATATCAAAATTCAAAAAGAAGAAAAAGAAACTTCCTAAATCAGATGAAGATCTAATGAGACTTAAAAAGAAGAAAAAGCTTCTTCTTGAAACAGATGAAAGAGCATTAAGGCTTAAAAAGAAAAAAAAGAAACTCAGACCTGATGCTTTAAAATCAAAATTAAAAAAGAAGAAAAAACACGGTATTGACGATGAAATTCTTCTTTATCAGAAAACAGTTGAAAAAGATCCCTCCCGCCTTGATCTAAAGTTAACACTGGGCAAACTTCTACTGGAAAAAAAAGATTACAAAAATTCAGAAAAATATTTAATGGACTATATAAGTAAAAGGGATACTTCTGAAAGTGCTTACAGACTTTTAGGAGACCTTTACTATGCTCAGGGACTGGAAGAAAAAGCTGCAAGTATGTATGAAAAATCCCTGGGAATTAATCCTGAAGCTACCGATCTGGAAAATAAAATTACAGAAATAAGAAATAAATACAATACTCTAAAATATTATTTATTTCAGGCTCAAAAAAATATAGAAATGCACCTCTTTGAAGAAGCAATTAATTTATATAAAGAAGCTATAAAACTATCGAGTAGAGATGCCTCTTTATATTTTGCAATAGGAGAGATATATGAAAGGATTAATGATAAAAAATCTGCTTACGAATATTATAAACAATCTGTAGATATGTCTCCTGCAAATTTAATTTATCAAAAGAAATATCATCTGTTAAAGGTTGATATAGAAGGGCCTCTTCTGGCAAACATGGATGAGAAGAATACAAAACAGATGATATATCTCTTAAAAAGCAGTATAGAAAATAAAGAAGAAGAACAGCTTAACCTCTGTCGTCTGGGAGAATTCTACCTTTATCAAGGCATGTATCAGGACTCACTCGAAGCGTTCAAAAAATCCCTGGAAATAGAAAAAACAATAAGAGTTTGCAGAGGATTGAGTATTGCTTACAATCTAAAGGGTGATATTCACAAAGCCATAGAAACTTTAAACAATTTACTGGCAATGGATAACAGTAATGAAAAAGATATTCAGTCCCTGGTGGAACTCCATACCCAGCTTAATGAAAAAATCGATGAGTCTCTTGTATCAATCCTTGAAGTAACAGGATTATCCAGAGAGTCTCCAAGAATTCAATTCTTTATAGGAATCCTCCTGGAGACAAAAAACTGGGAAGAAGCAGCCAAATTTTATAAAACTGCCATAGAAAAAGAACCGAAATTTGCCGAGGCTTATTATAAACTTGGTACTTTATTATTACAAAATGAGTTATTTGAAGAAGCAGAACCACTGTTAAATAATGTCCTCAAATTAGAACCTGAGCATTACAAAGGACTAACTGCTCTCGGACGACTTCTTATACAAAAAAATGAATTATCCCTGGCAAAAGACCTTTTAAAGAAAGCTATTTCTATTAATCCATTTTATTATGAACCCAATCATCTTTTAGGTAAAATCTTCCTGAAAGAAGATAAAATATGGGAAGCTGAATCTTATATACAGAAAGCTGATAAATATGGTGTAAGTAATCCTAATTATTATATAGACAAAGCTGAGATTTATCTTGAAGGAAAAGATATTAATAATGCTATAAAATCCATAGCAAAAGCTGTAACTATGGGAGTCACCAGCAGTAAGATTATAAATCAAATTATCGCTCTTGCCGTAGAAGTAAATGATTATACATTATTTGAAATTTTAAGTGATGCTTTTGATAAACAGGGAGAACCAGAGCAGGTAGAAGTTATATACAGTAAAATGATAAATCTCCAGCCAGATAATGTTTTTTATAGAGTGAAACTTGGCAGAATTTATAGAAAATCAGGAAGAAATGAAGAAGCTATAAATTTACTCACTAATTTTATTACAGATGATAATATAAATGTAAATCTGGAGCTTGCTGAAGCCCATTTTAATATGGCGAAAAATGCTTTTGAACATAAAGACTGGGCCACAGCTATTGACCATATAAAAAAGGCTATAAAATATAATCAGATCTTTAAAATTGATGAAGAAACTATAAAAAAATTAAAAAATAAATTTACCTCCAGAAAATTAAAAGCTATAGAATTAATAATAAACACTAATTTCACAAAAGAAACCCTATATGATAAATTAACAAAAACAGATTTTTGTAGAAAAGAAATGATAACCTTTAACGCAAAGGAACTTGAATTGATTCGTAGCCATGGCTATTATGTTGTGCTCAGAGAAGAATATCATATACTACTGGGAGATATTTATGTTGGAAGCGGTAAATATACAGAGGCTATTGATATCTACTTCAAAGCTCTTGAAATTAATCCCAAAAATGCAACTATATTTTTTAAATATGGAAAAGTTCTCGAAAATATGGAAAATTACAGAGAAGCTGCTGATGCATACAGTGATGGATTAGCCCTGGATGAAACTAATATTCCTTATTATGATAGACTGGCAGAATTAAGATTAAGTTTTAAAGAATATCATCAGGTATATAAAATTACTACAAAAGCTTTATCTGTTCCAGGTATAGATTCTACTGTAAAAACAAAATTAGAAAAAATGAAATATACAGCAGAAGCTAAAATCTGGACAATGTTTAAGAAGGATATTGTCCGATGCAGCTATAATCCTGTAGAACTTACAGAAAATCAACCCCAGAATATATTAAAACAAAAATGGATTTTCAAACCCCACGGAAAGATAAGTTCCTCACCTGTAATATCTGATGAAATAGTATACATAGGTTCTGAAGACACAAGGCTTTATTGTCTGAATAAAGAAGATGGAAAAGAGAAGTGGAATTTTAATACCAATGGAGAAATAAAATCTACGCCGGTAATTGAATTAAAAACTGTCTATCTTGCATCTAATGGTGGTTTTATCTATGCACTGGATAAAGCCAGTTTATATGTAAAGTGGCTTTATGAAACAAAAAGTAAGCTGAGTTCTTCTCCATTAATATCCGGAGATATTTTCTATATCGGTTCTGAAAATGGAATTATATATGCTCTCTCCATTGAAACAGGTGAACTTAAATGGATTTTTGAAACAACCCAGAATATCGTATCATCCCCTGTAATAGACAGTAAAGGTATATATTTCGGAACTACAAACGGAACTTTTTATGCTCTCACCCTGGAAGGTAAAGAGTTATGGGTAAAAAATACCGGAGGAGTCCAATCATCACCTGCACTTTTTGAAGATATACTTTTCTTCGGAACACTTGAAAATAAAGTCCTTGCACTGCTGGCAAAAACAGGAGATATTGTATGGGAATTTGAGTCAGGTGGGAAAATGACATCTTCTCCTGCTATAGCCTATAATAAAATTTTCATAGGTTCAGAAGACAAAAATATATATGCCCTTGATGCCACTACGGGGAACAAGATATGGGAATACAAAACAAATGGAGAAATCCTTTCCTCTCCTGCAATAGCAAATGGAATACTATATGCAGGCAATAATAATGGAATACTATATGCCATTGACGTATACAATCAGAGTGACAAAAAACAGGACATTGGAGGAAGATTAATCTCCTCACCTGCCATAGCAGATAATATGCTTTTCATTGCATCTGAAGAAAATGGACTTTACGCATTTGATATATGAAAGTGAGAGGTGAGAGGTGAGAGGTGAGAAGTATAAAACGCTGACAGGACTGGATTGTCTGGTAAAAAAGGAGTTTTCAGTATTAAAAGGATACAGGGTTGCTCTTCTGGCTAATCCTGCTTCTGTAGATAGAAAGTTAAATCATATAACGGATTTAATTTATGAGCATATCCAGATCTCAGCTATTTTTGGCCCCCAGCATGGCCTTTACGGTCATACACAGGATAATATGATTGAATGGGAAGATTTTATCCATCCTCATTTTAAATGTCCTGTTTACAGTCTCTATGGAGAGGTTCGTGAACCGAAAGAATTTATGCTCCATAATATAGATATAATGGTTATTGACCTCTTTGATGTAGGTTCAAGATATTATACCTTCTTATGGACAGCTCTTCTTATGGTAAAAGCCTGTGGGAATAAAAAAATCAAAGTTCTTGTACCGGACAGGCCAAATCCAATTACAGGAAATAAAATAGAAGGCCCCTCTGTAAATAGAGATTTTCTGTCCTTTGTAGGACTTCATCCTTTAATTATAAGACATGGCCTTACTACAGGAGAAGCTTTAAAAATGATTCAGGGTGAATTAAATTTAGCTACTGATCTGGAAGTAATACCTGTGAAAAACTGGGAAAGAGATATGTGGTATGACGAAACAGGCCTGTCCTGGGTAATGCCTTCTCCCAATATGCCCACTCTGGATACTGCAATTGTTTATCCTGGAGGATGTCTTATAGAGGGAACTTCTCTATCAGAAGGAAGAGGATCTACAAAACCCTTTGAAATTATAGGAGCACCTTATATTGATCCATACATCATAGAAAAAGATTTAAAAGAATTTAGATTAAAAGGAGTATATTTTCGGCCTCTTTATTTTCAGCCCACCTTTCAAAAGTATGCCGGAAAAATCTGCGGAGGAATACAGATTCATGTAACAGAAAGAAATCTCTTTGAACCAGTAAAAACATTTGTGGCAATACTTATGGCTGTGCATAAAAGATATGAAAAAGAAACTCTCTGGAGACATCCACCCTATGAATATGAATATAAAAAATTACCTTTTGATATACTTTCCGGAAGTCAGAAATTAAGAGAAATGATTGATAGAGGAGAAAGTCTGGAAAATATTATTGCTTTATGGGAAAAAGACGAAGAAAAATTTAAAGAAAGACGGGAGAAATACTTATTTTATGAATAAGGCTTCAGGGAATAGACAATTAAAAATATTATTTCCTATACAATTATGAAAGCACTTATCTGGGCAGCAGGATTTGGCACAAGACTAAAACCATTGACTAATATATTACCAAAACCCCTCTTCCCTGTTGTAAATATTCCTATGATTGATTTAATACTTCAATATCTGAAAACATGGGGAATTTCAGATGTGGGAATAAATACTCATTATTTAAGAGAATTACTTATACCATATCTAAAAAAAATTCAGCATATAAATATCTTTATTACAGAAGAAGAAGAAATTTTAGGTACAGGTGGCGGCACATTACAATTTAAGGATTTTCTAAAGAATGAAAAAATATTCATAGTCCATACATCTGACATACTCAGCACTATAAATCTCCATGATGCCATAGAATTTCATAAAGATCATAATAATATTATCACACTCATAATGGTTGATTATAAACCTATAAATCACGTAAGTATACTTTCTGATGGAACTATAGTGGATATAGCAAATATTCTGGGTAGAAAAGAAGATCCTCATGTAAAAAATCTGGCAGGATCTGCCATAAGCATATATAATAATGAATTCTTAGAGTGGCTTCCCAATAAAAAGGGCTATTTTGAAATCAATCCTGTAATACTGGAAATAATAAAAAAAAAGCCGAAAAGAGTTAAAGGATATATACCGGAAAAACCTTATTACTGGCGGGATATAGGTACAGTTCAATCTTACTGGGAAGCTCACAGAGATATACTTATACATAATACTTACAGAGTAAATGGTATAAAGCAAAAGATAGTATGCCATCCTTCGGCACAGATTGGTAGAAGTGTAAGATTTGAAGGCTTTGCTGTTACAGGAAAAAATGTAATACTCACAGGAAATCTGAAAATTAAAAACTCTCTTATATGGGATAATGTTATCCTTCATGGAGATGAGGAAATTACAAATAGTATTTTAACAGGAGAAAGCAAAATAAAACTATGAAAAAACTTCCAGAAGGCTGGATAAAGTTACTTAAAAATCATTATAATTCAACAGAAAATCTTAATATCCTGGAACTCCACGGCGGTGGTTCCCAGAGGCAGTATTTTAGAATTCAGGGGGAAGGAAAAAAATTTATTCTATGCTCCTCGGAAAAAGAAGTGGAGGAACAGATTGAAATTGGTCTGTTTTTGGGGAAAAACAACATACCTGTCCCCAACATATATGATTATAACAAAAAAGATGGACTTATACTGTTTGAAGATGGAGGAACTTTATCTTTACAGAATAAGATAAATAATTTAAAAGGAAAAGAAGAAGAATTATTAAAAATTTATAAAGAGGTAATTGACTGGTTGATAAAATTACAGGAATTAAATCCACAAAACTGTCCTTCAATAAAAAATAGAATCTTTGATCATAGTTATTACCGGTGGGAGACCAGTTATTTTCTTGAAAGCTGT
This sequence comes from Bacillota bacterium, assembly GCA_022704525.1. Lineage (GTDB taxonomy): Bacteria > Vulcanimicrobiota > SpSt-956 > SpSt-956 > JAKJGF01 > JAKJGF01. The sequence continues at coordinate 6,801 of JAKJGF010000049.1, read as the reverse complement.
GCAGGAAAAGTCTTTAATTTGGAGATACAACAAAAAGACAGCTTAATAAAAGAATTTGATTACCTTGCAGAAACTCTCTCCAGAGAAGAAACGGTTATAGTCCATAGAGACTTTCAGTCACAGAATATCTATATAGGAGAGGATAGATTATATTTCCTAGATTTTCAATCAGCCCGCCTCGGTGTATGTCAGTATGATATGGCATCTCTTAGTTATGATCCCTATGTTTGTCTTCCCGGTGACTTACGTAAAGATTTACTTGAATATTATATTACGAAAAAACATATAAAAAATCGGCATCATTTCACTGATATATTCTATAAAACTTCAATGCAACGTCTTATGCAGGCTCTTGGTGCCTATGGGTTTCTGGGACTGGTAAAAGGAAAAAAGGATTTTCTGAAATATATAGAACCTGCTCTGAAGCTTTTACTTGATGCAACAAAACATGCTGATAAATATCCGGAAATTATAAATTTAACCAATCAACTATTAGCTATGAACTATAAGCTTTCTAAATATAATTATCCTGCTGATAGCTGAAAGCTAAAAAGGAGATTAAACTATGACTCAGAGAAATTTCAAAAATATAAAAGAAATATATGAATCTTCAGATCAAACAGAAGTTAACAGGTTTCTTGAAAAAGGATGGAAACTTCTTGAAATATACCAGAAAGCTGTTGGAACTTTTCCTGTACCTCAGGCAAATAGTATATACATACTGGGAAGACCTGAAAATATATGTATATCTTCCTCAGAAATAAAAAGAGAAATAAGAGAAGAAGCAAAAAAAATTTTTGAAACCTACTGTAAAGAGGAAGAAGCAAATTTTTAAGCACCATTTATTTAAAGAAGGATTTTTTATAACTTTTACGAAATATTTTAGTATTTTATTATGAAAAATTGAAAGAAGGAATAGAATTTATGGAATATAAAAAACTTCCTAAAGATATGGCTGAAAAATTAAAAGAAGCCCAGGGCAGAGAAAATTTAACTAAATCTCCTGAAGTTAATAACCTTATTCAGGTAGCTCAGGTTCTAATGAAAGGGCAGGCCAGACCTGAAATGTTTCAGGAACAGCTTGATAATTTATACTACCTTCATAAAAATATGTTAACTGCTGTTGAATTTCTATCAAAAACTCAGCCTAAAACAGAGGTTGCCCATGAGAAAATTCCTCTTGTTTATGAAGATCTGAATGGTTTCGAAGAGGCTCTGGAAGAACTTAAATTATATCTGAAAGACAATAATTTAGATCATATAAAAAAAGGTATAGAAAAATTGATATACCATACTGATTCACTTTTTGAATCAGCAGATATATTGAAAAAAGATGAAGAAAAAATAAAGACTTTCTGTGATTCTCCTATGCTGAGCGAACTCATAAGAATCGGTAAAGGAGTGGCAGAAGGAATATATGAAGAAGAATCTCTTAAAAGAAGGCTGGAATTCTGTAAAGCTTTTCATGAAACTGTTCTTGAGCATATGAAAGAACTTATGAATGAATCTTATGATACTAAAGAAGCAGAAAGGGAAGCACCTCTTATTATGGAAGCTCTGGATCTTATGGAAGAAGGTTTTGAAGAAATAGAATTATATTTCCAGAATAATGATCCGGAACATATACTGGAAGGAGTAGAATTAGTAAGACAGGCAGCAGAGGAACTGAGTAATTCTTACAGTATACTGGCAAAAGCAGTAGAGGATGCAGAAAAAGAAGCAGAAGAAGAGACTGTGCCTAAAGAAAAAATCTGTTTTAAATGTGGAATAAAATTACAACCAGAGATCAAGATATGTCCTAAGTGTCATATACCAATACCGGATATGAGGCCAATAGATAAAGAAAAAGTAGATGAAAGACCAACTGTAAGAATAGACGTAGGTGAAACAAGAGATCTAGTAACACCTATGATGACACCAAATGTTAAAAAAATCTATGATACAGCAGTAGAATTTATGCAGAAAAAAATCTCTTCTGAAGAATTTACAGCAAGACTGGACTGGCTCGATGGTATTCTAAAGCAGAGTGAAGAAACATTAAGAAAAGAAAAACTGCCTGAATTAACGGATGAACGGGAAAAACAGATAATGGAACAGACAAAACAACTCTTTGAAATGGGCATAAAAGAATCAAAAGAAGGCTTACAGGAAATGAGATTATATTTAAAAGACGAAAATCCCTCTTACTTACAGAATGGTATACTTCAGGCAATAAGAGGGGGAGAAAAATTATATCAGGTACAGATGTTAGCAAAAAGAATTCAACAATATGCAAAGGAAATGAAAGAAAAGGAGAAATCCGAAAAATTCAGTAAATAATCGGATAAATGTAAAACGTGAGACTAAGTCTCACGTTTTACATACAATCACGACTACATGGGAACCCTGGAAACTTTAACCTTGGCAGGACGAATAACTGTATCTTTATAAATATATCCTTTCAAACTTTCTTCTATTATCTCTTCATCTTTATATTTATCTGAAACCACACTCTCAATAGCCTCATGGAATCGAGGATCAAATATATTCCCTACAGTAGGAACAACCTTTACCCCTTCCTCTTCAAGTACACCCTTTAACTGTTTATATATCATACGTACACCTATAAGAATATTCTTTACATCAGCTTTGCTTTCATCAACATTCAAAGCCCTTTCAAAATTATCAAGAACATCCAGTAATTTTTCTATTACTACTCTTTTTCCAATACTGATACTATTACTGAGTTGTTGTTCTGTTCTCTTCTTCAAATTCTCATAATCTGCCCTGGCTCTCAAAAAACTCTCTCGATTTTCTGCAGCAAGAGCTTTCACTTCTTCAAGTTCTTTTCTCAAAAGTTCTTCTTTCGTAAGAGATTTTTCCTGAATTTCCTCATATTCTTCTGATTGTGAGGAAGGAATACTCTCTTCCTCAGAAAAAGGTTCTTCCACCTCTGAAACAAGAGTTTCTTCTGCAGGATTATCCTGTGGTTCACTCTGTGTCACAGAAGAACTATCTTTAATTTCTTCATTATCTGAATTTATTTTTATTTTCCTTCTTTTAGCCATATTACTTAAATATCCTCTCCTCTTTTTAAAAACTTACTTTAGAAATATTCTTCTTCTAAAAGAGAATTCCTTCTCTATCTAATACACTAAAATCCCTATTATTTTATACCTGAAATCTTATAGAAAACATATACAGGAATCATTTCTAAAAGAAAAAGAATACAAGATAAAGATATAATTTTAGCAAGAACTGGTTTATTACATCCTACTAATCTAAAAAAAAATAACAAAAAAATTGTATTCAGATTTACATACAAAAGTATAAGACCTGATGCAATTATAATAAAAAAAGGCCAGAATAAAAAAGACTGGCCTGATGTAAACATAAGAAAAGCCAGTAGATTCAAAATAACAACCATAAAGTAAGCTAATATACCATCTATAGATCTTTCTTTCTTCCCTGAAGAAGCAAGTAGTAAACGGTTAATCCATGGAACAACTAAAAAAGGTAAAGCCATACCTGCAAAAAGACCTGTTATTACTCTTATATCATTTGCACCATGCCTGAAACCAAGAATAACACTTGCCACATCAAAAAATATAAAAGAAGCCAGGATACTGCCTGTAACTATTACACTTTTAGAAGGAAAATAACTGGCATCTTTCTTACTGGTAAAACATATAAATAAATAAGAAATAAAATAGCCTGTATATATTCCACTGCATCTACAGCAGACAAAAAGCAATCTGCCATCAAATGCTATAGTTCTATCTGCTATTTGATGGCAGGCTGAATAACCTATAAAGTTATACCATATATCTAAAAATAAATCAAAAATTCCGTACATTAATGACAAACAAAAATATTCTGATAAGGTTTAAAAGTTAATCATCTTCAGGCTTAAGAGATAAACCAAATTCTCTTAGCTTTTCTATTACCTCAGTCATAGATTTTCTTCCAAAATTTCTAATACTCATAAGCTCTGATTCTTTTTCATGGATTAATTCTGCAAGGGTCTCTATACTGGCGCGCTTAAGACAATTCAAGGCTCTCACAGAAAGATTTAAATCTTCTATTTTTATATCTAAAGAAGGCATTGATCCCTGAGACTGAATACTATCAGCTTTTTGCACTTTCTGCAGTCCTGATTTCAAGCCTGTAAAATGATTAAGATAATCACTCAATATTTTAGCTCCTCTACTTAAAGCCTCATTCGGCATAAGACTTCCATCAGTCCAGATCTCTATAATAAGACTGGTATTAGCTATAGCAATGGAATCAAGTTTCTTAACCTCATAACAGACTTTCTCTACAGGAGAAAAATAAGAATCTATAGGAATAATATTTACCTGTCCTTCCAGCTCAGTATACTTGTCAGCACATATATATCTGGTGCCTGTAGTAACACCAATCTCCATAGATAGTGTTGCATCTTTTTCTGTTAATGTAGCTATATGTAAAGAAGGGTTAAGTACCTCAATCTCACTATCTGCCTGAATATCAGCACATGTAACCTGGCCTATACCTTTAACACAAAGATGAAGTGTTTTATTTCTATCTGAAAAAACTCTGAAACGCAATTTCTTAAGGTTAAGAACAATCTGAGTAACATCTTCCTCTACTCCCGGTATAGTAGAAAATTCATGAAGAACACCATCTATTTTAACATAATAAACAGATGCACCGGGAAGTGAGGATAAGAGGACTCTTCTCATAGAATTACCAATTATTCTTGCAACACGCTCCTCAATTGGTTGAAAATAAAATTTACCATATCTGGGATCATTAACAACTTTTACAATACCCATAGAATCTAAATTACTGATCACTATACAATTACCCTCCTTCAAAGAAAATACATCTATGGAGAAAAAGGTTAAATTTTAATATAACATTAATACTCCATCTTGTCAAGAATGTGAATTTTTTAAAGAATATTATTGGAAAAAAATAATAAATGAGGTAAAATAGAGCGTAATATGTTATGAGTAATCAGAGATAAGTTATTCAAAGCATTAGGCATTCAATTTTACACATTGCACAAAAGGAGAAGATAAATATGAATAAGGGAAAAACACTACTCCTTCTGGAAGGTTCTACATATATACATACAAATAAAATGGCCCTAACATATGCTCAAGAAGAAATAGGAGATATAAGAGGGGCAGTAATACTGGGAAGTATAGAAAAGACAGGTTCACCACAAGATTTAGAAAAATTAGAAATACCGATTATATATGACAAAAATTTAAATTCTGTAGATAGAATAAAAAAAGGACTTGAAACATTCCATCCACAAAAAGTTTATGATTTTGCAGGCGCGCCTACAGTTTCAACAGAAAATCGACATGAATTTGCTTCTATTATAACATCCAGTGGAGCTGTCTATGAAGGTATAGATTTTACCTTTACCATAGATCGCCCTGAATTACCACTCTTAAGAGATTTTATTCTTCATCGTACAAATATTACAACCTTATGTTTTCTTGGAACCGGACAAAGGGTGGGAAAAACTTCTGTCATAAATAGTCTTGGAAAATATCTTGAAAAATACAGACCTGTATTTATAACTATGGGCAGAAGTGGTCCTGTAGAACCAGGTTTGATTTCTCCGAACGGTTTCAGCCTTAACACAGAAGACATACTGGAACTCAGTAAAAAAGAAGGACCTATATCTTCAGATAACTGGCAGACAGCCTTGAGTACCGGTTTTCCTGTCATAGAATGTTTTAGAGTCGGAGAGGCTTATAGAACAGGTGTGGCAGCATTTTCTAATGTATGGGCAGGAACTGAAATAGCAGAAACCCTTGACCCGGAGTTAATTATATATCAGGGAAGTGGCATATCCAGACCACCGGTAAAGATAAACGGTGAGATAGTTATTATAGGAGCAGACCAGAATCCTGACAAATTCGGGAAAATAGAAAGATATAGTATAATTAAAGCAGATATGATAATTATAACTAAATGTGATACACCGGAGAATAATAGAGAAAAACTCAGAGAATTTCTAAATTCCCTTGTCTCTACTCATCTCGTCATAGAAACAGTTTTTAAGCCATGTCCAATACTGAATAATCAAAAGAGCCTTAAAGGAAAAAATATACTATTTTTTACTACATCCCCTCTATCAGCAATAGAAGGACAGAAAGATTATCTGGAAAAAACCTATGAATGTAATATAGTCAACTACAGCAATAACCTGGCCAACAGAGAAATGCTGTCAAAGGATCTAAAAAATTTTTCTTCCACTGATTTTGATATAGTACTTACAGAATTTAAAGCTGCTGCGATTATGGTTATAGAAGAAATGAAAAAGAAAAATAAAGAAGTATTTATTTGTGAAAATGAATTAATACCACTGGAGAACTATGAAATAAAAAGTGGACTTGAAGAAGTTATTGGTATGGCTTTTGCCAGGAATGGTTAAAGAGTGAAAAGTGAAAAGAGGTTTACATGTATATTATCTTATTCTCTCACATCTCACATCTCACTATTCTAAGGACCGCAACAGGTAAAAAAGTATTCCAAAAATATATACACCTGTCCCTGTCCGGGCTCTGGAGCAAAAGATATGCCGTCAAAGGAGAAAGTTATAACTTAAATAAATACAAAACTGTATATTCTGTAATAACAGATTTCATTGTAACAGGATCATAGATTTTGCGTAAGAGTCCAGACAGGGACAGACTTGTGAGATGGATACTAACTTGCCTGTTGCCGTACTAAGTACTGCAACAGGTAAAAAAGTATCCAAAAAACATATACACCTGTCCCTGTCCGGGCTCTGGAGCAAAAGATATGCCGTCAAAG
>JAKJGF010000268.1 GCA_022704525.1 Bacillota bacterium | reverse complement strand
TCTGCCCTATAAGGACAGATTCAAATTCCTGACACTGTTTTTTCAGAGCCATATCTTCTAAATGCTGTGAAGGAGATGCACCGGGCGGAGCCATAGGAACCTGCTGTATTGGAGAACCAGGTTGCATAGAAGGGCTATTCATATTTAATCCCGGTCGATCAATCTGCATATTTTAAAACCGCCTTTCTGGTGGTGAGATGTGAAAGGTGAAAAGTGAGTTACTGCAATAGTACTTAAGTAAATTTTCTTTATTTTTCACTTTTTCTTCTTTGCAGAGTTCTTTTCACTTTTCACTTCTCACTTAATTATTTCTTGAGTTGATTAGCCAGTTTCTGCATCTGATCTGCTGACTGGACACCCTTTTGATTTATCTCATAAGCTCGCTGGGCTTCAATTATACTTATCATTTCTTCTACTACATTAATATTTGCTTTCTCAAGGAAACCCTGAGCTATATTGCCAAGATTATTTTCTCCCGGTTTACCTTTTTGTGCGGGGCCAGAGGCATTTGTATTCTGATATTTATTTCCGCCTATTGCCTTTAATCCCTGTGGATTTACAAAGTCTACCAGTAGTAAATTACCGATATTCTGATGCTCTTTCTGGCCTGCCAGTATGGCAGTAACAGTCCCGTCTTTATCTATTTTTACATCAGTTGCTCCAGGAGGTATGGTTACACCCACCAGATCACCACTGCCTGTTACCATCTGTCCCTGAGCATTTACACTGAAAGAACCATCACGGGTATAAGCTTTAGTACCATCGGGCTGGATAACTTCAAAGAAACCATTACCCTGTATTGCAAGATCAAAAGGATCATTCGTCTGGCTCATACTGCCCTGGCTGAAGGTTTTTTCTGTTCCGACCTGTCTTACACCCATACCTATCTGAGCGCCCATAGGATTATTCTCCCCGGATTCATTCAGATTTGCATACATTAAATCCTGAAAATTTATACGTCCCTTTTTAAAACCGGTAGTATTTACATTGGCGAGGTTATTGGATATCGTATCCATGTTTAACTGCTGTGCCATCATTCCAGAGGCAGCAGTATAAAGACCTCTCATCATATCTTTTCACTCTCCTTTCAATGTTTTTTATTAACCTACTCTTCCAACTTCCTGTATGGATTTCTGTAACATCTGGTCTTCTGCCTGAATGACTTTTTCATTAGATTCATAGGCACGTTCTATATCCATCATTTTAATCATTTCTTTTACAACACTTACATTTGAAGTTTCAAGAAAACCCTGTTTAATCTGTGGATTTCCAGTAATCTGCCCCACATTAGTAGGACTCTTGGGCTTATAGGCATTATTTCCAACTTTATACAGTTCGTTTATGTCATTAAATTCAGTAACACGTAAACGAGCTATATTCTGTCCATCTACAGAGACATTTCCAAGGTCATCTACTTTAAATTGCTTTCCAGGAGGAATCTGAATTGGTCCGCTAAAGCCCATTACAGAACTCCCATCATTTGTTACAAGAAAACCCCTCTCATTTACTGTAAAATTACCATTTCTGGTATATCTTGTTTCTCCATCTGGTCCTTTAACAGTAAAAAATCCATTGCCTCCCAGAGCAAAATCTGTATGATTTCCAGTAGCCTGAGCAGCACCTGGCTGGAATTTTGAAGCTGTTTTTATACCAAGTACAGGAACACCATCATTGGGGCCTCCCACGGCCTCAAAACCCTGTCCCTGCATCTGACCTGCCAGCTCAGATTCAAAAGATTTTGTTATGGCAGTAGAACTTTGAAAACCTGCAGTATTAACATTAGCAAGATTATTTGTAAGGACATCCTGCTGATACATCATTGCCATCATACCCTGAGATGCTATTTTCATTCCATCTAACATTTTATACACCTGCCTTTCTTAGTTAACTCCTCAGGTCATTACCTTCGGATTAAATTTCCATAAAACTTTCCATTATAATTATACTATACATCTATTAATTATACAATATAGAACTAAAATCCTCTCGTGAGGAAAATTCTTCACCTCCTCCTGATAATTATTTTAAAATTTTCATTCCTCGTATTCATAATCACTGACTCTCTCCTGAAGCCAGCTTTCATTTAATTGATAAAGGAATATTAACATCTCAGCTACTAATTCATATAAACCACTCGGTATTACAGCTCCAACTTCAAATTGGGATAAACTTTCTGCTAAAGACCCATCCTGATATACTGGTATATCACTCTGTTCAGCTACTTCTATTATCTGTCTGGCTACATCACCTTTTCCTGCTGCTACAATCCTGGGAGCAGTATCTTTTTCAGGATCAAAACGCAAAGCTACAGCTAATTTATCCCCTTTTTCTTCATCTTCTTCCTCTATCTCATTTTCTGATAAATCTTCAATATAATCAAATTCTTCATAATCATCTAAATCATCAAATTTACTCACATCAGATAAATTCCATAATTATATAGTTACATCCAGAGTAGCAAGGCCTGAAGCTTCTTCTTCTTTCTCCATCAGGGCATTAGGGAAACTAACAGGGTTTTCCTCTACTACACACTCCCATGAACCCACTTTATAAGCCTTATCTCTGAGAGATCTAATTAATTTCGGTGCATTTTTAGTTATATGTCTTCTTACATATTCATCTTCTGTTTCTATATAGAATGAAAGATTTCTCTTCCAGATATTCATACTTATATTTATTATACCCATATCTTCCGTTTGTATTGAAAACATCAATTTTGTCTTTTTGGGATTTACTACTTTCTGACCTGTTAAATCATATTCATAGTCTAACAACAAATGAACTGTTTCCGTAATTCCATCTGACATCCTCATGGGAATTTGAAGATATATAAAATTATCATCATCTAATGAAGGAGAACGATTAATAAGCCTCTGAGCTTCCAGATTTTCATCAAGTTCTTTCAATAGTCCTGCTGTTTCTTCAAGTATTTCTTCATGATCTTTGGGAAGGTGTCCTTTAAGAGCAGATACCTTATCATTAAATTTCTTTTTCAATTTAGATAAATTTCCACGGGCTGAATTTTTACCGGACTTTTTTGCCTTCCCTATACCTCCTCCATCACCTTCTATACCGACTTCTTCCGCCAGATCCTCAAGTTTTTTTGCCAGTTTCTTCTCTCCTTTATTTGGTTCGGAAATCATTTCCCCGAACATACTGGCTACATGACTTAAAAGAGTCGTAAGCATAGCATCATTAAGAACAGGGCTTCCCGAAGCCGCAAAAAAACTGGCCATCTTCTGAAGATTATCAAGTTGATGACCTATACTCGGATTCTTTGCAAAAAGTGTTTGAAGGGCTTTTGCATTCTCAGGAGTTATACCCATAGACTTTAATTTCATAAAAACTCCTGCCTGAACATCTCCATCAGTCTTCTGTGACATCATAGCAAGAGCAGTCTTTACATCCTGAAGATTCTCCTTTGAAAGAGGCATCTTGAATTCCAGCAGACTCTTTGCAAGGTTAAGATTCTTTTCAGTCATGGGCATATTAAGTTTTGCCAGATGAGATGCAAGATCCCTCATATTTAATCTGCCAAAAGATATATTTTCACTTAAATTGGTAAGTCTTATGGAATATTTTCCATCTTTAGCAGATAAAATCTGAAAATTACCATGTTGGACAGGGCTGTCCTGTTTTCTTATCTGTCTATCAGGTGCTCTTTGCTGTTGTTGCCGAACCTGTGTCTGTGTCCCGGGCTGTATCTGTTTCCCGGTAAAAGTTACTTTTTTATCCTGGGGAGATACAACTGGCTGACCTTTTACTGTAGTACCTGATGTGGCAGGTACACTGGTTCCTGGAACCTGTCCTATTTTGGCCATCTGTATCACCCCTTATCATCAGATTACACATAAACTTGCGCTTTTTCTGCTCTAATTATAAGTAGGCAGTATTAACACATTATTAACAGAATGTTAAATTTATGTTAACATATTTTTCGGGATTATGTGTTATCATTACAACCACAAAGGCAATTGGCAACCTCTGCAAATTCCTCCAGAGAAAGGGTTTCTCCTCTTCTTTTACTATCAATACCTGTAGAATTTAATATTTCGTCTATCTGGGCCTCCGTATATTTAATAAGAGGTGAGCGAAGCCAGGCATTTCGGATGGTTTTCCTCCTCATATTAAAAGCAGCTCTAATAAGTTCAAAAAAAACTTTCTCATCTTTCACATAAACAGGAGGTATTCTATTAGGGGTTATCTTTATTATAGCAGAATAAACCTCTGGTCTGGGTAAAAATACTTCAGGTGGTATAATCTCTATTATCTCTACTATTGAATGATATCTGGCAAAAAGAGTTATTGATCCATAAGATTTTTTCCCCGGCAGAGAAGTCAGACGCTCTCCAACTTCAAGCTGGACAGTTAAAACGATAGATTTGAAAAATTCTTTTTTTTCAAGGAGAGCAAGAATTATATAATTTGTAAGATAATAAGGAAGGTTTGAAACTACCTTCCAATCTGCCGAATTTTCGGTTCTGAGAAGTTCTGCCAAATTAATTTTTTTAAAATCTCCAGAAACTATTTTTACATTACTAAAGTCCCTGAATTTTTCTGTTAGAATTGATAGCAGGTTTATATCATTCTCAAGAGCTATAACATCTGCCCCTGATTTTCCAAGCTCAAAAGTCAGATTACCTGTGCCGGCGCCAATTTCAAATATTCTGTCTTCTTGAGATAGAGATGCCGTATCTATTATCTTCTGAAGAAAGTATGAATCTACTAAAAAATGCTGTCCTTTAATATTTTTTCTGGGGTATAATCCGATGGATTTTAGTTCTTTTAAAGTTTTTAAACGGAGTAACTTTTCCTCACCCATATAGTTAGTTTATCCAGACTGTTTAATTTCTAACAACAAGCTAATTGCTGATAGCTAATTTAACACATGTACCTTTACTGTCCGCCTCCCGTACCTTATAGCCTCATCATAACTATTAAAACAAAGATCTATTCTATGTCCCTTTATGGCAGTCCCTTTATCGGCTGCCACGGCATATCCATATCCTTCTATATAAAGACGTGTTCCCATAGGTATGACAGAAGGATCTACTGCTACAACACCATATTTAGCAGGCAAACCTGTTGCAGTATAACCATCAGCAGAAGCCCCACAGCTCCTATAACCGGGGTCATATGCTGTAGCCTCCATAGTAAGAACATAACTGGAAGGTATAGAACCACGGGATGCCATTTCTATAGATGGAACAGTTGCAGGAACATAATAAGGTTCTACTTTTGTTCCAACAAGAATTATCTTTGCTATGGGTTCAGCTAATACATCTTTTTTCACAAGCTTCTCACTACTTATTTGATGGTTTTTATAATAGACTTTTTTAACATACCTGATTACGCCTTCACGGCCTTCCTGTGCTACATTCTCTTTTCCTTCTTCTAGCGTTGGGTCATCCCGGTATACTATCTTATAAGGTATGTATATCTTTTCTGCATATAATTTATGCCTTACTTTTGTAACATTTATCTTCATACCTTCCACTATTGGAGTCTGAGGTACCGGATAAATTCTATCTTCTGAATCTAAAGATATTTTCATATCCGAAAGAACCTGGTAAACATACCTTTTTGTAGATTTTATATTTACTGGAGATTTATTGGCTACTGTAACAATAAGATTCTTTGCTTTCTTTATATATATATAATTACAGCTTTTATCTTTAAGTTTAGCTGAAAGGGAGGGAGTGACTTTATCACAGGAACCTAATTTTATATCTAATTCCTGTATTACTTCTTTTATGTTATCTTTATGGGTTATAGTTTTTATTACCCGGTCATCTACTATGATAAAAACAGACTTCCCTTTAAAAATTTTTATAGTGGCTTCTTTTTTTAAAATTGTATCAGGAGGAGGTATTACAAGATCTTTTTCTTTTATCTCAAGTCTGGCATCCCTGAGTACATCTTTCACTGTTCTCTTATAAGTCAAAAAAACTATAACACCTTTATCTGATACTATAGTTACTCTTTTTCGATTTAAAAA
>JAKJGF010000267.1 GCA_022704525.1 Bacillota bacterium | reverse complement strand
GTTAGCTTTCAGTAATTACTGAAAATACTTCTATAAAATTAATTCTTATTATAACTTAATGCAAAGATAAAGTCAAATTAAAATTGTGATCTTCTACCAATCCGTCACTTTCGGGTTGATAAATAATCTCTTGTGTACTGATTGACTGACAAATTTTTCCCTCCCCCCTTGGCATGGTTCAATCGTGAATAAAAACTCTCCTAAGGGAATTTAGATAACTTTAGCGAGAAAAGCCGGTTAAAAAATAGAAAGGTATTCAGTAATGAAATTCATTAATCCTGAAATAGACTTGGCTTTCAAAAAAATATTCGGTAATGAAAATAAAACAGATATTCTTATCAGTGTCTTGAAAAAAGAATAATGTAATATTTAATAAAAATCTAAATAGTAGAAAAGAACTAATAAGTTAGAAAGGAACTTTATAAAATTGCATCGGCAGTCAGAAATTTTTCAGACACACTCTTAATACACTCGCCAGAACACCGGCTGAAGTTGAATATTCATCGGAGAGGAAGTAATCAGTGTTCTTGCAAGATGCGGATTATATAATAAAGAAAAATTAAAATCAGAAGAGCCTTCATTATTTACTATAATACCTTCACCACCTGTATTTCCTCCAGAGATAATTACTCCTTCCATTGCTATTGAATTATCAGAACCGGCAAGAGCACAATAATTGTTAATCTTAAAGGCACCATCTTTTATATAAATAGCACCTTTTAGATAGTTTCCTCCCGATGGTGCATCTGTCGATGAGGTATTAATGGTGAAATCTTCTCCGCAAAAAATTGCCACTGCCCTCTTATCATTCGGGGCATCCATTCGAAATGTAGTATTATTAAATTCTATATCTGACTGAGAGGCCAGAGTATATCCGTTAAGAGCGACAAAACCCATATTATTAAATTTTATACAACCATCGACGTACATAGCCGCTTCTGAATTTTCGTCGACTTCCAGATTTATATTTTCTATCTCAAAATCTTCATCATTATAATATTTTAAATTACCACTGACTTTAAGTGTTGATGTGGCCCGGTTCCATGACATGCCATCCGGCAGGAAAGGGGCAGTTACACTAAACCATACCTTACCAAGAGGTGTGCTACATAATGCCTCAAGATCTCCTCCTGCACTTTTTCTTATCTTTCCGGCAAAGGTCACGCCGGGGGGTGCATACTGATCCAGTCTGGTAAGACCTTTTGCCGGTTTAACATCGCTATAAGTTAAGGGAGGAATACTTTTGTCGAGAGACGAAGAAGTTATCACTGTTCCTCCTGCCGTATTAATATCTGTTCCGCAGGCAGCCGAGATAGTTCCGCTACTCGAAAAAGTTGTGCCGTCTATATCCAGGGTTTTCACATTAAGCATATCAAAAAAATTCGGATAGGAGGGATCGTATTTAAGAGAGGCACTGTTGTAATTGGAATGGATTTTCCCTGTAAAACCGGGGATTGCTTTCAGTTTAAAGGTGAGAGGATTTGTCCCTCTCATCTCTAATCTGCCATCACTGATAGCGGCATAGGGTATTAACTGATAACTGAGTATTACTTCAACGGTCTTCTTAAATTTTCCATTGGCAAATTCTCCTGTTGATTTTACCCATATTGAGTTGGCCGGTACTGTTCCCTTCGGATCAGGGTTAGTAAAATTATTAACTACAATTACAGTATAGCTTCCCCTGGAAAAAGGTTTATCAGTAACACCGGCCCAGGTTAAATCTTCTTCAAGTTCATAAATAGCTTTCTGAACACCGTATTCTGCTATGGTAAGCGCCCGGGCATCAGAATTATATTTTAAAGCTCTGCCCATATGATTATAGGCTTCTGCCATAAGTATAATTAATATACCTAACAATATAAAGCTTATGGCGAGAACTGTTATGAGTGCTATACCTCTTTCATAGATTGAATTTTTACCGGGTCTTTTCATGAAAAATACCTCCCTTAATAATAAATTTTTATATAGGTTGTTTAATAGTGTTTCTCATTATTATTGTAGTGGTAAATTCTGCTTTTTCTTCCAATCCTTTTTTACTCTTTTCACTGGTTCGAACTTTCAGAGTACAGGAGTTTTTATTCAAATCCAGTTCCAGTATCTCCAGGTTATAAATATTTCTGGCCACTATTCTGTTTCTGTTTGTTATATTTAAATTTCCATCACAAAGAGAATTGATATCAACCGGTTTCATGGGTTCCGGTATGAATTTCTTGAAAGCATAGGGATAAGAAAGAGGATCATAAAAAGTTTTCCTGAGTAAAAGTTTCTTTTCAGAGTTTTTGGGATCTACCCGGAGATAATACAAAACAAAATTCTTCCATTTCGGAGCAGGCATAATCATAGTATATTCCACATTTATAGATTCATCTATACCACTCAGAAAACTTAAGGATTTCATAGTATTGGAAGGCCCTTTATCTGTATAAATTGATTCTGCAGAGGTCTGACGTAAATCCGATATTAACCATGCAATACTTTTAGCTGCTTCATTTTGACTGCTTCCTTTGGCTGTTACTTTATGGGAAACCGATGAAGCCCATATTAAAATTTCAGCACATATACCCAGTAAAAATACAAAGATAACAGTGGCAAGCATAACCTCAAGAAGTGAGAAAGCCTTTTTATTTTTGAACTTCATAATTAATACCTTTAATTATTGTAAGCCTACAGCTCTCAGCAGTCAGCAGTCAGTTTTATTATTACTGATAGCTGATAGCTAACTGCTGAGGGCTTAATAATTATTTATACGTAAGATAATTATTTATCCCGGTAGTAAATGACATTTTTCTTTTACTGATAAGACCTTCTACACCCTTATCATACCAGTAGATAGTTACAGTGATGTGTTTAAGACGATTTGTAGGTTTAGTGCCAGATTCCTCGAATTCTACCCATTTTTCGATGATTGTAGTTTTGTCTATAATCTTTTCTTCTGATATTTTGTAACTCTTACCATTAATATAAAGAGGATTATCAAAATCATAAAGAACAGCCTGAGAATATTGATCTATCGTGGCTAAAAGAGCGTTTGTAATGGTTATCTGATTAGTACTTTTTCTCACGCCCAGTACTCCACCGATAAATATACCCAGAATCAGCACGACAACAGTTGCAAGAATCAACATAGACATGGCCAGTTCCGGAAAATTAAATCCTTTTTTTGCAGATAAAAATTTTGTAAACATTTTTATTTAAAAATTACATTAAATTAATTTTATTTTTATTATAACAGAAAATAAAGTGCATATCAAGTAAAAATTGCATTTCAGTAATAAATCGAATTTCTATATTTGCTTTCATAATTTTTTGGTTTTCTTCCAGGAAGAAGGAAACTATCAGCAGTAGAAGAATTTAGCTGATATCATTTGGCTATGAAAGGTAAAAGTGAGAATAAAGGCAATTTATTTATGGATTTTTTCTTTCCTACAACCCGTAATGAAATGCAAGACCGTGGTATAAGACAGCCTGATATTATCCTTATTTCAGGTGAAGCCTACCTGGATCATCCATCTTCAGGAGTGGCCATACTTGCTCATTTGCTTCGTTCTCACGGATACAGTGTGGCTATTCTGGATCAGCCTGACTGGAGATCTTCAGAGGATTTCAAAAGATTAGGACCTCCCGGACTTTTCTTCGGTGTAACATCGGGAAGCCTTGATTCTATGCTTGCAAATTACACGGCTACAGGTAAAAAAAGACGTAATAATCCGAGATTAACTCAAAGGGAATATGCCATACCTGATAAAGCAGTAATAGTCTATTGCAACAGAATAAAAGAAGTATATAAGGATATTCCCATAGTAATAGGGGGGATAGAGGCTTCTATGAGAAGATTTGGTCATTATGATTACTGGTCTGATAGTCTCCGTCGCTCCATACTCCTGGATACAAAAGCAGATATTCTTGTATATGGTATGGGAGAAAGGCAGATACTGGAAATTGCCGGACGTATAAGTAAAGGGGAACAACTTGATGGAATAAAAGGCACTGTTATAAGACTTAAGAAAAGTCCCCCTTCAAATGCTATAAAACTTCCTTCTTTTAAAGAGATTTCATCAGATAAAAATTCTTTTGCTAAATCTTATCTTTTACAAAAACAGGAACAGGAACCTTTTACAGGCAAACCTCTTTTAGAAGAATATGAACATGCTGTAATTATACAGTATCCGCCGTCTCTACCATTAACAACATGCGAGATAGACTATATCTATGAACTACCTTTTACCAGAAGAGCCCATACTAAATATAAAATACCTGTCAGATCACTGGAACCGGTGACTTTTTCCATAATAACCCACAGAGGATGCTTTGGAGATTGTTCCTTCTGTGCTTTATGTTGTCATCAGGGGAAATTTATACAGAGTCGTTCAGTGAATTCTATTATAAGGGAAGTGGAAAGTATTAAAAAACATCCGGCCTTCAAAGGATATATAGATGATCTTGGAGGCCCTACTGCCAATATGTACGGAATGAACTGCTTTAGATACATTGAAGGTAAAGATTTTATAGTATTTCCTTCTATAATAGACGGAAGTAATCTTTCATGGAATTATAATAAAAAATTTATGTGTAATAAAAACTGTATTAAGTGTAAAAACCTTTCAATAGATTACAGTCTTCTTATAAATCTTCTTAAAAGTTTAAGATCCATAAAAGATATTAAGAAGATTTTTATAAGATCTGGCATAAGATTTGATCTTGCTATGAAAGATGAAAGGTATCTTTATGAATTGATAAAATACCATATTAGCGGACAGCTTAAAGTAGCACCGGAGCATGTTTCTCCAGGGGTACTGCAACTTATGAATAAGTCTCCCCTGGAAACTTTTGAGAAATTCTATAAATCCTATATAAAAATAAACAGAGAATTATCTAAAAAACAATATCTTATTCCTTATTTTATGGTAGCTCATCCCGGGACAGGCAAAAAAGAAGCTCAAGAATTAAAGGATTATATTTTAAACAAACGTATAGCCATAGAACAGATACAGATCTTCACTCCTACACCCATGACTGGTTCTACCTGTATGTATTATACAGGTAAAGAACCGTATTCTCTTACAAAAATTTACATTCCCCGAAAAAATAAAGAAAAAGAAGAACAGAAGAGAATTCTTTTTAGTTATAAGAAAAAATCATTATAATCAAAAAAAATAGTTCAAAAATATTGATTTTTAGTAGTGAGTATGTTAAAATACATAAATGTATTAAACAATTAAAAAAAATTATAAAGAGAAAGTGATTGAAAATGGCTAGAGCAAAGGCAATTAAAATTTTATTAGTAGACGACGATGAAGTTGTAAGAGAGAGCCTGGCTTTTTGTCTCCAGCAGGAAGGATACCAGGTGACTGAAGCACAGGATGGACTTGAAGCTCTTGAAAAAATAAAACTTTCCCATTATCACATTGTAATTTTAGATTTAAAGATGCCTGATATAGATGGCATAAAGGTTCTTCAGAAAATAAATGATATAGACACAGATACAAATGTGATAATACTTACAGGTCATCCTTCTCTGGAGTCTGCAGTAGGCACTATGAAACTCGGAGCTGTCGATTATTGCACAAAACCTTTTAATATCGAGGATATTAAAAGGTTAGTACGAGAAATTGCTATAAAGAAAGGGTTAATAAGAAGAAAATTAGAAGATTTACTTATCATTATAGGTAAGAAAATTAGAGAAACCAGGAAATCAAAGAGAATGACTCTGGTTCAATTAGCCAGAATGACAGATCTATCCAAGAGTCTCATATCTCAAATTGAAAATGCAAAGGTATCGCCTTCTGTTTCCACTCTGGATAAAATTTCAGAATCTCTGGATATTAAGTTAACAGACCTTTTTGATAACGAAAGTTAAACACAGGTATAAAAAAACTGGGAAAACCTGACTTAAATTATAAAATTATCTTCTCAAAGAGGATAATTTTATTTTATTGTTCATTCTGGAGAAGATTGGGAAATTTTCTGAGATCTATAACGGAAGTTTGACAACCTGAAGTTAAGTAATGGCGTAAAACCAGGGGGATTCGTATTATAAAATAGACGTAGACACGTGGTTTTCAAATTTTTGA
>JAKJGF010000266.1 GCA_022704525.1 Bacillota bacterium | reverse complement strand
CCTTCCCAGAGAACGAAGGCTATTTCCCCTGCCATACCAGTAGGTAGTAGAAATAGAATCCAGTTTAAGAGCTCTATCGTACCACATTAAAGCTTCTTCATACTTTCCCTGCCGGTATAAAACTGCACCTCTGCTGCCACATCTCTCGGCTATCATAAATCTCTCAAGTATAAATATTATAGCCAAAACTAATAGTATAAAAATAACCCCTGTAAGAATATACTTTCTCTTCGTAAAAAAGCGGAAAGAAAAAGTCTTTGTCTTTAAAGAAATTTCTCTGTCGGAACTATCTATTTTAGAAAGAGAACTATGGGATGTATCACCTAAAAGATTAATCTTATTCTGAATCTCACTTTTTAAACTATTACTTATATCAAGTGTTAAAATTCTAATATAAACTTCCCTGGCCTTCTCTTTAAAACCCATTTTTTCACAGGTTTCGGCAATGGCAGAAAGTAGTTCATAGTTTTCTCCCTGCAATTTTATGATATTTACATACTCCATATTTGCCTGCATATATTCAGTAGATGAATTAAGGTTATCACCTTTAATTGCATACTCTCTGCCTCTATCAAGATACTTTTTAGCTTTCATAAAAGAGTTTGCCACAAGAAGGTCTCTTTTCATATCCTCTACTGACTGATATCTATCTGTAATTTTCTGCTGAAGGGCTTTAGAAATTATCTTACTTAAAAAAGGTGAAATCTCTTGAAGAGAAGGGAAATCAGGTGCCATATCTCTGGGATGTTTACCACTGAGAAGATGATAAAGGGTTGCTCCAAGAGCATATATATCACTTCTTGGTTCTGCCTTCCCAAGCATCTGTTCCTGTGGAGCGTAACCTTCTGTAAGAAGGGCATATTTTGTAGTTTCACTCTTCTGTCCCTGAAAAACCTTTGCTATACCAAAATCAATCAATCTTACATCATCCTCAGGGGTTATCATAATATTATCGGGTTTCAGATCTCTAAAGATTACAGGAGAGGGAAGATTATGAAGATAATTGAGCACATCACATATACTTAAAGCCCAATTTACTATTCTTTCCTCAGTAAAATGCTCTTTCTTTTTTAAATTTCTAAGCAATTTTCTGAGTGTTTCTCCCTGAACATAATCCATTACAAGGTACAATCTATTTTTCTCTACAAAAAAATCAGATATTCTCGGTATAGCAGAATGCTCAAGGGTAGAAAGCATTTCTGCTTCAATTCTAAAACTTCTTTCTATTATTTCAGAAAATCCGCCTTCTTCCTGCATTTCCTTAAGAGCCCAGTATTTAGAAGGAAGACTCAGATCACGGACTATATATACTATGCCAAATCCACCTGCAGCAATTCCCCTTATTACCACATAACGATTATTCAAAATCTTACCGATAGAAGGATATGCGATAATTCTCCTTAAACTTACATCATCTTTATATTCAAGAAGAAGATAATTATTTACAGAATCACTTAAGAAATCTATTATAACAGGGGAATTAGCTTTTTTATCTATCCTAAGTGACTGTCTACCTATTTCCTTAAATTCCTTAACTGCCGTATCATAAAGGGGACTCTCTGTATCTGTAAGAACTTTTCTGAGTATAAATTTCTTATTTGTTTCACATTCCTCTACCAGGTATACAGTAGAGGAATCATCATCAATAGTTTTTAAGATTTTATATTTATCAAATATGAAGTTACTCATAACAGTTATTATACTACTTGTTTAACTGAAACATCAAGAAATTAAATAAAAATTGAACTTCCCTTTTATTTTTTTCTTAGTACCGCAACAGGCAAGTCAGTATCCATCTCACAAGTCTGTCCCTGTCCGGGCTCTTACGCAAAATCTATGATCCTGTTACGATGAAATCTGTTATTACAGAATATGCAGTTTTGTATTTATTTAAGTTATAATTTTCTCCTTTGACGGCATATCTTTTGCTCCAGAGCCCGGACAGGGAAAAAGGAAGGCATGGAAAAAGGCAAAATGGAAACGGCAAAAAAATGCTGGAAGATAAGGTTGATATAAACGTAATCGCAAAATATACAGGGCTTATGATAGAAGAAATTAAAGGGTTGATGAAAGACAGGGATTGACGACAAATTTAACTATGATACTCTCAATCCACCTTATTCATAATGAACTTAACACAACTTCCTTTTTTAAAATCCCCTTATGCATTACTAACTTCTTATTTATGGATTATTATGAAACTAACTATAAAAGCAGGAATTAAGAATACAATTGTTGAATTACTTCTCTTTAAATTATTATTAGCTTTCAGCTTTTTCTTAAGTTGATTGTTGATAGTTTTAAATATAAAAGGTTTATTTTTACTGAAATTAATAATTTAACAATAATGAAAATTCCTGTATATTAAATTTATACATCAGGAAAGAAGGCTTTTATGAACTCTCAGGAATGGCAATTGGGAAGTCAGACTACTACTTATACAGGAGGACCTCCTCACGCTTTAAATAACGATGGTGATTTTCTTATGTTAATGGTAGATTCCTCAGAAGACAGGATTTTTGATCTCCAGGAATTCATAGATACAATAAATTTTATGGAGGCCCACGGCTTTATAAATAAAGTCGGCAATAACCAGTGGCAGTCAACAGAAAAAGGAGAAAAACTCATAAGAGAACTGAAAAAAGGCCTTCGTCTTGCGTCGGAAATTAAAATAAAAAGACAGAATATAAAGTAGGGGCGCACGGGCAGTGCGCCCCTATATAATCCCTACGGATTATTTATTCTTCAAAGCCAGAACCTTCTCCATGGCTTCTTTAACATCTATATAACCTGCTCCCTGAGTATTGGCATCTCCCTCTAGAAACTTATCAGCAGTAGACATAAGAATATCTTTTATCTGATAGTGAGTAAGCTCAGGATTTGCCTCTATCATGTTAGCCACAACCCCTGCAACTATGGGACTTGCCATAGAAGTTCCAGGCATACCTATATAAGCTGGTCCCACCTTATCACCAATCTGAGCTTCTCCAGACATAGGCATGTAAGGAACAGCACCCAGTAAAAGTTTTCTCAATTGCTCAGAAGGAAGACCTATAGCATCAGCAGGTAAAGCACCCTGCTGAACAAGCATCTGTCCTATCTGTTTAAGTTGATCAGGTTTTGCATTCTTTATTACTTCACGGATCTGAGCCATCTGTAAAGCCTGCTTACTCAGCTCTGAACCGGGGACATTCATAGACATAATCTCTGTTCCGGGAGCTATTATATCCGGCTTTGTAATACCTTTCGGTGTGGGGCCACGACTGGAAAAATTAGCTACATTATCATCTTTTCTTGAAGGGGTATTATGATCGTCTGAGGCTCCTACAGTAATTACATTAGGATTATCTCCCGGCTCAGTATTAATTGTTCCTTCATCAGGTCCTGAATTCCCGGCGGCCACAACCACTGTAATACCTGCTTTGATAGCTTTCTCACTGGCCTCATTAACAGGCTCAAAATCAGGCATTATATGAGGAAGTCCTAAAGACATATTTATAACTCTTATATTAAACTCATCTTTATGTTTAATTACCCAGTCTATAGCTTTTGTAATCCGCTCCGCCACTTCTGCCACATTACCACCACCGGTAGAATCAATAACCTTTAACCCTACGATATGTGCATCAGGAGCAGACCCTTTATAAAGACCATTGGAAAGATAACCGCTTCCGGCGGCATCACCTGCAACATGTGTGCCGTGACCATTATCATCATAAGCCTTATCCACACCTTCTCTATTACCTACAAAATCTTTAAAAGCCACCAGTTTATTTCCATTTATGAGGTCAGGATGTGGTGCAACACCGGTATCTATAATAGCTATTCCAACACCTTTTCCTGTGTAGCCCATATTATTAATAAGATCTGCACCTATAGAAGGAGATGCTACATCCAGCTTTATAAAAGATCCACCGGTACTTCCAGAAAGAGCATTTGCAGGAGAATTCATGCAACCTGTCATAGCATCTGTTGGAGGTTCAGGAACTATCTGGACATAAGAATTGGATATAACAGTAAATCCATTTTTTTCCAGCTTTTCAATGGTAGAGGTATCTACTATGGCACTGTAACCTCCAATAGATGGTAAAGGGTTAGCAATTTTCACACCTAGCTTCCTAAGCTTTGCTCTTGCCTGTTTTAAATCCAATTCTTTATCTTCGTATTTTATAAAGACCTTCTCTTCCTGATGAATACCTGCAGCAGATAAACTTACCATATCTATTTCTCTTATCTGAGTCTCTGCCTTAAAGTGAGTTTTCTTTTTTACCAGCTTTCCCAGAAGTTGCATCTGGTCAGAAGTAAGCTTATTAATCATTTACGAGCCTCCTTAAATTATTATTAGCTTTCAGCTTTTTATTTCTTAAGCTGAGTGCTAACTGCTGACTGCTTATAGCTTCAAATATAGCACTGAAATTAACAATTCAACTATAATGAAAATTCTTATGGATTTAAATTATATATTAAATCCCATACTTCTCTCTTGCTTTTCTGTAAATTTTCTATTTCTATAAAAATTACCTTTACAAAGAATATTATAACCAGGCAATTGTAATTATATCACATCTAAATTAGTAAATTTTTTATTTTTTGTTAAAAATTTGTTAACATTTTAACCGGGAAAGAAACAGTAATGCAGGATGTTAAAAAAAATAATTTATAAATCAGGGAATAAAAAATAAATTTTTGCGACTATTATTTACGAATGATAGCAAACCATTCAAACTAATCTATATTGTTTAAAGCAGGCTGAAGCTTGCTAATTTTTTTATTATTAGCCAATCACAAATTGAGTTTTAATATTTATTTGCCTTTTTGATAAGAAAATAATATATAATTGCTCCTATAACACCTGTAAGGACTATAATTAAGATCCAGAGTACTTTATCATTGGGATTACGAAATTCTTTTGTAGCAACATCAATAAGCATTAGTACCCAGAGTATGGTACCCCCTATTCCAATAACAGCCATAACCAATATAAATAGCAAATAGACTAAAATAAATATTATTGCAATTGCTCCTCCAACTGCTGCATTGTCTGCAATTACTGATAATGGCACATCTATCCCTCCTTATAAATCTTTTTAATACCACTAAACAGTTCTATGATCCTTCTAAATATCAAAGAACTAAGAACATTATATACGAAATTATATGCTTTTACAAGCTCTCAGAGTTTAGCAAAGTCTTCTAAAATCTCTACAAATTCATCATTAAAAATCTTTTGTTTGAATGGATTTTACACCTGTATAAAGAGAAGAGTATTCAAAGATCTTCCAGTAACCATCCTTATTTTTCTTCAAAAGTACCGGTGAAGCTATATCTTTTCCACCACTTCTGACAAAAAGCTTTGTTCCATCATCATCATATATGGACTGGCCTTCATCTACATCTATATCATTAGAATAGGCGCAGCTATACCCGTTGCCAGGAGTTCCTCCAAGATAGGAAGCGGCTATTGCTCCTTTAAAATTGGTACCTTTTATCTGCCGATTGAATTGGTTTATAGCATTACGGTGCCTGCTGTCAGGTTCACCGGTAGAAGTAACATGATCCTTCGGTAATAAAAGAGCCCACATTTTTTTCCCGTCTTTATTACCTTCTTTAACAGTTTCAAGAACAGCAATAATAAGACATTTTACAGCACCCTCAGGAGTTGTTCCTTCCTGTTCCCAGTATGCTTTAAACTCATCAAAGGTAATACCTGGTTTAAGTGATAACTTATTCTCTTCATCTGCCCCCAGGACAATGGAAAAAGAAAGAAAAAATAAACCCACCATAAAGAAAATACATACTTTTTTCATTAAAATCATCCTTCCCAAAAATTTTAATTAATAATATGATAAAACAGTTTATAAAAAAAAGCAACAAAATCTTTTGATGCTCTTCCGCTAGCAACCTGTGTGATTAATAATTAAATATTATATATATTTTAGTATGATATTAAAAAGAGATGTCGAATAATAAAGATTATGAGAAAGACTTTTAAAGAATACAATCAAAATGAGCAATATCTATTTCCTCCTTCTTTGCATGACTGGTTACCGGAAGATCATCTTGCCTATTTCATAAG
>JAKJGF010000265.1 GCA_022704525.1 Bacillota bacterium | reverse complement strand
TCCCTGCTACTATAGCAGCTTTAGCCACTGCTCCACCGGTGTTAAATACAGTTCCTATAAAAGAAAGTCCCTGAGCTCCATGAAGAACAGCATTTGCCGGTCCAAAACCCAGACCTGCCAATCCACCTGCTACTGTTCCGCCAATAATTCCGCCATAAAGTCCAGGAATAACTAATCCCACTCCAAGAGCGCCGCCTACCACATTCCCTACTTTGTCATTCCATTTCTCGCCGCCTTCATCAGTCTTCTCAGACTTTTTATCAGCTTTGAGCTGGCTCATAATCATTTCTTTTGTAACTACTGGCTCTTCTTTAAGAGCGCTTGACACAAAACCGTCTTTTGGTCCCTCTGTCTTTTTCGCCTCACTCTTGCCTGTAGCAGCAAGAGTTGTCGGCCTGACAGCTGTTCCTTTAATCTCCATTACTTATAACCTCCTAACATTTATATAAATTTAACTTATTCTTTCGGTTTAGCTGCATCAGTAACGGTATTTATTACATGTTCACCAGTTTCTTTGGCTTTATTAATAGCACTGGCTGCCCACTCTACAAGTTTATAACCGCCATAACCGGCTGCTATAGCCATAACTCCTCCTCCCACAGCGGCTCCTAATAATCCTCCCTGACCGAGTGAGGCAAGTGTCAAATCCTTCAGTAAAAGTCCTGACACAGTGGCTCCTGCAGTTCCTATACCCGCTCCTATAAGGGCACCGCCTGTTCCACCCATAATAGCTGTTGTGCCACCTACAACACCTGCTATCCCTGTAGCAAGTTTACCTGCTTTGTGTTTCTTTTTGGGCTGTGGCTTTTCTACCAGTTCAGGTTCCTTACTGCTGAGTAAACCTACAGGAATACCCACAGCATAACCCGGTATCATACCTGCGGCCTTGCCAACCTTATATCCAATTACTCCTGCTCCTATGGCTGCAGCACCGGCGCCGAGAACAATACCGGCTTTTGCCATAGCTCCACCGGTAGAAAATACTGTTTTTACTATGTCAAAACCAACCTGCCCTGTCATTATAGCTTTTGCAGGGCCAAAACCGAGTCCTATAGTTCCACCGGTTATAAGACCTCCGAGACCTCCGCTATAAAGACCGAAACCAACAGCTCCGAGTCCCACGGCTCCGCCTATTATACCGCCAATTTTATCAGCTGTTTCACCGGCTTTTTCCATAGTTGTAGGTGTATGAACTTCTTGATTTTCTTTTGCAGCTTTCAATACCAGATTTTTTGGCACAACTACTTCTTCACTGACTCCACCACTCTGAACAAAACCATCTTTCGGATCCACACCTTTTTCTTCAGCTTTCACTTTTGTTGTAGTGGAAAGTTGAGCCGGTGTGACCCCAGTGTTAATCTTCATAGACTTCCTGACCTCCTTTTTATAATTAATTTGATATAATCTTAAATATATCTACATAATTTTATTATAATGGAAAAAAACCTGAAGTAAATAAGTTTTTGTTAACATTTTGTTAACATTGAAATTAAAAATAAACAGGGGATTTACCACTGTTTTAATTTGAAATAAATTTTACCTTTTAAAAAGGAGTTACGCATTTTAAAAATTAAAAAGAGAAAGATTCAGAATACAGGAGCCAGGATTCGGGAGATTCAGGCTTTATTCTGACTCCTGAATTTATTGGTTTTTTATGAAAATTTGCGTAACTCCTGTTCAATATACTGGAAGAAATATAAAATATCTGATATAATTGAAGCCTTAGTACTGCTCCAGGTAAAAGAGTATTCAAAAAACATGTTTAAAAAATTTATATTGTATCTCATTTTATTAACTGCATTAAATACAAATAAACTAATGGCACAGGGAAAAGACTTCTCCGAATTTATCATCCCTGCAGGTAATGATCTAAGAGCTATTCTAACAGGTGATTTCGATCATAACAATATATCCGATCTGGCAATCTGTGATTATAAATTAAACTGTGTCCACATACTGATGGGTAATGAAACGAGAGAATTCACATATTCATACTATTCTGTGGGTCAAAATCCTGTAGCAATGACTTCAGGGGATTTTAATAATGATGGAAATATCGATCTGGTAATAGCAAATTCGGCTCTTAATAACCTGTCATTTCTTTTCGGAACTGATGAAGGAAATTTTATTATAAACAAACTTGAAACTATAAATAATATTGTCAACATTTCACTTCTTTCCTCAGGAGATTTTAATGGTGACAGAAATCTGGATCTTTTAATTGCAGGAGAGAAAACCTTGCTGGTTCTACCCGGGAAAGGTGATGGAACTTTTAAAGAATCTATAAAATATCCGGAGGTTCAGAATCCCTCCCATCTTACGGTAGATGATTTTAATCTGGACGGAATTTCTGATATAGCTCTTATTGACACCACTATAGAAACTTCACCGAAAGAAATACCTCATATAAAATCCACTGCTAATAGAGGAAAAGAAATCATTGTTATTACAGGAGGAAAGACTTTAGACATAGATCATTTTAAAGGAGGAGTGGGTAATCCGGGCTATCTCATCTCCAGTTATTACAATGATGATATATATCCTGATCTTATAATTTCAAACCCTGATTTTAACCAGATTACAGTTCTTTTAAATCTGGGGAATGGTCGTTTCGGAGAAAGGATAAATATAAAAACAGGACTGGGACCTCTGGGGATAGATATAAAAGACATAAATGGAGATGGACTTCTGGATATAATTACAGCTAATTCATTAGATAATACTCTGAGTATAATAAATAACCTGAATAAGGTTATCTCCTATAAAACAGGACCCAATCCGGCAAGAATTGTAACAGGGGATTTTAACGGGGATAATAATATAGACATAGTATCTATCCCCACAGATAAACCTTATTTATACATCACCTGGGGACTTGGGAAGGGGGATTTTTATGACGGAATTGCCGGTCTGACCGGGTCATGTCCCCTGGCAATATGTAAAGGAGATTTTAATCAGGATGGAATAACAGATTTAGTAACAGCCAATGCATTGTCAAATAATCTGAGTATTCTTCTGGGAACATCAATAGGTACTTTTTATGGATGGACTCTTAAAACAAGAGAATATCCCTGCAAAGTAATTACAGAAGATTTTAATAAAGATGGCTTCCTGGATCTGGCAGTAGTAAATAAACTCTATAACGGCATATCAGTATTACTCGGAAATGGACAGGGTGAATTCAAAGAAATATGGTTTACTAAAACAGGGAAAAGAACAATTGATATAACTTCAGGAGATTTTAACAGTGATGGGAATAAAGATATTGCTGTGGCAAATTCTAAATCCAATAATATTTCTGTCCTTATTGGTAACGGTGATGGAACCTTCCAGAAGGGTGACAATTATGAAATTCCATCTGAACCAGTGAAAATTACCTGTGGAGATTTTAATGGTGATAATATTGAAGACATAGCAGTGGCTAAAAATCTCTCTAATACAGTAACAATAATACCTGGTAAGGGAGATGGTACATTTAATGCCCCCCTTGAGTTCACATCAGGAGGAAATCCTGTGTTTCTTCTGGCTACAGACTTAAATAAAGATGGTATAACGGATCTGATTACAGCAAACTATAATTCCCGGACACTGGATATATTCTCTGGAGACAGAAAAAACTTTCTCCTGAAAACTCAAACTATAGAACTGAAAGGAAGCCCTATAAGCATAGAAACAGTAATGACTGATATCATAGTTTCCTGTGAAGAAAATCTTATTATTATAATAAAAGATTTTAAAGAAATATCTGAATATATTACAGAGAACAGTCCTACATCACTTATAGCAGGGAATTTTCTGGTAAATAAAGAACTTTATGAAAAAAATGATATAATATTTCTAAATAAAGAAGATCCGTATATAACAATGCTTATAAATAATTCTAAATTTAAAAATCTTGAATTAAAAAGAGAAATATTCAGTTCCTCTATAAAAGAATCAAAGGAATTAATGGATAAAGGCTCAAACTATAAAGCAGAGAAAAATTTCTTTGAGTCTATAGAATGCTATGAAAGAGCACTCAAGTTAAATCCTTTCTCAAAAAAGATATACTACTGTTTAGGTACAGTATACGAAGAGAAAGATGAAATAGAAAAAGCTTCTGAATTATATATAAAGGCAATGAATCTCATAACAATTTATTCACCGGAAGAAGATGATATAGAAACAGAACTGAATTCTCATCTCGGTCATTGTTACTATAGACTCGGTAAAATAGAAGAGGCAAAAAAACTGTGCTGGAGAGAAAAAGATAAAAGCCCTCTTGCATTATTCACTCTGGGGCTTATTTACAAAGAAAGTGAGGAACCATCACAGGCTCTCAAGGCTTTTAAAGAGTATATTAACCTCTTTGAAGGTGTTTTCTGGAAGGGTTCAAATAAAACTATAGAAGCAAAAGAATTCATAGTTGAACTGGAAGAAAAATCTCTTGGTCACTGGTCTTTCCTTGTAGAAGGACTTGACAATAAAGATAATAAAGAGGTTAAAGAAAAACTCAAATTATATAAAAATTATAAAACAAGAGAAGCTCTTCTTAACCTTTACAGAAAAGAATTAATAAAAGATAGATCCATTAATGAAAGGCTTATTTCGGCTCTTGAAGAAATTCTCTCTGATAATGTAAAAGAACCATGGACAAAATACGGATATTCTACAAAAGACAATGATACCTGGCAGGATCCTTTCAAAAAAAATACACTTTATATAGCTCCCGGGGATAAAAATGATAAATCTCTTCTTTATAAATCTGAAGATGGTGGAATTAGCTGGTATAAATTACTGAAAACAGATAATATGATTAAAGATATATATGTAATTAAAAATGAACCCAACATTATAATAGCCCTTACAGAAGGTTATAACTCTAAAAAAGCACATCACTCTATAATAAGATCAGATAATGGAGGTATCACCTGGGATGAAGTTTTAAAAATCCCCTCCAGTGTAAAAGAGATTACATATTCTTCTCCAGAAAACGTATATGCTCTCACAGAAGAAGGCCTTTTTACATCAAAAGATACGGGTATAAGCTGGCATTTATGCGGTTTTGACCCTCTTCCCGAGGGAAAACAATTAGAACCTGTATCTAAAAGTTCTTCTTTAATGAGTAAAATAAAACATTGGGCAGAGGCTATCCCTGAAAATAACAAAATTAATATAGAAAAAATATTTTCCGGGCCGGGAGGGAAAATATTTGTTTTGTTATCTAAAAACGAATATACCCTGGATAAAGAATTATTAATATATAATTATCTCATAGTAAGTAAGGACTCCGGAAATAGCTGGGAAAGTATAAAATGGCCTGAAGATTTAGATATAAATAGTGCCAGCCGGGGTAATTATAAAAATATCTACTGGTATAAAACCGGTAAAAGAACTGAAATTATTTCATTAAATGAAAAAGGTGAATTATATATCAAATATAATAAAAATATGGATCTTCATAAAACATCAGATGAAGGAAAACACTGGGAAATTATTCAATCTATTCCCGGTAATAAAATTTACAATATAGATATAGATAAAGAAAATCCAATCTCAATAAGGGTTAACACTCCCAAAGGGTATTTTAAAAGCACAGACGGAGGATTTACATGGAAGTAATAGAATTTTATATACCCAATATTATAACTTATAATCCAAATTCCGATAGGAGCGCGTAGAGAATGATTATAGACGTAAAAGAGATAACCTCAAAATTTCTAAAAAATACAAGAAAAATATATATCCTTTTACCACCGGGATATAATAAAGAATCTTCAAAGTCTTATCCTGTATTTTATATGAATGATGGGCAGAATCTCTTTACCATATATCAGGAAGGCCAATGGTTCAAAAAATGGAATATGGATATAATAATAGATAAAATGCTAAAAAAAGGCTATATGGAAGAAATTCTTATAGTAGGAATAGCAAATACTAACAAGAGGGAATATGAATATACACCAACCTATGACATGCTGGAAAAAAATGGAGGAGGGGCAAGCCTTTATCTTAAATTTGTAATAGAAGAAGTAAAACCATTGATAGAAAAATCTTACAGAGCGGAATCAAATAGAGAGCATATAGCTTTCGGCGGTTCATCTCTGGG
>JAKJGF010000264.1 GCA_022704525.1 Bacillota bacterium | reverse complement strand
GTAACTCATTTCGAGGATGCAGAAGAACCGCAGATAATGGAAAATCTGGTTAAAGCAATGGGAGCCGAAGCAGTTGACTGGGCCTTTAAGACCGAATGTTGTGGAGCAAGTTTTGCTATAAGCAATGCTGAAGCTATGATGAGACTTACTGGCAGAGTTATAGGAGATGCCATACTGAATGATTGTGACTGTATTATGGTAGCCTGTCCTCTGTGTCATGCAAATCTGGATATGAGACAACAACAGATAAATGATGCCTATGGCACAAACTTTAATATACCGATTTTTTATTTTACAGAATTACTGGGTATAGCCTGTGGTATTCCTCTGGAAGAATTAAAGATAGGATGTCATCTTACAGATCCTTTTACTATATTAAAAGCAAAACAGTTATGTTAATAAGAAAGGAAAGATTATGGCAAACATAGGAGTATTTGTATGCTGGTGCGGCTCAAATATAGCACAGACTGTAGATGTAGTGGCTGTAGCAAAAGCCGCCAGTGAATTTAAAGATGTAGTATATTCTGTTGATTATAAATATATGTGTTCCAGCCCGGGACAGAATATGATGATTGATGCCATAAAACAGCATAATCTTGACGGAGTGGTTATAGCATCATGCTCACCCAGAATGCATGAGTCAACCTTCCGTTCTGCAGCTGTGCTGGCAGGTTTTAACCCTTATATGGTTGAAATGGCCAATCTTCGTGAACACTGTTCCTGGGTTCACGATAACAGAGAAGAAGCCACTAAAAAAGCTATTGAACTGGTAAGAATGATTGTGGCAAAAGTAGCCAGAAATGCCCCTCTGAATAAAATCTATGTACCTGTAACAAAAAGAGCCCTTGTTATAGGAGGAGGAATTGCAGGTATCCAGGCCGCTCTGGATATAGCAAATGGCGGTGTGGAAGTTATAATGGTTGAAAAAGAACCAAGTATTGGAGGACATATGTCTCAATTAGATGAGACTTTTCCTACTCTTGATTGTTCCCAGTGTATTCTCACTCCCAGAATGGTTGAAGTGGCAACACATAAAAATATAACTCTTTACGCCTATTCTGAAGTAGATAGTGTGGAAGGGTTTGTAGGGAATTTCAAGGTAAAGATAAAAAGAAAAGCCAAATGTGTAATAGAGGAGCTATGCACCGGATGTGGACTCTGTACGCAAAAATGTCCTGTAGGTAAAAAAGGCGAGGTAATGAATGAATTTGAAGTTGGAATGGCGCCAAGACCTGCAATTTATATCCCTTTCCCTCAGGCTGTCCCCAATATACCTGTTATTGACAGAGAAAACTGCACCTATTTTAAAACAGGTAAATGTGGAGTATGTGCAAAGGTATGTGTGGCAAAAGCTATAGATTTCAATCAGAAAGACGAAATTGTAGAAGAAGAAGTTGGAGCTATAATAGTTGCTACCGGTTATGATCTTTATCCAAAAGACAGTTATGGTGAATATGGTTACGGCAAATTCAAAGATGTAATAAGCGGACTTGAATTTGAAAGAATGGTAAGTGCCTCGGGACCTACAAAAGGTAAAGTTCTGCGGCCTTCTAACGGAAAACCTCCTAAAAATGTTGTATTTATAAAGTGTGTAGGTTCACGTGATGAAAAACACGGAATTTCTTACTGTTCAAAAATCTGCTGTATGTATACAGCAAAACATGCCATGCTCCTTCATCACAAATGTCCTGGTGCAAAAGCATATATCTTCTATATGGATATAAGGGCTACAGGAAAAGGATATGAAGAATTCGTAAAACGTGCTATGGAAGAAGAAGGAGCAGTTTACATAAGAGGAAGAGTATCCCGTATTTATAAAAGAAAGGATCATCTGGTTGTTGTGGGAGCTGATACTCTCACAGGGAAGCCGGTAGAGGTAGAAGCAGATCTTGTGGTCCTTGCCACTGCTATAATAGCAAAGGATGGAGCAGACAAACTGGCTCAAATATTAAAAATCTCCTATGATACACATAATTTCTATAATGAAGCCCATCCCAAACTCAGACCTGTAGAAACCAACACGGCAGGTATATTCCTGGCAGGATGTTGCCAGGCACCAAAAGATATTCCTGACTCTGTAAGTCAGGGTTCTGCTGCTGCATCAAAGGCCCTTGCTTTGTTTTCAAAGAAAGAACTTGAACGGGAACCCCTTATATCCAGAGTTAATGAAGAATTCTGCGTTGGCTGTCTTGCATGTCAACCTGTATGTCCTTATAATGCTATAGAAGAAAAGGAAATTAGAGATAGAAAAGGAAATCTTATAAAAAAAGTAGCCCATATAAATGAAGGGCTATGTATGGGTTGCGGTGCCTGTGCTGTAACCTGCCGTTCTGGCTGTATTATTCTGGAGGGATTCACAAATAATCAGATCTTTGAACAGATAAATACCTTTGAAAATCTTATAAGTAAATTTGAACCAACCCCGGAAGAAACAGTAGCAAAGAAATAAAGAGCGGTCAGCAGTCAGCAGTCAGCTGATAGCTGATAACTATATAGAAAGGTAGAGATGATTATATATGGAAGAGAAATCTGCTAAAACAGATTGGGAACCAAGAATAGTTGGATTTGTGTGTAACTGGTGTACCTATGCGGGAGCAGATCTGGCAGGGACAAGCAGGCTTAAATATCCACCCAATGTAAGACTCATCAGATTGCCCTGTACAGGAGCTATAGACCCTTTATTTATAGTCAAAGCTTTCCAGTCAGGGGCAGATGCAGTCCTTGTATCAGGATGCCACCCCAATGACTGTCATTATACCAGTGGGAATTATCACGCCAGAAGAAAACTTACAGTATTTAAAGACCTTCTTGAGTTTACCGGCCTTGATCCAAAGCGTTTCTGGATGTCCTGGATAAGTGCCTCGGAAGGTCAGAAATTTGCAAGTTTTATGGAGGAAATAGTGACAGAAACAAAAAAACTGGGGCCCCTTAAAGGATATAATAATTAGTATATCAGCATGGCAGGCTAAAAAGGTAAAATGCTGAAATGCTACAATAAAGGAGTAATATTCTATGGAAGATATTATAAATATAGCCAGAGAATTAATAAAGAGAGATGATATAGAAGCTATCATAGGTTATGAAAAAGGAAGAGCACCTTTTCAGACTGTACCGTTTTTTGCCAGAACACCTGAAGATTGCGATAAACTGATAATGAATTCTCTCTGTGTTAATAACCTTGTTTCTTATATAAATCAATTTTCCGGCAAAGTTGCTATCTTTGTTAAGCCCTGTGATGCCAAGGCCCTTGTTGGACTCTTGCAGGAACATCAGATAGAAAGAGAAAAACTTCATATAATAGGCATAAACTGTCAGGGAGCCTTAAATCCCAAAAAATTAAGAAATGCAATTAAAGGTCGAATGGTTAAGGACTGGAGTATAAATGGTGATAAAATTAAAGTCTACTATGAAAGTGGAGAAGAAGAATTTAATATAAAAGATTTTCTCCTGGATAAATGTCCTGCCTGTGATACAAGAACACCACCGATTTACGATGAGCTCCTGGGAGATGAAATTAAAACAGCAGACCTTCCAGAGCTTCTTGCAAGAGTGAAAGAGCTTGAAAAACTCCCTGCAGCAGAAAAACAGCAATATTGGAATGAGCATTTCGAACGATGCCTTCGCTGTTATGCCTGTGTTAAAATATGTCCTTTATGTTACTGTGAAAGGTGTTTTGTAGAAAATGCATCTCCTCAGTGGATAGATAAATCAAATAACCTTAAAAGTAATAAAGCTTTTCATCTTATAAGGGCCTATCATCTGGCAGGAAGATGTATAGATTGTGGTGAATGCGACAGGGCATGTCCTATGGATATACCGCTTAGAGAACTTAATCTGAAAATGAGAAAATCTGTAGAGGAACATTTTAATTATGTTCCAGGTAAAGACATTGATGTTCCTCCGCCATTGAGTACATTTAAGAAAGAAGATCCGCAAGATTTTATTCGCTAATAGAGGTGATTAATTTGGAATTGATCCTTAAAAAAGAGAAATTAAAGGAATTTCTGGAACAACTTTCAAAAAATTACGAAATCATTGCTCCTGTTAAAGAAGGAGAACTTATTAATTTCAAATCTGTAAAAGATTTTACAAAAGTTGTTATGACTTATCAAAAAAGTATAAAATCTCCAAAGGAATTCCTTTTCCCTCAGTGTGAAGAACTTTATAAATATAAATTCTCCGGTAAAGATGTGGAAATAAAACCGGCTGAAGTAGAAAAGAAACCTAAAGCCATAGTAGGAATACATCCCTGTGATGCAGTAGCTATAAAGATACTGGATAAACTCTTTGGCTGGGATTATAAAGACGAACTATATTTCGAAAGACGAAATAACACTTTACTTATTTCTATAACCTGTAATACACCTGACTGGAGTTGTTTCTGCACCTCAGTGGAAGGTACACCCTATGATGCAGATGGCACCGATATTCACTTCACAGATACAGGAGAAACCTATTATATAGAAGGTAAAAGTGAAAAAGGCAAACAAATCCTCCAGGATAATAATAACCTTTTTACGGAAGCTAAAAAAGAGGATAAAGATAAGGTTGAAAAGATAAAGAAAGAAATTATGGAACAAGTGCCTGTAAAATTTGATATAAAAAAAGTAACTGAAAATATGGATTGTATCTTTGACAGTAAACTCTGGGATAGAATCTCTGTAAAATGTATTCACTGCGGCGCCTGTGCCTATCTGTGTCCTACATGTCATTGTTTTGATATAAATGATGAAGGAAATTACGAAGAAGGAAAAAGGATAAGGTGCTGGGATGCCTGTATGTTCGGTCATTTTACAAAAATGGCAGGAGGACACAATCCCAGAGAGGATGAAAAAACGAGATATCGCCAGAGGATATTTCATAAATTCAATTATTATATAAAGAATTTTGACACAATTTCCTGTGTTGGGTGTGGCCGATGTATAGCTGAATGTCCCGCCGGTATGGATCTTGTAAAAACTCTTCAGTTAATAGAGAAGGGAGCAGAACATGAGTAGCCTATATGTACCTCATAAAGCAATAATTCATCAGGTTATCGAGGAATCCCCTGATACTAAAACCTTTCGATTTAAACTTGCCGATGAAAAACTCCATAAGGAATTTGATTTCAAACCGGGACAATTCTGTGAATTTTCAGTCTTTGGAGAAGGAGAATCTACCTTCTGTATAAGTTCAAGCCCTACGAGAAAGGAATTCCTGGACTGCAGTGTAAAGAAAGTCGGAAAAGTTACAGAAACAATTCATAAATTAAGAAAAGGCCATACTATAGGATTCAGAGGGCCTTACGGCAACCATTTCCCTGTAGATGAATTAAAAGGTAAGAATTTAATCTTTGTAGGAGGTGGAATTGGCCTCGCTCCTCTTCGTAGCCTTATTCAATATGTCATTGATAAAAGAGAAGACTACGGGAAAATAACAATACTATATGGGGCGAGATCTGTTGCTGATCTCTGTTATGAAAGGGATCTTAAGAAATGGTATAAAGCACCTGATACAGATCTTATACTCACTGTTGACCCCGGTGGTGAAACACCTGAATGGGCAGGGAAAATCGGCTTTGTACCCACTATTCTTGAAGAGATAAATCCTTCTAAAGAAAATGCAAAGGTAATAACCTGCGGACCTCCTATAATGATAAAATTCACAATCCAGGCTTTAGAAAGAATGGGTTTTAATCCGGAAGATATTATAACAACCCTTGAAATGAAAATGAAATGCGGTATAGGAAAATGTGGAAGATGTAATATTGGTCATATTTATGTATGTAAACATGGTCCTGTATTTACCTATGCCCAGATAAAAGAATTACCACAGGAATTTTAGCCACCTTCCCCCGATCTAAGTCGGGGGAAGTTAAGGTCTGCTCTTTCCTCCAGATTATTTATGCAATTCTTCCGGCTAAAGGATGATAACAGGCCTGTTTCACTTCTTGTTTTTATATGAGAGGTAGATTATGAAAGATATAACATCCGCCACTATTCCATACTCGGCTTCATTAACAGGAGAGCCCTTTCTTTATTTCGAAATGAGAGAGACAGCTGCCCTCATCCTTTCCGGCCTGTCAGAAGAAGAAGTAAAAGAAAAAATCTATAA
>JAKJGF010000048.1 GCA_022704525.1 Bacillota bacterium | reverse complement strand
TCTGTAATAACAGATTTCATTGTAACAGGATCATAGATTTTGCGTAAGAGCCCGGACAGGGACAGACTTGTGAGATGGATACTAACTTGTCTGTTGCGGTACTTAGGATTGAAAAACAGAGATTATTATCTCCCTTACAAGTAGTTTACCTTCTATAATATTTTTTAATTTTACTTCCTCTTTAAAAAATCATTTATCAGCAGTTTTTTCCTCCGGTTTTTGCAATTTCCTGAAATCAACCCAAGTATCAAATAGACCGAGGAATAGTACCATATACTGTGCACAAAAAGCCAGAAAGAAACATATAAGTATTTTCCCTATTAAAGGGACTTTAAATTTATCAAGAAAGGAGTATATTATAGAAATGCCTATGGTAAAATATAATATGGCACAAAGATACAATATATTAATTCCTACAACTCCCAGGGGTTTTATATGCTCGAAAATTTCTGCAGAAGATTTCATATCCTCTGGCATTCCCAGATAGGTAAGTATAATTCCTGTAATTAATAACCATGCATAATGCCAGGAAAGTCTCCAGCTTTTAAAAGCTGGTAACGGGGGAATTAAATAGCCAAGTTTTTTTAAAATTAATTGAGCTACTATATATTGTACAAAAATTGTTATAAGAGAAGTAAAAAGAAGTAATGAAATAAAGATAATTTTACATAATTCCACATTGAAATTCATCTGCTCAGAAATCTGTTCTAACTGTTCCTGAGTAAAATTCATTGCTTTATAAACTTCCATAGCCTGAAGGCGGGCCTGATCTATTGATTTCTCCATATTAATACCCATAAGTCCTGCTAAAAGGAAGATGGCCACAATTGCTGATATAAAATTAACCAGAGTTCCCGATATAAGTGCTCTTGTAACAGACCATTTCCATTTAATTGCCATTCCAAGAGCCAGACCTACAAGATTGAAATTTATAACAAATAAGATTCCTTCCCGAAAACCGGCAATAAAACTAAATATACATCCTGCCACCAGTGTAGCAAGAAAACTGGCTTTTATACCTCTTCTAATTACCAGTAGAAGTGTTGGGACAGGTCCTGCTATGGATAATATACATAAAAATGGCACATAAACAACCAGTCCGAGTATAACAGATAATAAAGCCATAAATGCTCCTTCGGCCTGGGCGTTAACAGAGATATATGGTTCTTTATTATCTTTTTGAGAAATTTTCTCCATTTTTTTCTCCGGGTTGTGGGTTGTGGGTTATGGGTTTTTAATTATCTACAATATAACATCCAACACCCAATCTCAATCTTTTGTTGCTATATGGACATCCCCGAAGCACATAGAAGGAACATTATATATACCAAAAAAGGAATGTTCCCACGTATTATTAGAAGCTATCCAGAGTAGATTCGCAAATAATTCAAATACATTTCCTGCTATCATTACATTTTTTACTCTCCCTCTTATTTCACCCTTTTCCCATAAGAAACCGAGCATTACGTTAACACTGAATTCTCCGCTCATATTATTTCCCTGACCTCCACCGAGGACATCTTCCACAATAAGGCATCTATCCATAGTTTTCATTAATTCCTCCAGACTCTTATCACCGGGGAGAACAAGAAAATTACTCGGATGAGATGAGGGCAGAGTAGTAAGCTTGAAACCTTCATAAAGGCCTGTCCTTTTTATACCGTTTCCTGTACTTTCAGTATTATATTTTTCAGCATTTCTCAGATCATAATAAAAGGCTTTAACAATACCATCGGTAACAAGGGCAGTTCTTTCTCCGGGAACCCCTTCGTCATCCATAGGGCCTGACAGAGAACCGAAAGGCACAGTATTATCGTCTACTATGGTCAGAAAAGAAGGACCTATCTTCTCTCCATGTTTATCAGCAAGAGGAGAGACTTTTCTTCCCACTCTATCTCCGCAGAAAGCCATATATAAAGGGGGGTAGATTGTTTTGAATCCTCTTGGACTGAATATTACCGGCATGGGGCCACTTTTTATTGTAACGGACTTTTCCGAATTGGTAACATCTTCTACCATTTTACGGGCAAGTGGTGTTACATCATCAACATAAGAACCGCTTGAAAAGCTTGATTCTATCTCCAGTTGCTCATCTTCTCTCACCATAGTGCCACAGAGAGATATGGAATAAAAGGATCTTTTAAAAGATTTATCTGTACCGGAGGTATTTATTAATCTTATATTACTTACAGAATTTCCCACTTCGGCAGTGACTGTTATGGAAGGTTTATTTTTTCTTATAACCTCCATCATTCCTTCACCGGTTCTTATAAGTTCTTCTTCTTCCAGGTTTAAAAGTTTTTCGTCAAAACATTGAACAGAAGGATAATCACTATCTTTATATGAGGGAATTCTTAAAGGAGTTTTTTCACTTACTGAAAGAACATCTGTGGCCATTTTTAATATATTTTCCCTCTCTTTTATGCTGGTGGAAGAGGTAAAACCGGTTTTGCCGTTCTTTCTAATTCTCAGTGTTATACCTTCTTCATCTTCTCCTTCTATATTATAAACCCTGCCGGTTTTGAAATTAACCGATTTGTATTCTTTTTTTATATAAAAAATTTCTGCCCAGTCAGCATTTTTGCTGGCAAGTTCTAATAATTTTTCCATTTATCTCCCTCCGATAAGCACTTTTTGAATTCTAATATGAGGACTTCCCATGGAAACTGGCAAAGGATATTGAAGTCTCTGTCCATAAGATCTTCCACAGGCGCCGCCTCTTGATAATACTAAATCACTTCCTATCATATCTATACTTAAAAGAGTTTCAAAGATATTCCCCGTAAGTACTACATCTCTGAGCATTTCCTCTATTTTACCATTTCTTATGATAAAACTCTTTTCTGCTGAAAAGGTAAACATATCCATACTGGTATTTCCACTTCCACTTCCACAGGCATAAATACCATAATCTATTCCTTTCAGCATATCTTCCAGGGTAGATTCTCCCCTGTCTATAAAGGTATTTGACATCCTGCAGATAGGAGGGAAACGATAGCTTACAGTTCTTGCATTTCCTGTAGGAGCCTCCCTCATTTTACCAGCAGTCTCTCTTGAATGGAGACGACCCTGAAGTTTACCTTCCTTTATTATATGAGTCAGAGTAGAAGGTGTACCTTCATCATCAAAGGGATAAGAACCGCGGCACCCGGGATAAGCTCCGCCATCACACACATTCAAATGTTTTTCTCCAAAAGGTCTGCCAAATTTCATCTGTTCCTGAAGGGTTGGATTGGCTGCTACTGCATCTCCTTCACTCAGATGACCGAAGGCTTCGTGGATAAATACTCCTGCAAGCTTCGGATCCAGTATAACCGTATATCTTCCGCCTTTAACGGCCATGGCATCAGTCAGGTCTACAGAATCTTTAACTATACGGTCTATATGTTTCTCAATTCTTCTGACATCTTCCCATGCATTCTTTGTTCCGAAAGACTGATAGGCACTCTGTATGACATCTCCTTTTCTTGCAACTGCAGATATACCACCTGATACATCAAGGTCTTCTATTGTGAGATAGGTACCTCCGGAATTTGCTATTATCAGATTCCTCTCTCTTTCCACATAAGAACTCCTGGCATTAATTATCCTTTCATGAGATTCCGTAACGGTTTTTACAAGTTCTCTGAAATAATTCACCTTGTCCGTAAAGGATATACTTCTGGGATCTGTTTTTCCGTTCAAATCAGGATGGATTTTTTCTATGTATTTTGCTACAGGACACATCCTGAACTTCGGTTTCCCGAGTATCTTCGCATTTTTTACAGCAATTTGTGCATTTTCTTTAAGAGTTTCCACATTATTAAAACTCTTAAATCCCCATCCTCCATCCACAAGGGCTCTCACATAACCGCCGTAATCTTCTACCTGCTGGGAACTTTTAAGATTTTTCCCTTCAAAATTTATAGATAGTTGTTTTGTCC
Organism: Bacillota bacterium; assembly: GCA_022704525.1. Lineage (GTDB taxonomy): Bacteria > Vulcanimicrobiota > SpSt-956 > SpSt-956 > JAKJGF01 > JAKJGF01. The sequence goes on along the minus strand of JAKJGF010000048.1, from coordinate 22,235 downwards.
GTTCTATGCGTATTTCAAGGTAATCTGCAGGTACGGTTCGAATAGTTTCTTCTATGAGTGTTTTCATTATCAAACCTCCTTAATTAGTGAAACGTGATGTGTGATGCGTAATGCGTAACAGATCATCTGTCTCGTTTCACGTTTCACGTTTCACGTCTCACGTCTTACGTCTTATATATTTTCCATAGTTTTAATCAAACTTTCAGCCTTCAGTTTTGTTCCTGTAGCATCAGATAATTTTTCTTCCCAGGGTTTAAGTCCACCGTCTTTGTAATATTTTTCCTTTAAAAATTCTAAAAATTCAGGAGAAAATATGTTCCCCCTTTTTTCTTTATAGTAATTTATTGTTTGATATGCAATTACATCAGCAAGGATATAATTCTGTAAATAGAGGGGATGAGTGGTATAGACAGGATCATAGGCCCAGGAAAAATCATCAGGTAATTCAATAAAGAGATTTTTCGTAACAAATTCTTTATAACGATTATTAAGGTTTCCTTCAGGATTATTATAAATAGAGTACTCAAAGAGGCAATCATTAATGACCCGCCTGTACCAATAACAATTTTTTAATTTATTTTGCAGGATAAATTCATTTATAACTTCCGGTGAAATCTTTAAATATTCTTCAAGCCAGTATTTTTCTGCCATAAATTTCGGGAAGATACAGGCCATACCTTCCTTGAAATAATCCGGTTCCCCTGTGGCAATTATAAATGACGGAACCTGAATGAAGCAGTTGTGAATAGCATGGCCAAATTCATGATAAAGGAATTCGTACCAGTTATAACCTTCCTGAGGATTGGCGAGAACTCTTACATCTTTTCCTGTTTCCAGAGTAAGGCTTATACCTCCATAGGGAATATCACAGTATTCCACTTTTATAGGGAGTTTACTCATATCAAGATTGAATTTTTTAAATAGGTGCTCTATAGATTTAATTATCTCCTCTTTAGGGAAATAGCTATCACTTACAGACGTGAGATATTTATGCTGATAATATTTAATATCCCATGGAGAAACTTTATCTATTGAAAGTTTTTCTTTACAGTCTGCAATAAGCTTTTTATAGGGTTCTTCTGTAAGATCCAGTATCTGTTCAAATAAATCAAAAAGTTTTTCTTTACTTAAATTTTCCAGATAAAAACATAAGTCACTATAGTTTTTATAACCAAGAGGTAAGGCTTTCTGATTTCTCAGGTCACACAGTAATACTACTTCACATTCAATCTCTTTACCAAGTTCGGTAAGAGCTTTCCATGCTTTTTCTCTTAATATTCTGTCATCATCTTTTTCAATTATGTTATAGAGTTCACTTCTGGTAAATTTTTTGCCATTCAGTTCAGGAGCAAAATTTATGATCTGATAATCCAGTTTATTTTTTAAAGCAAAAACCTCAGGTTCAGATGAAACTCTGGCCCGAAGAAACTCCTGTTTAAGTAATTCTAATTTTCTCTTAAGAAGATTATCTTCTACTTTTGGCAACCAGTCTTCAACAGTAAATCGATACTCAGGATTAAGGAGTATAATGGATCTTTCTTCATCTATAAGATTAGGATCCTTATAGGCCTTTTTTAATATCTGATTCCAGTAAGATGTTGCTCTCTGGAAAAAATTCTCTTTCAGTTGATTATCAATTTGCTCTACTAAATTAATGAGGTCTTCCTGATTATTGATTTGTATTTTCAATGCAATCCCTCCCGATCAGGTATTATCTTCAGGCAATAATTACTTAGAGATTTACATTTTAACATATAGAGAAAATTTTTACAACTGAAAGACATAAAAAAATAAGCAAGGTCTTTCCCTGCTTATTTTTTATAAGAAATAAGACCAAACCTACCAGATCATAGCATCGCTCATTTTGCGTTCAATAGATTCTATTTCGAGTTTTATTTCCGACAGCCTGAGTTTTATATCTTCCTCCCACATACCTGTTTCATAATAATTATTAGCATTTTCCATATCATTATTATAACGACGGACCTCTTCACGGAGATCATACAATCTATCTTTAAGTATCTGGAAGTCTTCTTTTTTCTGGCTAATTTTCTCTTCTTCCTGTTTTTGGGTTTCTTCTTTTCTGGCTTTTTCAGCTTCTATTTTAGCTTCTACATCTTTTATCTTTTCCTGTATTCTTGCTTTCTCATCTTCATCTGTAACACTGGCAAGCTCTGATTCAAGAGAACTTTTTTCACTTTCCAGATCAGAGAGATTACTATCATGGACACGGAGGGCATCATTCTTTTTATCTTTCAACTCAGAAATCTTTCCTTCTGGTTTTATTGCATCCACTAAATCACGATTCCCGCCGAAATCGTCAGTCCACATAGTATCAATTTTTTGAAATAATTCTCTAAATTCCTGTTTATCTCTTTCCAGTTCTTCTTTTTCTTCATCCTGCCTTATTTTTGCCTCGTCAACCATAGCCATATCAGACAGTCTCTTTGAATCAGTCAAAAAAGGATCTGTCTGAAGCTCATAAAGAAGACTTCCGTCAAGCATCAAATAATCAATAGGGCTCAAATATTGCGCCATTTCAGGGGATATACCGTATTCTTCTGCAGGAAATCTTATATGCTCTACAGGTCTGTATATTTGAAGCATAGACTTTTTTATTAAATTATCCATAATTATTAACCTCCTATAAATTTTGAAACTTTCTTCACTTTACTATAAACTAAATACCTTAAAAAAAGCTTAAAATTTCTTTAAAAAAAACTTAAATCGTGAGACGTGAGAGGTGAGACGATAATGTAATAGTTCTTAAGATACATTTACTTTTCTTTTTACTCTTCACTTTTCACTCACTATATTTATTATTGCCGCTGAAGCCCATATATCATATTTATCATCCTTCATAAGCTTTTCCAGAATGGGAAGAACTTTCTCATTATGGGTTTGTCCAAGAGCCCATATGGTTTCTATTCTGACATTCAAATCTTTATCATCGAGACCTTTAATTATTATATTGTGCGTCTGTGGCAAATCCAATTTCCCAAGAGCTTTCACAGCAGATACTCTTACTGAAGATATATTATCCTTTAAACCTGTTTCCAATATATTAACTACAGTATTATTCCCTATTTGCCCTATAGAGTCCATAACAGCCTCTCTAACAAGAGGATCTTTATCCTGTGCATTTTTTTTCAAAACCTCCAGAGATGTTTTGTGCTTTATATATCCCAGTGCCTTTATTACATCAACTTTAAAGGCTTCCTGTTTTAACATTTTTTCAAGAGACTGAACAGCCTGAGGAGAACCAATTCTTCCGAGAGCTTCAATTGCAGATGATATAACCCAGTTATGTTTATCTAAAAGAGCTTTTTCAAGTAAAGGTATAGCTGAAGAGTCTCCAATTTTACCAAGAGCTATGGCAGCACTCGATCTGATACCAGGATTTTTATCCAGGAGAGATTTCTTTGCAAGTAATATATCATTTATAAACATCAATTCTTTTAAGGCTGAATCTATAAAACATTTTACTATGGGATCATTATCTTTAGAAGCTTTATCAATGACAGGTATAGATGAAGTAGATTTAAGCTCCACAAGTGCCCGTGCTGCTGTAACTTTAACTTCTGATTCCTCATCATTCAATAAATCTTCAATGAATGGAACAACCACAGGGTTTTTGGTTTTCGCCAGTGCCTGAATAGAGGCACTTCTAACAGTGCTGTTATTATCATTCAGAAATTGTTCAAGAATGGGAATTAAAGACTTATCTTTATGTTTTCCAAGGGATACAAGGGCTTCTGATTTAATTCTCGTATCATTAACTTTTAAAGCCTCCTGTAGTAGAAAAACTGCTCCTCTATCCTCAAGATTACCAAGAATTTCAATGACCATGAGTTTCTTGCTTACATTACCTTTAACCATATTTGTTTTTAAAATATTCCAGCATGAATCCTCAAGTTCTTCAGACATAGAAGGACTTATGAGCAAAATAATAAAAATAATAAAAATAATGTTTTTTTTACTCAAATTTTACACCCACTCAGCAGACTAAATTTTTAGTTCATCAAGATACTTATCTATCATTTCCTCTGATGGAACAGGATTATCACGATATACTATATTTCCATTAATATCCACAAGAATATTAAGTGGTATATATTGGACTTTATAAGTTTGAGCTACTTTACCTTCTAAATCAAGTAATACTGCATATTTTATACCATTATTGTTTATCGTTTGCTGAACATCTTCCCTGGCCTCACCGCAGTTAACAGATAAAAGATCCAGTCCTTTATCTTTATAAGATTCATATATTTTATTTAATTCAGGCACCTCCCGAATACATGCTCCTCAGCCACTTGACCAGAAGACAATATGGACTAACTTTTTCCCCTTTAAACTGCTTGAGTCTACTGTTTTCCCGGACATATCATTCAGTATAAAGTTAGTAGCTGTATTTCCTACCTCTACTCCCTGACCGGTAGATACATTTGTTGTGGTGGAAGAAGCAGGTGTCTTTTCAGCTGTTCCAGAACTTCTTCTCTCACAGCTGGAAAAAGTCAGAGCAAATAAAAGTATACTTATAAATGTTAAATATTTTTGTGTCATTATGGACACCTCCTATTTTATTGAAGGCTTAAAGTTGAGGGTTGAAAATTAGAAAAATTAAGTAAAACTCTAAATTCTAAACTCTAAACTCTAAACCCACGGAGTCAGTTAATTAATTTTCACTTTTTTTATTTCTATAATTTATCTGTATGTCCTTCATTAATTATAATATTAAAAAAATTTCCTTATCACTTATTGAAGGATTTTACTTTATACTGAAGAATAATCTGTTTCTCTTTAGATTAATTAGAAAAGCCGGTGAAATGCAATTGTCAAAGAAAGGGGAAATCCCTGTATCCATAATAATACCAACTTACAATGAAAAAGACAATTTACCTGTTCTTGTAAAAGAGATATACTCTATAATTAAAAAAACCGATATTTCTCCGGAAATAGTTGTGGTAGATGATAATTCTTCTGATGGCACAGGTGCTCTTGCAGAAGATCTGGCGAAAAAATATTCTATACAGGTCTTAAAACGTCCCGGTAAAGCAGGTTTATCCTCTGCAATTTTAGATGGATTGAAGATTGCAAAGAGTGATATCATAGGTATTATGGATGCAGATTTAAGCCATGATCCTTCTATTATACCAAAAATGGTAGATGCCATAGTGAGACAGAAAAATCAACTTGTCATTGGTAGCAGATATATAAAGGGAGGTAAAATTGAGAACTGGCCACTTAAGAGAAGAATAATATCCTGGGTTGCAGTATTTATGGCTTTCCCTTTTACCAGGATAAAAGATAGAACGTCCGGTTATTTCTTTTTTAATCGAGAAATTCTGGAAGGTATCGAACTCAATCCTGTAGGTTTTAAGATAGGCCTTGAAATTATGGTAAAAGGAAATTATAAAAGATGGAAAGAAATTCCTTATGTCTTTAAAGATAGAATAGCAGGTCAGAGTAAATTAAATACAGGAGAGATTCGAAATTATTTAAAACAACTTTCAAGCTTTCTATTTTATCGAAAACCTCCCAAAATGATTAAAACACTGAAATAGAAACTACTTTTTCATCTCTTATAACAAATAAAATACCAAGATGTAGATATGAGAGATTAAAACTTTTGCTTCCCAGAAAATCTTCTTTAAAATAATTTTCTTTGTATTTTTTTATTACCTCCTCTAAAGAACTCCCACATTTTATTCCTTTATGTAAAGCAAGATAGAACTCTGTATGTGTCCTCAATATAAATTATCCTCTCAACACTAAACCTTGAACTCTAAACTTCTTTTCACATTTTATTGAAAATTACAGGTTCTCTCCCGGAAGGGGCAAAGGATCTGCTGGTTCAAGTATGACATTATCTCTAATTAATTGTTCCCTCAATTTATCAATAGAAAGCTCTGCAGGTTCAATTCCTTCCCGGCTTGAAAGAGCTGCTGCTGTACCGACGGCCTGTCCCATAGCCATAACTGTAGCCTGAACTCTGGCAGAAGCGTGAGCACAAAAAGTAGCAGAAAAGCATTTTCCAGTAATAAGTAAATTTGATATTTTTTCTGCTACAAGAGAAAAGTATGGTATTCCATAGAAACCCTCTCCTCCAACTTCACGGGATTCTATTCCACTTCCTTCTGGACGATGAATATCTACAGGAAATCCTCCCAGGGCTACTTCATCAGGAAACCTCCGTCCGGAAGACAAATCATCATCTGAGAGGATATATTTCCCTTTTATTCTCCTTACTTCACGTACTCCCAGTAAGGGGGCTTCTCCTGTAAGTCTGGCATTTTTGAAACCCGGTATTTTTTCAAGAAGAAAATTGAATATTTCGTACATTTGACGGCGACCCTCCTTCTCTGCATATATAAGATCAAGAGGGTCAGAGGGATCCAGATTGTTTATTCTTGTAGTGTTTATGCCCACCTCATCTTCTTCCATAGTTTGATAAAACAATATTCGGTCCCTTGGAACATTTAATTTGCCCTTTTTCCACTGGCTAAAAAAACCTGACACACCCAGGCATGGTGTGATTTTTAAAGCGTCAAAAAGGGTTTCACCATGAAAATTATCCTTATCCTGAAGAATATTATCTACTAAGTTTCTCATATCTACATTTCTGACTTTAAAAATAAGAGTTATGGGCTGTACTTTACCATTACGTCCATATTCAAAATCATTCCCGCATCTTGAAGCAAGTATACCTTCTCCTGAAGCATCAATAAAAATTTTACCGGATATTTTAAAACTTCCACGGCTATTTTCCAGAATTACTTTTTTAATTCTATCCATCTCTACAAAAGGGTGTATAAACTGTGTATTAAATAACAGAGATGTATTAGAATTAGAAAGTAATTTCAGAAGAATATATTTTAATTTATCAGGATTATTAGGTGTTACCGAATAGGCTACACCAATAGTATCTCTTATATGACCGTGACTGCCTCCAATGGAAATAAGATTCTGAATAATTTCCTCCGGGATTCCTCCTATAATTTTATGACCTTTTTTTCCATGAAAAGTTAACATACTGTGTACCCATGCCCCTGTAGCCATACCTCCCGGATAACCTGATTTTTCCACAAGAAGAGTTTTTGCACCTGTTCTTGAAGATGCTAAAGCTGCACATACTCCGCTTAATCCTGCTCCTATAATTATTACGTCATAATGTTCTTCCATAATTAATACAAGATCCCCTCGATATAACCGTAAAATAGGTCAAATAATACCATTTCACTGTAAGGGCAGGCGCCTCTGCCTGCTCTTTACGGAGCAACCACAGTGGGAATTGCCTCTACAGATTATTATATTGTTTAAAGCTTTCAGCAGTCAATTAATTAAGCCCCAATCTTCTTTTTTCCTTTTCAAGTTCATTCCAATTTTCCTCAAGGAGTCGCTTCTCTTCTTCAAGCTGCTCCCAGTCATATTCCAGAAGTTGCCGTTTCTCTTCCAGAGCGCTATTTGCATTTTCTATAAGAGCCTGTCTTTCCATTTCAAGTTGTTCTCTTTCTGCCTGAAGGCTGAGTTTTGCTTCTTCCAGTCTTTCCCATCCTTCTCTGAAACTTCTCCTCTGTTGCTCTATTTCTTCATCCTCCGGAACTATGCTCTCTTTCTGGACTGATATAAAGACTTCTTTTCTTGCTCTTTCAATTTCGTTCCACTGTCTTTGTTGTTCTGCTAAAATTTCTTTTGAACTCAAAAAGATTCTATCTCTTTCCTTTTCCAGCTCTGTTCTTTCTTTCTCCATTTCATGTCTTATTTCTTCAATCTCTTTCCAGCTTTCTTCTATATGCCTTCTTTCCTCTTCAAAGGACACGTCTGAAATGGTTTTAACACTTCCTTTTCCATGAGAAATCTTTTTATCTTCAAGTTCTTTTCTGATTTGATCCAGTTCTGCTTTCTCTTCATAAATCTCTCTTTTTACCTGTTCCATATATTCCCAACTTCTCTGCTGTTCTTCGAATACATTGGGACTCTGAAATATACGAAGTTTTTCCATATCTATTTCTAAATTTTCTCTTTCCTGTCTGAGTTCCTGTTTTGCCATCTCTATGGATTTCCAGTTTTCTTCGATCATTTTCATCTGTTCCTGCAAATCCGAACTCACAGATAAATCACTGCTTTTTTGTTTTTCCTTAGCCATGCCAGATTGTCCATTTTCAATACTTTTTCTGAATACTTCTAACTCTTCTTTCTCCTTATATATTTCTTTTTTCACCTCTTCAAGGTATGCCCAGCTTTTTTGCTGTTCCTCTATAGATATCTTTGAAGCATCAAAAATCTTTTCTCTTTCCTTTTCTAATTCCTGTCTTTCTAATTCTATATCCTGTCTGGCTTTTATTATTTCATTCCACTCTTCCTGAATAAGTTCCGGTTGTATCTGAACTGTAGAAACACCCTCTGCCTTCTGGAATTGTCCTTTCAAAAATTCTTTTTCTTTTTCAAATTCCTGTTTCTCTTCTTCCAGTTGAGCTTCTTTGTAATCCAGCAATTCCTGTTTTTCTTTGAGGGCTTCACTGGCATTTCTGAGTAATTCTTCTTTTCTCTTTTCAATTTCCTTTTTCTCTATTTCCAGTGCTTTCCAACCTTCTTCAAGGGACTCTCTCTCTTTATCTGCATCGGAAATTTTATTTCTTACTTCTTCTTCCATCTGAAGTTTTATTTCTTTCAGCTCATAATTACTTTTTTCCAGTTCTATATTAAGTTTCTTCTTTTCTTCTTCCCATAATTTCTCATGCTGTTCCAGCTTTTCTTTCTCTTTAAAAAGATCATCCTGGAGAATTATTTTCTCCTGTTCTAATTTTTTCATGTTTTCTTCTAAAAGTACTTTATCTTTTTCAATTTGTTCTTTTAGTCTTAAATTTTCCTCTTCAAGTTTTTCTTTATTTCTTTCTAAAGTATCTACTCTTTCTTTCATAAGATTATCTGCATCTTGAAGTAATTTTTCTTTTTCAATATCTTTTTCTTCCAGAATGTTTTTATTAAAATCAATTTGTGATATGAGATTTTTCTTTTCTTCTTCAAATTCTTTTTTTACTTCTTCCAGGTTTTTTTCTCCCTGAGAAATCAGAGAAAGGAAATTTATTTTTTCCTCTTCCAATTTTTTGCTTTTATTTTCTAAAAGAGTCTTATCCTTTAAAGCTTCTTCTTTTAAATTATTCAGCTCTTTTTCAAAATTCTCTCTTAAAACATTCAGCTCTTTTAGAGATTCTTCTTTTATATTATTCAACTCTTTTTCAAGATTTTCTTTATCTCTTTTTAATAGCTCCAGTTCATCTTTTATTGATTTTTCAACATTTTCACGGAGTTCACTCCGTTCTTTTTCCAAATTTCTTTTACTGTCTTCCAGATCTTTTTTACTAAGGTCAATTTGCTTTTTCTCTTCTTCCAGATTACTTAGTTTAATTGAAAGTTCTTTACTGATTTCTTCAAATTTTTTTCTCTTCTCTTCTAATTTCTTTATGTCTTCCTCCAGACTGAGTTTTTTCTTTTTAATCTCAAGTTCCTGTTGTTTTCTTTCTTTTTCTAAAAGTTGTTCCTGTTGTTTCTTTTCTTCCTCTAAAAATTGTTCCTGTTGTTTCTTTTCTTCCTGTATTACTTTCCTTTTTTCTTCGAAAAACTTTTCCTGGTTAAACTGTTCGGTTTTAAGTTCCTGCCATTTTATCTCCAGTTCTTTTTCCTGTTCTTCCTTTTTTTTGCCCAGAATCTGCTTTTCATACTCTATCTGTTTTTTTGTGTCCTCAATAAATTTTTTATGTTTCATTACCTTGTTTGTAAGTTCTTTTTTACCGTGTTCAAGTTGTTTCTTCTCTTCTTCAAGATCAAATTTTCCCTTTTCAAATTCAAATTTTCCCTTATCAAACTCGGCCTGCTTTTCTTGTATGAATTTGTCCTGTCCCTCTTTTATCTTGCTAAATTCGATTTTTTCTTCTAAGAGCTTTTTCTGTCCGTAATCCAGTTCTTTTTTAAGTCTTTCCCCTTCTTTAAGTAAATTCTGTTTTTCTATACTCAGGGCATATCTTGCATCTGTAAGGGCAGCTCTTTCCTGTTCAAAAGAACTTCTTTCTTCATCTAATTGTTTTCGTTTCTGTTCACACAATCTTTCATATTCCCATTTTTTTTCTTCTAACTGTTTTTTACTTTCCTCTATACATTTTTTCTCTTTATCAAGATGTTTTAAATTCTCAGCAAAATTTTTCTTTGTCTGTTCTACATAAGCTGCAAATTCAACTTTTTTGCTTTCTACTTCCTCCTTATCCTTAAGGATATTTCTCTCAAGATTTTCTTTATCCATAGAAAACTTCCATTTATCATAATCAAATTGTTTTTGTTTTTCTTCTATTTCCATATCTTTTCTCTCTACGTACTGATTAAAACTATCTTTTTCTACTTCGAAAGCCTGTCTGAGTTTTGTAAGATTTTCTTCCTGTTCAATTCTTTTATTTTCAAGAGATTGCTTTGTATATTCCAGATCTTTCTTACTATCTTCAAACCATTTTTTTTGTTTGCTTAATCTGGCAGCAAATTCTTTTTTACTGTAGTCAATTTGCTTTTTTGCTTTTTCTATTTCGGCCTTCTGAATTTCTAATTCATTCTTAAACTCAGCTTTTCTCACTTCAAGCTCATGAGTCTCCATCATTAAAGAAGTTCTGGTTTTTTCTGTTTCTTCTTTATACTTTTTCTCTTTTTCTTCAAGATTTAATTTTTTCTGGAAAATTTCTTTGAGCTGCTTATCATAATCTTTTTGCGATGCCCTTATTTTATTTTCAAGTTCCTGTTTTTTAGTATTTATCTCTTTTTCTGTCTCTTCTTTTTTCTTTGCAACCTCCCATTTTTCATAGTCTAATTGTTTTTTAGTTTCTTCTACTAAAGTCCTATGTTCATTTATTTTAAAATCCAGATCCTGTTTTTCAAAATCAAGCTTCTTACTGTCTTCATCCAGTTCCAGTTTTTTCTTTATATTTCTATCTTCCTGCTCTTTTCTCTCAATAAGGAACTGTTTTTTTATTTCCTCTAAATCTTTTTGTTGTTTTTCTATTCTTTTTTGTGCTACTATTTGCAATTCTTCAAATTTCTTTCTATCTTCATCGAGTCTTCTATATTTTTCCTGTATTATCACATCTGCTTCATCTACTATATTCTTCTTACGATTCTCTATCTCTTCTGTTTCTTTTGCAAGAAAAAACTTCCTTTTTTCCAGCTCTTCTACATTTTTTTGATGTTCATTTTTATCTGAGGCAATCTTTTTTCTTTCTTCAGCAATCTGCTTCCAGCTAAATTCAACAGCTATTTGTTGTTCTTTAAGAACTGCGGCTCCTTCCTCTGTTAGAAGTTTCTTATCATTTTCCAGAGATATTTTTTCTTTTGTTATATCATTTTTTTCTTTTATTATAAAGTCTCTTTCTTCTTCAAGTTTTTTTCTGGTTAATTCCAGATCCTTTTGCAGATCTTCTAAGTCTTTTGTTTTTTCTGACACTTTTGCCTGAAAATCTTTCTTCTCAGATTCTAAAAAATTAATCTTTTCTTCAAGCTCTTTTTCTTTTGTATCAAAGTCTTTTTCTCTGGAGGTTAGCTGTTCCTGAAAATAGTTATTTTTTTCTTCCAGTTCTTTAAGTCTGATTTCTAAAGTATTTTTATCTTCTGATAGCTGATTGATTATAGAATTTTTTTCCTCTTCAATCTGTTGTAATTTACTTTGTAAATCACCGTATTCTCTATTACTTTGAAGAGTTATATTCTGTTTTTCCTGTTCAAGTTGTTCCTGTAACCTTTGTAGATTTTGATAATTTTCCTGTATTTTTGCCTTATCCTGTTCTAATAGACTTTTTTCTTCTTTTATCTGATTTATAAGTACCTCAAGATTTTTCTTCTGTTCTTCAAGCTTTAATTCCAATCCTGTTTTTTCAGCTTCCAACTCTTTTTTATTTTCTTCAATTACATTTCTTTCTCTTTCTTTTTCAACCTCAAAGACTTCTTTATCATTTTTAAATTGCTCTATCTCTGTCTGCAGTTTCTGTTGAGCTTCTTCCAGAGATTTCTGAGCATTTTCCAGGAGATTATTTTTTTCCTGTTCTAATTCCTGTCGCTTTGTAGAAAGGTCTTTTTTTTCTTCTTCAAGCTGTTTCCAGCTTTCTTCAAGGAAGTTACGTTTATCTTCCAGATCTTTTTGAATATTTTCAAGTAATCTCTTTTTTTCATTTTCCAGCTCAGAGATTTTTTGATGGAGAAAGCTTTTTTTCTCCTCTACTTCATTCCATCCGTCTTCAAGCTTTTTTCTTTCTTCTTCTATATGGTCTTCAAAATTTCTTTTATTTTCTTCAAATGTTTTCCAGCTTTCTTCTAACTCGGCAGATTGTTGTTCAAGCTGTTCAAGCTGTTGCATGTAGGCTTTATTCTGGGATAATTGTTGTTCCTGTTGTCCTCGAGGGTATCTTTCTTCTTTTGGAATAAATCTTCTGCTCTCTTCTGAAAAACTTTTTCTTCTATCCAGGCTTATTCTATCACTTTGTAATCTTTTGTTCTGATCATCTGATAAGAGTTCACTCGCTGGTTTTATAAATTGCGGTTTTTGTATTTTACTATCTCTTTCACGGGGTTTAAATAAACTTCCAGAAGATCTTCTGGTAAATCTTCTGGGCTGTTTTGAACCATTATCCTCCACCAGCTTCTACACCTCTCTTATCAATAAAAAAAAATGATAAAAAATTTTTCATAAACACACTTTTAGACATTTTACTGAAACTTCCTTCTCAGCAAATCAACTATTTATAAAAATTGTTATCTACTTGTTACTTGAATTTTAAAATAATGAATTTTATAGTAATAACATAAAAGCTAAAATAATTCTAAAAGCTTTTATTATTAATGAGAAGAGCATAAATAATGTATCTTTAAAATTTGTGACGCGTAACGCGTGACGCGTAACGAAGGGGAAACAATTATGACATGCTCAGGTCAGTAAATAATTATTATTAGGAGGTAAGTTATGTATAGTTATAACAAAGTTATCCTGGTGGGAAGGCTTACAAGAGATCCTGAATTTAAATACGTTCTGGAGGGAGTGCCACTGAGTACATATTTTCTTGCTGTAGACAGGCCTTACAGAAATTCACAGACCAGCGAGACTGATTTTTTTAAAATTGTATGCTGGAGGAAACGGGCTGAATTCGCAGACAGGTATCTAAGAAAGGGTAAACAGATACTTGTTGAAGGTTATCTCCAGTGTCATAATTATGAAAAAAATGGACAAACTCATTTTGTTACAGAGGTAATTGCAGAAAATATTAAATTTATAAGTCCTAAAGGGGATAACAATTCTAATGGTTCCGAACAGAATAATGCTTATCTCAATGAAGAGGTAAATGAAGAATTTACCACTGGGGAGCTGGAAGAAATACCTTTTTAGTTAATTTCTTAAAAAATTTTATAGTAAAGTTTAAAAAAGTGAAACGTTTCGTTTCACTTTTCATATTTCAGAAGAACTTAATAAATCTGTTGCATTAACCATAATTTTTTATTATAATTATAATCTATTAGTAAATTATTATCTAGGAGGAATATCTATGGATTTACAATGTATCGGGAAATCTATACTCAGAACTGATGCTTACGACAAAGTTACAGGTAAAGCCCAGTTTGTAGCAGATATAAAGCTCCCACGGATGCTTTATGCCAGAATACTTCGTGCAGAATATGCCCATGCAAAGATATTATCAATAGACACTTCCGAAGCTGAAAAAATGCCCGGAGTAATGAAGGTTGTCACAGCTCAGGGTTGTGATATACTATTCGGTGCCTGTATAAAGGATCAACCCCCACTTGCAACGGATAAAGTAAGACATGCCGGTGAAGGTGTGGCGGCAGTTATAGCAGAGACTGAAAGACAGGCTGAAGAGGCAACAAAAAAAATAAAGGTTAATTATGAACCACTTCCCTATGTAATAGATCCTCTTGAAGCAATAGCAGAAGGAGCTCCCATAATTCATGAAAGAAATCATGAATATTTTAGAGTTCCCGGTTTTCCTCCGGTAAAAGGAACAAATATATTTCATCATTATAAACTCAGAAAAGGAGATATAGAAAAAGGATTTAAAGAAGCTGAAATCACAGTAGAAGAAAATTTTTATTATCCTCTTTTAAGCCATGTCCAGATGGAACCTCACGGATGCATCTCCTACTGGGATAGCCCTGAGAGTGTTCGTATAATAGCCTCCACACAGGCTCCATTTATAGTCAGAGAAATTGTAGCACAGATGTTTCATATACCAATGGCAAATATAAAAGTAGAAGCTCTATATCTTGGTGGCGGTTTCGGTGGAAAATCAGATGTAGTCATAGAACCTATGTGTGCCTATATATCAAGGTTTGTTCCCGGTTACCCTGTAAAACTTATACTTACAAGAAAAGAAGCTTTTACAAGTTCTCTTGTAGGTAGAGGTATGAGAGGAAAAATAAAAGTTGGAGCAAAAAAGGATGGAAAACTTGTTGCTATAGAAGCTTCCCTCTATTATGCAGACGGTGCCTATGGAGATACAGGGTGTAATGTTGTTACTGCTTCAGGCTTTGTTGCAACAGGTCCTTATGAATATGAACACTGTAAAATTGATTGTTATGGTGTTTACACAAATACACCCCCTGTAGGAGCTTATCGTGGTTATGGTCATCCAGAGGCACAATTTATGAGTGAAAGAATAATGAATATACTTGCAGAAAAACTCGGTATGAGTCAGCAGGAATTAATGAGAAAGAATTTTCTCTGTGATGGAAAGGTAAATGCCATAGGGCAGATAATAAGACCCGGTAATGGAAATCTCTATAAGTGCCTGGATGAAGTGGAACAGGCACTTTATGAAGTACCCAAACCACAGGAAGATGAGAATTTTGTTTACGGCCGTGGTCTTGCAGCTTTTATGAAAACTCCTATGATGATACCTCATGCTTCTTCAGGCGCTATACTCAGAATGTGTGAAGACGGATCCTTTAATATAAGTATAAGCGGTATTGAAATGGGCCAGGGATGTCAGACAGTTCTCTCACAGATTGCAGCAGAAACTCTGAAGGTGCCTCTGGAGAAGATTCATATTTCTAAGCATGTCGATACACAGCATTCTCCCTATGAATGGCAGACTGTAGGATCAATTACTACATATCGCGCAGGAAATGCCATAATTCAGGCCTGTGAAAAAGCCATTCAGAAGATGCTTGAAACTGTTGCCGCAATTTATCACCGTCATATAGGGGATCTCAAATATGAGGGTGAATTTATAACCTCAAAGAGTGATCTGAATTTGAGATTTGAAACAAAAAAACTCGCTCAGGCCTATCTATCTCCTGATGGCCATGGCGTGGGTGAACAGATAGTAACAGGTGGTTCTTATCTTATAAGAAATGTGCAGTTCCCCCATCCTGAAACAGGTCAGGGTAACTGTGCAGGAACCTGGACCTTCGCCTGTGAAGGAGCAGAAGTAAAAATAAATAAGCATACCGGTGATGTAGATATTACCCATCTGGCTGTTGCCATAGACCTTGGTCGAACCCTTAATCCCAGCCTTGCAAGAATTCAGATGATAGGCGGGATGATGATGGGTTATGGTGCTACTTTAACTGAAGAGCTTATATTTGATGATAGAGGAAAGATTAAAAATGCAAATTTAAATCAGTATAAAATACCAAAATTATCACAGATGCCTGAGAAATTTACAGTAAAATTTGTAGAAACTCCTGATGAAGCAGGCCCCTTTGGTGCCCGTTGTATTGCCGAACATCCTGTCATAGGTATACCTCCTGCGGTGTTGAATGCGATAAAAGATGCTACAGGAGTAGATTTATTTGAAATCCCTGTAAAAGCCAAGGTCTTGTTAGAAAAAATGGGAGGTAAGAAATAATGAAAACTATGCAATTAACAGTAAACGGTAAAGCTCATACCGTTCATTATGACGATAAGACAATGCTCATAGATATTTTAAGAGATAAACTCGATCTTACTGGAACCAAGAATGGATGCGGTCATGGTGCCTGTGGCGCCTGCACTGTAATAATGAACGGTGAAGCAGTAAGAAGCTGTATAATAAAAGCAGCTAAAGCAGAAGGTAAAGAAATTCTCACTATTGAAGGTATCTGTGAAGGGAATAAACTTCATCCCATACAGGAAGCTTTTATACAGGCCGGTGCTATTCAGTGCGGTTTCTGTACTGCCGGATATATAATGACTCTTCACGCCCTTTTTACAAAGTCTCCTGATGCTACAGATGAAGAAATAAAAAAAGTGTTGGAAAAACATCTGTGTCGGTGCACAGGATATGAAACTATCTGGGAAGGAGCAAAGCTTGCCCGGAGGATGATGAAGGAGAAAATTACTCTCTAGTATTTATTAATAGACTACCCCGCCGGGAGAATTCTATTTAAGAGGTTTAATAATGTTATTACAGGATAAACTGGATGTAAGAAATAAAACCAGATCAAATTTATTTAATTGGCGTGGGCAATTTACTCCTGAATTTGTTGATTATATTTTAGAAAGTTTTGCCCACGCCGATGATGTTGTTATCGATCCTTTCTCAGGTTCTGAAACAGTTCTTCTCGAATGTGCTAAAAAAGATTTGACCGGAAGATTGTAGATTAACTGATATAGATAATGTTTTTTTATTGCGTCATGCCAGGCGGTTACCTTTTGAAAAAAGAAGTATCTTTGAGGAAATAAAAAATCAGCATAAAAACTTTCCCATTGATGGAGAAATTATATATAAATTTGTACGAGAAATACAAAACTTTATAGATGTTGTCTGGTATGACCCAGGGGAAGCTTTAAAGCGTGGCTCTTTTATTTGATTGTATTGGAGGTTTAATTTAAAAAATGCGAGATCAAAGAGTAGTAAATGTGGCAAATATCCTGGTAAATCACTCTGCCAGGGTTAAAGCAGGGGAAGAAGTGGTACTTACTGCCGGCTATGAAGGATTTCCTCTTCTTGAAGAGACTTATTTGAAAGTAATTGAGGCAGGAGCTTATCCTCTTGTAAGAGTCGATTCCCTTCGTTTAATGGAAATTCTCTTTCAACAGGGAAAGGAGGAGCAGATTTCTTTTGTATCCAGAACAGAACTTTATGAAGCGGAACATACCGATGCCAGGATATATATATACGGTCATAAAAATACGAAAACCCTGGCCAATATTTCCCCTGCAAGACAGCGTATGAGGAGACAGGCCCAACAAACAGTAAGAGATATTCATATGAAAAAAGACCGGTGGTCTCTTACCATATTTCCTACTGATTCTTTTGCCCAGGACGCAGGTATGTCTCTTCACGATTTTGAAGATTATGTCTACAGTGCCTGTTTTGCAGATGAACCTGATCCTCTGGGGGAATGGGATAAGCTCTATAAACGCCAGGAGGAACTTATAAAATCAATAGGAAAGGTTTCCCACGTAAGGATTGTTGCTCCTGATACAGATCTTTCTATGTCTGTAGAAGGAAGAACCTTCCATAACAGTTACGGTCTTCGGAACATTCCCTGTGGAGAAGTGTATACGGCACCTGTAGAAGAAAGTGTTGAAGGACACATATATTTCCCTTTAAGAAATGACTATCTTGATAGAGAAATGGTGGGTATAAGACTGTGGTTTGAAAGAGGCCGTGTTGTGAAAGCAACAGCAGACAGAGGAGAAGATTTTCTTAAAGAGATTCTTAAATCAGATAAAGGTGCTTCTTATGTAGGAGAACTGGGGTTTGGAACGAATTATAAAATAAAACGCCTTATCCATAATATACTTTTTGATGAAAAACTTGGTGGCAGTATCCATCTTGCCCTGGGAGATTCATACCCGGAAGTGGGAGGATTGAATAAATCCTGTATCCATATGGATCTTATACTTGATCTGAGAAAAGAAGGTTATGTGACATTTGATGGACAGGTATTTTTAGATAGAGGGAAAATAAATAATTTTGATTATAAGTAAGGAGAAGTCAGGAATGAAGGTTGAAGAGTGAGAAGTTAAATATCAATCATCCTTCAGCGATCATTGAAGACCCATTATGGCACACTTTTGTTCTAATTGTGGAACTTCCAATGGAGAGGCAGCAAAATTTTGTTCTAATTGCGGCCAGACTCTTGTAATAACTTTATCTAAAGACCATCTTCCTCTGGGAACACTGTTAGACAGACGCTATGAGATATTATCCCTTGTAAAGGCAGGCGGTATGGGATCAGTTTATAAAGCAAGAGATGTGAGGCTAAAACGAGATTGTGCCGTAAAAGAAATGTTTGGTGAATATAACACTCTTCAGGAACAGAATTATGCAATTAAGAGATTTGAGGAAGAAGCTTTTATAATGGCCCATCTGACGCATATGAATCTACCTGTTATTATAGATTATTTCATAGAAAAGAATCGTTATTATATTGTAATGGAATTTATAGATGGTATTGATCTTGAAGAGATATTAAAAAAAGAGGGTAATCCAGGATTATCGGAAGACAAAGTGGTACGATATGCCCTTCAGATACTTGATGTCTTAGCATATCTTCACAACCAGAATCCACCTGTAATTTATCGTGATATAAAACCATCTAATATAATGATTCGGACTTCAGATGAAAGGCCAATTCTTGTAGATTTTGGCATAGCCAGAACCGTCCAGTCTGAGAGTAAGACACAGAAAACTATTATTGGTACTCCGGGATATCTGTCACCGGAACAATGGAAAGGAACACCGGAAATCAGAAGTGATTTATACTCTCTGGGAGCAACTCTACATCATCTCCTTTCAGGACTTGCGCCTTTACCTTTTAATTTTGAGCACATCACTGCTGTTAATAAAGATATATCACCTGAACTGGAAAGAATTATCATAAAATCTCTGGATAAAAATCCTGAAAACAGGTTTGCCTGTGCAGAAGAAATGAAAAAAGCTCTTCAATCTTATCATGTTAAACCCCCTATTTATGTCAGTTCATTAAAAGAGGAACTTCCTCCTATAGAACTTCATCAGGAAGAAATGCAGATTGAATTTATAGAACAGGAGAAATGTAATAAGTGTGAGAAATTATTTCCTCTTAGCGATCTTTTTATTAAAGATCAATTTAAATACTGTCTTGACTGTATTTCTTCTGCTCCTTCAAAGATATCCGCTCTTACAGCCAGAGTAGAAATTCCTGTGCAATCTATAGTTCATCCGAAGGATAATTCAGAAATGATACTTATCTCCAGAGGAGCTTTTAAAATGGGAAGCACTTCCTCCATTGATGAAAAGCCTGTACACGAAATTATTCTGTATGATTATTATATAGATAAATATCCTGTTACCTATGAACAGTACACAAAATTTACTCAAGAAACAGGATATGTAAGTCAGGGAAACTGGATGAAATATTACTCTCCCCAGAAGATGAACTATCCCGTTGTAGAAGTAACCTGGTATGATGCAAAAGCTTATGCCACATGGTCAGGGAAATTACTTCCTACAGAAGCAGAATGGGAAAAAGCCTCAAGAAGTAACGATCAGAGAGAGTATCCCTGGGGCAATCTCTGGGAAATCAATAAATGTAATAACAGAAAAATGGATCTATCTAACCTCCTGGAGAAGATGATAGTTATGATGGCAGGACGGGGAACTTTACCACCGGGCAGTTTCCCTGATGGAAAAAGTCCCTATGGTGTTATGGATATGGCGGGAAATATAAATGAATGGTGTTCTGACTGGTATGATAATAAATACTACACCGAAAGTCCGGAGGAAAACCCTCAGGGTCCCTCTTCAGGAAGTTGGAAGGTAATAAGAGGCGGTTCCTGGCGGGATGATGATCCGAAGGTTTTTAGATGTTCTACAAGAAATGGCGATAACCCGACTATATCAAACGGGCTAACAGGTTTTCGATGTGTTTATAAACCTTCTAAATAAAATTTATGCCGGTATATAGTTAATAAGAGATTATCGTAAGAACTACAATCATAATCTGGATAACACCATATATCTAATTTTAAGAGAATCTCATAATAGAGAGATACTATTCCACTAATACTTTGATTTAGGGAAAAAGCCGGGTGATTGAGTTTTTAGAATCGAACAAAACCAGATATTACAGGGACAATTCATAACCAGCGTACTGGTGGAACAAAGTCCAGAGTCAGGTTAACCTGATGGATTTTATAAATTTTTTATAGCAGGGAGAAAATTATATGATTATAAATACGGCATCTCATACCCCTCCTGTAGTGAGATATGTAAACACAGAGTTTGATTTAGCCACAAAGGATTTAGTTATTATATCAGGTGAAAAAATAAATTTCTCTTCTTCTGCTGGAAAATTTTCTTCAGTTAACAAATCCGGCAGGATCAGTTCAGTGGAAGATAAACTCTGGAGAAAAATGGAACTTACCTCCAGAGAATACAAATTTCTTTTAAAATCTGAACTTTTTGAGAATCCGGAAAAAGGAATGAAAGAGTTCTGGGAAGGTATAAAGAAAATAGCAGAAGAAGAAGGATTTACTCTACAGAGTGCTTCTTCTCCCACAATGAAACCTCCCCGTTATATAGGCTATCTTGATACACCTGATTTTGCTCTTAATAAAAGTGGTTATACCCTCAGGAGAAGACAGAAAAATGAATTAAAAAGTTCGAGTAATAAATATGAACTGGTTTTAAAATATAGAAATAAAGATATAGATGTTGCAGCAAAAAAAGATGTATCTGTAGCAAAAGGCATAAAAGGAGAGATAAAATTTGAAGAGGATATCGTAGCAGGTAAAGAGACTATTAAAAATGTTTATTCCATAAGCGGAAAAGCAAAGTTAACAAATGAAGTGGGTTATACCCTGGGCGATTATGGAGAGGTTTATCCTGGCCTTAAGGATCTCGGTCTTCCCCTTTCAACACCTCTTACATATGTCAATAATAAAAAAATAGAAGAATATAAAATGAAACTGGGAGAAATAGATTTTGGAGGCGTCTCAGGAGAAGCTTCCATTACCGTATGGTACAATCAGGGTGATACCTCTACACCTGTTATAGGAGAATTTTCTTTCAGTTATGATATTAACTCTGCCGAAAAACCTGAAAAAATAAATCGTTTTGTAAAAGCTTTACAGAAAAAAATGTCTTCTCAGATAGCAGACGGTATTACAAAAACAGAATTTATTTACGGTAAGTCTGGAGAGAAAAAGTAAAAAGGACAATCAAATTTTACGTAAAAGTATATGAGATTAAATAGTGTATCTAACTTATATGATATAATATAACAAATGATATTTTTAGTAAAAAAAATAGAAGTTATGTAAAAGTATTTTAATACAGGAGAATTCGTACACCTTATACCTAAATCTATTGATACATTACAAAGATGGGATAAGGAAGGAAATTTCAATCCCCCTTATATAACATCGGGCCAACACAGCATGGACAGTGAAAAACAATTAATAAAAGTGAACAAAGAAATTGAAAGAAAATTTTTATTAAAAAATGATTCCTGGCGCGAGGGAGCAGAGGGAATAACCTGCCGTCAGGGATATCTTTCTACAGTAAAAGAAAGAACCATTCGGGTTCGCACGATAGATGAGAAGGGATTTTTAACTATTAAAGGAGTCAGTGTGGGAGCAAGCAGGGCAGAATATGAATATGAAATTCCCGGAAAAGATGCATATGAAATACTTACAAATCTCTGCGAAAAACCTCTTATAGAGAAGAAGCGTTATAAAATTTCTTATAAAGGACTTATCTGGGAAATTGATGAATTCTTCGGTGATAATAAAGGTCTTATTATGGCCGAAGTGGAACTCACAGATGAGAAACAATCCCTTGAGTTGCCATCATGGGTTGGAGAAGAAGTGACAGGAAAGCCTGAATATTTTAATTCGAATTTGATTAAATACCCTTATAGTAAGTGGTGAGACTATAAGCCTATATATTAAGTCAATGACTCCGCCCACAAGGGGACGGAGATGAATAGCACGCCTCTGTTCACAGATTGTTTTTTTGCTCATCAATATACCTCTGTATCGTATCAGCAGTTACAGTGCCTGAAGTTCCAACATAATAGCCCTTACTCTACAGATCAGAACCCCAAAATTTGTTGATCTTTAGAGTAAGTACAAAAAGTAATGTCCGAAAAATATTAGAGTAATTCTAAAAAGTCTTGTCCTAAATATTACAAATTGACATCACCTCTTGTGGATTATCAAAGAAATACTTTAAATTAGTAATAACAGCTTCTTCAAGTTCATCAATATTTACAATTTC
>JAKJGF010000047.1 GCA_022704525.1 Bacillota bacterium | reverse complement strand
TAATGCATTACTTGTATCACCGGTAAGTATTTATGAATTTGTAATAGGTAAAGGTCTCCTGGGTGTTCTACTGACTTTTGTTTCATCTCTTATACTTATGGGTTTAAATGGAGGACTGACAGGAAATATTCCTAATATATTATTTATTTTATTAATGGGAGGTGTTTTTTTCTCTATCTGGGGTATCTTTGTTGCTTTTATATCTCCATCTCAGAGTACAGCAAATTCGATTAATTCACTGGTTTTTATACTTTTACTGGTACCCTTAATACTATCTGAGAGTTCAAATTTTCTCTGGACTCTTTCCAGATGTTTACCGAGTTATTATTTTGCTGATGGCATTTCAAAAAGTATGGAGAGTAATTGTTTTTTCGGTGATTTATATGTGAATTATCTTGTACTTCTGGGAGGAATAATAGTGTTATTCGGGATTTGTTTAAATATTATTAATAGACAGGAAAGTTAAATAGAGAGGTGATTTTTAGTGGAGTTTGAAGAACTCGAAAGTATGAGCAGGGCCGATTTGTTAGATATAGCAAAGGAAAAAGGCCTTACAGGTTATCATAACCTTAAGAAGAACAGTCTTGTATATAAGATCCTGGAAAATGAAACCCACCAGAAAGGTCTTATTTTTGCAGGAGGTGTTCTTGAGATCTTACCTGACGGTTATGGTTTTTTAAGAAGGTCGAGCTATTTACCCGGTTCAGATGATATTTATGTGTCACAATCACAGATTAAACGTTTTGATCTCTGCACCGGTGATAGTGTAATAGGACAGATAAGGCCACCTAAAAATGGTGAACGTTATTATGGTCTTTTGAAGGTAATTACTGTTAATGAAGATAGTGCTGAAAATGCAAGAAGGCGAATACCTTTTGATAAATTAACACCTATATATCCCCTTCAGAGATTTACCCTGGAAACAGTACCTGACGAAATAGAGGTAAGGTTAATAGATCTTATGTCTCCCCTGGGAAAAGGACAGAGAGCACTTATAGTAGCTCCTCCCAAGGCCGGTAAAACCATTCTTCTTAAAAAAATTGCAAATGGTATAACAACAAACTATCCGGATGTTATAGTAATAGCTGTTCTCATAGGTGAACGTCCGGAAGAAGTTACCGATATGAAGCGTTCTATTAAAGGAGAAGTAGTAAGTTCTACTTTTGATGAACCTCCAGACAGTCATACCATAGTGGCAGAACTTATTCTGGAAAAAGCCAAGAGACTTGTAGAACATAAGCGGGATGTAGTTATTCTTCTTGATAGTCTCACCAGACTTGCAAGAGCCTATAATCTTGCTCTTCCTACAAGTGGCCGCACTCTTTCCGGTGGTATTGATACTATGGCTTTGATTAAACCCAAAGCTTTTTTCGGTGCCGCAAGAAATATAGAAGAAGGCGGAAGTCTTACCATAATAGCAACTGCTCTTATAGAAACAGGAAGTAAGATGGATGATGTAATTTACGAAGAATTTAAAGGCACAGGTAATATGGAACTGGAACTTTCCAGGAAACTTGCAGAAAAGAGAATATTTCCTGCTATTGATCTCAAGAAGTCTGGAACACGTCATGAGGAACTTCTTCTTTCTGAAACAGATCTGCAGAAGATATGGCTTCTCCGAAGAGCCTTTGCTGTTTTTGATGCTACAGAGATGACGGAATTACTTATTGATCGCACCAGAAAGTCACGACATAATGCAGAGTTTTTGAAAACTATTACAAGGGAAGCCCTTTCTATGAGCAGGTAGGAGTGGGAAGTGAAAAGATTAATAACATTACTATGTATTTATGATGCAATTAATTGATCCGTCATACATCACGCATTACGCATCACTATGTAATTATGTTTCATCTGGTTTATTCTGATAACCTCGGACAGGTTTATGACAGTCCGAATATAGAAGCCCTTGGTTTTGATGGTAGAGATTATCGTAAGTGCTTTAACTCCGAGATGATACCCTTACCTTTCGGAACCTGCTTAAATTTAATGCCTGAACGTTTTCCTCTGGGAAATTGTGAAGAGAAATTAAAGGTTTTTAAGAAGTTCCCCTATGTAAGAGGGTATGTTTCTTCTGTAAGTGCATTACTGCCAAACGGCTATACGAGACTTCTTCTTCCTGCTTATAAAGAAAGAAAAAGAGTAAGGACTCTTCCTTTATTTGCTTACACCTGTGTTGCTTTTAAAGGGAACAGTTTCTATGTGGCTGCCCATGAGACTGAAAAGTCTGAAAAGTGGAATCCCCTTAAGTACAACACTGATGATTTGAAAATAAAAATAGAAGAAAGGCTTAAAAAAGAACCATTTAATCGTCTTATCCGTCATCTTTCTCATTGTGCTCTGTTCTATCAATGTTATAATGCTCAAAATATCTTTTATTGTCGGTGGGAAGGAGGAATTCCTCTTTCTTCAGGATGTAATGCGGCCTGCCTGGGGTGTATATCCTTTCAGAAAAAGAATACTTCCCCTCAGGAAAGGATAGCCTTTACTCCTTCTATTGATGAAATACTTTCTGCAGGGGTAAAGCATCTGCAGAATGCCTCTGAAGCCATATTGAGCTTCGGCCAGGGATGTGAAGGAGAACCCACTCTAAAAGGAGATCTTCTTGTGTCTTCTATAAAGGCTATCAGAAATTATACTGATAGAGGCACCATACATTTAAATACCAATGGAAGCAGACCGGAAGTTATAAAGGAAGCAATCAGAGCAGGTCTTGACAGTATAAGAATAGGCCTTAACAGTGCTATAGAGAATAATTATATGACTTATTTTCTTCCTCAGACCTATTCCTTTAAGGATGTAAAGACTGCTATAAATTTAGCAAAAGAATCCGGAATTTTTGTTTCTCTTAATCTTCTTGTTATGCCGGGTTTTACCGATAGAGAAGAAGAAATAGAAGCTCTTTTTAATTTTTTAGAGGAAAATCCTGTCCATATGGTTCAATTAAGAAATTTAAATATTGATCCTTATGTTTATTTTCGGGCTATGCCTCCTCCAGGAGGAAAGTTAAAAGGTATGTTAAATTTTATAAGATTATTGCAACAAAGGTTCCCGGGATTAAAGGTGGGAAGTGTTAATCCTGTTACTTCTCTTCCTTCTTCATAGGATACTTAACCATTACAGAATCGGGCAGTATCATTATTTTCGCAACCACATTTTTCACAGAATACTGCCATAGATTTCCTCCTCTCCTGTTCCTCCCATACCCTGTTCCCAGGCTATATTAAGATAGGTCTGATACCTTACATTGTTTTTTAACAGTTCTCTATGGGAACCTTTGACTATTTCCCCGGGATTTACAAGGAAATAGATTGTATCCACTCTTTTCATAGTAGAAAGTCTATGGGATATAATTATTATAGTGGAGTCTTTCAAAAAACTCCTTAAATTTCTTACTATTTTATCTTCAGTTTCAGAGTCTACGGAAGAAAGGCCTTCGTCCAGAATGAGTATCTTCGGTTTTTTTATAATTGCTCTTGCTATGGAAATCCTCTGTTTCTGTCCTTCAGATATTTTAGATGCATTTTCTCCTATAACCGTATTATATCCTTTCGGAAGTTGATGTATAAAGTCCTCTACACAGGCAATTTTTGCTGCCTCTCTTACTTCCTCATCTGTGGCATCACTGTTACCGTATTTTATATTATTCTCTACCGTATCATTCCATAAAAATGGATCCTGAAGAGCTACTCCCGTATGTCTGAAAAGATCACTTTTACTTACATTATTATATCCATCCAGAAGAATTTTACCTTTTTCTATATTATAAAGTCTTAAGATCAAATTGACCATAGTAGTTTTTCCGCATCCCGAAGGTCCTACAAGTCCTGCAAAAGACCCGGCAGGTATGGAGAAACTCAGATTATCCAGAAGGGGTTTTTCTTCTTCATAAGAGAAGGTTACCTTTTTAAATTCTATATGACCTTCACAGTTTTTTAATGAGACGGTATTTTTTTCTTTTTCAATTTCCGCGTTTAATATGCCATCAAGTCGTTCACAGGAAATATAATTTAATACAATATTTTGAATTAAATAGGTAAAAGAATTCTGAAGACCTGAAAGCTGATTTAAATAAAGCCCTATGGCTATAAGGCTTCCCAGTAGGAGTTCACCTTTTATTACCTCATAGCCTCCGTAGAAGAGTATTATTCCGAGAACAAGTCTGCAGATTAACATATTTATAAAGGAAATCACAGACTGCCATTTCTGGCTTTCAAGATTATATCTTATACTCTCAATAAGATTACCTATATATTTTCTCTTATGTTCCCTTTCTTTTCCGAAGGCTTTTATAAGATGTATATGTGTGAGGATTTCCTGGAGCATTCCAAAGACCTTCTGATTACTTTCTATCCAGTTTTTCCATTTCTTCTCCAGCTTTTTATTAAAATAATAGGTTATATAATATACAGGAGGCATTAAAATAAGTGCCACTGAAGCCAGTTTCCAGTTTAAAAAGAAGATAATAATTAAGACAATAAAGGTTTTTATTAAGGTAAAGACGATCTGAGGAATTACACCGGAAATAAGGTTAGCTATATTTTCAATATCATAATTAAATTTATAGAGACTCTGCCCTGTGGTACTGTTCTGAAAGTAATTGTAGGGAAGAGCCTGGAGTTTTTTAAAGATCTTCACAGTAAGACTGAATTTTATCTTTATCCTTATATAGGTGTTTAAATAACCGCTTATGCCTCCTATGGCATTATTTAATATAAAAAGAACTCCTCCTATTATTACAAGAGTTATGAAAAGTTTTAAGTCTTTACTCTCGTAAGCCCTGTCTACAACGAGTTTTGTCAGATAGGGATTAACAAGACTCAGTCCCATAGTAAGACCGCTTAAAGCTAATAAAAGGATTGCCTCCTTCCAGAAGGGGTAAAGATAGGTATGGTAATTAAATTTTCTATAAGTTTTCAGGAATTTCTTCATAATTTTTCTGTAAGCATCTTTTCTCTACTTTGTGCTACAGAGCAGAAGTATTCTACATACCTATCCATTTCACCTGTTTCAAGGTGAGCATGGGCAGGACACCAGATACAGAGGTTTATCAGGGGGCATATGTGGCACCTTTCAAGAAATTCTTTGGAATCTGATCGGAATTCTCTTACTTTCGGCACAAAATTATACCAGGCATCTTTTAGAGAACCCCTTTTAAGATCATAAACACAGGAAGGATGAAAGAGGGAAGAGCAGAGACGAAAAATTCCGTCAGAGCTGATGTTAAAACTTCCCTGTCCTGCTCCACAGTAAAACAGATGATTACAGGTTTTCTCACAGGCAGAAGGCATTATGAGCTTATCACAACTTTTTTTCAGAGAATCAAATCGTTCAGAGTCATTTTTTTCTATTTCTATTATTTCTTTCGGGGAAAGCCTTTCAGAAATAATCTCTTTATTTCTCTTTTCATTTCTGTCATATCTGAGATGCAAAAAGGGATCAAAACGAAAATAATCCTTTGTTCTCTCTCTGCAGAAACGGGCAATTTCAGGCAGTTCGTGAACATTTGATCTTAAAGCCATAGCTTTAAATCTTACTTTAATATTATTTTTAAGGACCCTCTCAAGGCCTTTCATAAACAGCTTAAATGTACCGGTCCTTCTGGTAACTTTCTCATAAGTTTTTTCCGTTACGCCGTAAACTGTAACCTCTATATCCCTGGGAGGATATTTTTTAAAAAACTTTATATGTTCCTCTGTAATAAGGGTGGCATTAGTAAAAACTGAAATTAAAAGTCCCTTTTTCTTGAGATAAAGATAGATATCAAAGAAATCCTCTCTTAAAAGTGGTTCTCCTCCTGTAAGAAGACACCACATAGCTCCCATTTCTACCGCTTCATCCACTATGGGTTTAAATCCTTTTAAAGAAAGTTCTTTTCTTTTTGCCTCATTATCTCCGGCAGGAAGATTTATATAGCAGTGTGTGCAGTCATTATTGCACCTTTCAGTAATTTCCATCTCAAAAGAATAAAGGGGGCTTTTATCTTTAGTTTTCTCCCACAGTTCAAATGCCGGAAGAGGTTTTGAAGTGATAAAATTTGTCTTCATAATATTCTTCTCCTTATAAAAGAAGGTATGAGTAGTCGTCCTAAAAAAAGCATTATATTTAAAATCCTTTTCCTGCTTAACCAGGCTATAAGGTGCCGTTCCTTTCCAAGACCGAATCTGATATTTTTCCCATTTCTTTCTATTTTCTCCACATGTCCCAGTATATTCTCCTCAGGGATAAGACCATCTGATTCGTTACAGTGATCACCTTTTATAAGAAATTTTCCACGGGTTTTCCAGACAATCCTGTGAACACGAAGATTTTTCCCTTCAGGATGTATGAAAGGAACTATTTGGCTTACAGTTCCTTTAACAGGGGATATTGTTATAACATCTCCGTCTTTTATAAAAGGAGACATACTGAAGCCTTTTGCCTGAAATCTGAAACCTGCTCCTTTAGAAAGGACAGCACAGAGAAGTTCCAGTAAATCCTGACCGTAAAGATGAAGTTCCTTATCAGACTTCAAGGACAATTCTCCTTACAAGAAGTTCTTCTGTAAGGCCTGCCACATCCTTTTCTATCTCTTCCAACGGGGCGTCGAATTCTTTACTCAATTCCATTGCGATTTCCTTTAAACTCTTCTTACCGTCCAGTCTGTCCCATATATTTTTTCCTGTCTCATTAAGGGTATAGAGTTCATCTTCTAAATCTCCTATCCCTGATGTTATGGGGATAATAATAAATTCCCCGTGTATTTCCCTTGCCACCACATCTTCAGACTGGCAGTATGTGTTTTTGATATTTATCTTTTGCTCCATAGATTGTTTTCTCCTCGTTATGTAAAGTAAATATGGCTTTTTGTTTGCCCTGTTCTTCTGAGTATAAATAAATCCTCCCAAGATTACTCTAAAAAGCCTTGTTATTATAAAGGAATAAATAAGTAAAGTCTAATTTATAAAACGGCCAAAGTCGAGTTATCTGATTTTTCTTTTCCAGTCAATCGATCTAACCTTTCCTTCCACTCCACTACTTCCCAGGCCTTCTCTCCTTCTTCCAGCAATCCCAGAAATTCCGCCTGTTTATGTGCTATCTCACAGAGATATTCCACAGGAGTGTCAAGACTCCCATGTTCAGACCAGGATTTCCCGGGACATTGTTCGCAGAGTCCCTTTAAAAAGCATTTCCCGCATCTATTAAGATAATCACTATTTGTAGCTTTTATTTCCCTTATTTTCACAAAGAAATTCTCTATACCATCCTTAAGGCTTCCCTTTTTTAAATCATAAACCGTATCAGGATGGCGAAGCAACATACAGAGCTGAAATTTCCCGTAAGAATCAACAGTTCCTCCTCCTGTACCTGCACCGCAGGAAAAGATCTTATCTCCTGAAGGCTTCATAAATTTTCCGCAAAATTCCTTCATTTCTTTAATATACTCTTTTCTTTTCCTGGTAATAATATCTAATCCTTCCTGCGGACTCAGTCTTACTTTTTTTATAAGATCCTTCTGTTTATCCCTTCTTCCTCTCAGATCAAAAAACATAGCATATCCCGGCGGTTTATCCATCCAGGGAATAGTCTTCGCCCATTCTTCAAACTCTTCTATTTCCTCCTTATTCTGAGGAAGAATAGCCCCTTTTACGACAAAAGGCACTTTTTTTTGTAGAAGCAGATTTACCCCCTTCATAGCAGACTCAAAAGACCCGGGATTTCTCGTAACTGCCTCATAAGACCTTTTCTTCATTCCGTAGATTGTAATCTCAATCTTTTCCCCGGGAGGTATCTTTGAGAAAAGTTCAGCTCTCTTTTCATCAATAAGAGTAGCATTTGTAAAAATAAAAACCTTTATCCCCAGTTTCCTTGTAAATATGTAAAGTTCATCAAAATCTTCCCTTAAAAGAGGTTCTCCCCCTGTAAACATTATCTGCATACATCCGAGAAGTGCCGCTTCTTTCAGTATCTTTTTTATCTCTTTTCCTGTCATTTCCTTTTTTTGAGCTTCTTTATCATCTTTCGGAAGATTTATATAACAGTGGATACACTTATTGTTACATCTTTCAGTAAGTTCAATATTAAGACTCGAAAGAAGAGGTTTATCTCCTTCCCAGAGTTTTACCTCATATATACTCTTTTTTACTGCATAGGGACTTTGTTCCATTTATACTCCTCTGGTAGAATATATTTCTTGTGAAATTATGAAATACCTTTTTTTCTAAATCAGAATAATCATAGTATAATAGAAAAAAGGTGTCTTTTACAAGGGAAAAGTGAGAAGTGAGAAGAAGGAAACCCGTATACTCTCTGGCTTACAGAATTTTAACATATTAATTATTTATACTCATATCAGTAGAGTTAAGATGGAAAGACAGGTAATAAGTCTCAATGCTGAATTTAATACACTTGATAGCGAAATGGTATAAAATAATGCTTGTTGTTACAATAGGAGAATTAAGTTATAATAATCCTTTATACCTTAAGATATTATTGTTGTTTCGCTACATGTCCAAGTATTAAAACAGAAAAATATACACCTATTATTATGATTGTAAGGGCCTCTAGGAGAGTTAGCGGTTGTAGATTTACAAGTAACCAGCACACTCTCACATCTGCCTGAGTCCGCTTTTATCAATATAGTTAGCTGTGGAGGTACCCATTTTTTTAAGTGTTTATTGTTTTTTGAAATTGGAGAATTTAAATTCATTTTGTTAAGGACCTCTTTCTTTATATGTTTACTACTAAATACAATATTTTCTCTTATATGATGAAAAATCTCTGATATAGACTTTTTTATAAAAAGCATCTATATATAAATTCTTATAGAAACATTAAATCCTTCTTTACTCTCTGTAAATTTTTGTTACACTAAAACCTGTTACATTAAAGTTCCTCCAGGAGTTTAATAATCTTTCCGCTTTTATCGAATTTGAGGATATAACAGGGAACTTCAAGAGAAGCCTTCTCTAAAACTGTGAGGGTTTTCTCCCACCAGTCTACAGTGACAAAGGGCCTTATAAGATTGAGAAGAAGCCTTTTTGTAATTTCTTTCTTATCTTTAAGAGGAATGATTTTGTTTTCTTTAGATTTCTCAAGAAAGAAAATAACCCTGAGAGGAGCAGAATTAGGGGATACATCAGGTACTTCACCGTGACTCCAGGTGCCATAGATTTTAAATCCCTCAGACCATCTTCTTATAATTATTCTGTCGTCACAGAGGATTTCTGCTCTTCCTTTTAACATTTTAACCATAGTGGATTTTCCTGCAGTAGAGGGACCGGCAAAAAGTAATCCCTTTTTATCCAGTATTACTCCTGCAGAGTGAAGATAGAAGCCATTTCGGTTTGCCATTACTCTTGCCAGAAGAAGTTGATCTGATGGGAAAAAAGCTATAGAACCACTATTTTTCATACAATAAAACATCTCTTTATTTGGATTATATATGTTACCTCTGGTATAATCATTATTAAAGACTGCTACCTGCCGAAGAGAGTTGTCTCCTTCTATATTTGATATACCAAGATATATCCAGTTACCGCCCTTTTTATATATTGCCCATGGCGGTTTTCTGTAATACTCTTTCTCAAGATCCTTTTCTTTAATATCAGGAAGATAAAAATGATGTTTTATGAAAATATTTTCTTTACCCGGTCCATTTACTTCAAAAGCTTTAATTTTAGCGTGGAAAGTATCTTTATTTATGGGAAGTTCTGAATCTACCTGTATGGTAATATCAGCACACCTATAGTACCTCCTGTTATTCTTCATCCATTCCTCCTTAAACTTTTGATTTTCTCTGGCTACTTCACAGAGATATTTCACCTTGGCAGAATATCTTCCATGTTCAAGATAACCGTAAACAGGACACCACTTACAACTTTCTCTTAACTCACAGGAGCCGCAATTTTTCCTGTACTCTTCTCCGCCTTGTACTTTATTCCATAAAGAAGGAATAAAATTTTCCCAGCAGTCTTCAAAAGTTCCATTTTTTAAATCATATCTCATAGAAGGTTCTACAACATAACAGCAAAAAGACATCTTTCCATAAGGATCTATATGAAAATCTTTTCTATTTCCTATACAGGAAGCAAATAGAAAATCATCTTGTAATATCTGGCAGTCACCATTTTTTTTATAATTTTCTTCGTAAAATATATCAGGTTCATCAAGTTTTATTACTTCTTCAGGAGAAAGCCTCTGTTTTATAATTTCTTTATTTCTCTCTTTATCTCTGCACCTGGTAAGGTACAGCCATGAGGCTCCTATACGATAATAAGGACTCAGAGAGTCTGCAAGTTTTATCATATCTTTAAACTCATGATAGTTATCTCTCATAAGAACTAACTGAACAGTAAAACCTGCACCGGCTTCTTTAAGATACGAAAACCCTCTCATAGTGGCTTCAAAGGATCCCGGCTTTCCTGTGATATGGTCATGCACTTTCTGACTTGCGCCATAGAGGGCAATCATTTTATTGCCCTTTCTTTTCATAAGACAGGCTATTTCTGGAGTAATAAGAGTTCCATTTGTATTAATGGAATAGGTTCTGCAGTTTCGTGTAATATAATCGAAGATTTCAGTGAAATCCTCTCTTAACATAGGTTCTCCCCCGGAAATAGACCACTGGCGGCAACCAGTTTTCCTGGCTTCATCAACTATATGTGTTATTTCTTCAAAGGAAAGTTCCTGTTCTTTATAATCTGCTTCGGTTCTTATCCAGCAGTGAAGGCATTTATTATTACATCTATAAGTAATATCAATATTTCCTTCCAGAGGAATTCGTGGGATGATTTTTATTTGTTTTTTAATATATTCTGTAGTCATTTTTATCTACATATATCTCTAAAAATAAAGATTTTGTGTAAATTTCCAACAAATTTTAGAAAAATAATTTTAAAGTTAATATACTTTTTCTTACTGCCCAGGGACTTTGTTCCATTTACACTCCTCCAGTAGAATATATTTCTTATAAAATTATGAAATACCTTTTTTGCTAAATCAGAATAATTTTTGTAGTTGAATAATCAATAGAAGCTCTTTTCAATTCTATCTCAATGGTTCTCTCTATTAAAAAAGCAATGAAACATAAAACCATGTGTCTTCTAATTCTGTTAGGATTCCAGTGGGTGTATTTCCGATTTGTAGATATCCTGACATTACAATCTAACATTTCTGCTTTTTTATTATTTATTTCCCCTGTAATACATGTTATAATTTAAGGAGATGGTAATTTCCTGGAGGCGATAGTTATGCCAAGTATAAGTTTAATAAGAAAACTTGACAGTCTTGATCCTTCCTTAAAAGTTGTATTATATGATTTGATAGAAGAGATAGAGAGAAATCGTGAAGAATCTGTAACAAAGGTAGAATTTAAAGAATTAAAGGATATAGTAAGTGATCTCTCTGTTAATATGGGAAAATTGATTGTAGCCCAGAAGAATACTGATGAAAGTATAAAAGAGTTGAGAGATTCTCAGAAGAAGACTGATGAAAGTATAAAAGAGTTGAGAGATTCTCAGAAGGAACTTGTAGAAGCTCAAAAAAAGACCGATGAAACTGTTAAGGAACTTGTAGAAGCTCAGAAGAAGACTGATGAAAGTATAAAAGAGTTGAGAGACTCTCAGAAAAAGACCGATGAAACTGTTAAGGAACTTGTAGAAGCTCAGAAGAAGACCGATGAAAGTATAAAAGAGTTGAGAGACTCTCAGAAGGAACTTGTAGAAGCTCAGAAGAAGACCGATGAAAGTATAAAAGAGTTGAGAGACTCTCAGAAGGAACTTGTAGAAGCTCAGAAGAAAACGGAATGGGAATTACAGAAACTCGTAAAAGAACATGGGTTCACGAGGAAACAATTAGGTGGTCTTGATAAAGATGTGGCATTTCATTTAGAAGATATGTCCTATAAAGCCTTACCTTCCTTATTGAAAAGGGATTATGGTTTAATAGTAAAAGGAGAATTAAAGAGAGATTATTTACCTGACAGAAAAGGAGAAGAAATAGAGATTAATATTCTCGGCAGAGGGGTTAAAGATGGGAACGTGTATTTAATAATAGGTGAGTCGAAATGCCAGCTTACGGATAAGGATATAGATCATTTTATAAAATCCCGGCTTAAGAGATTTGAAGGAGTGTATAAAGAGGAGATATTTCCTCTTATAATTACTTATATGGTAAGATCACCTAAGGTGAGAGAACATGCTAAAAAAGCCGGTATACCTGTTTATTATTCCTATCAATTCTGATTACAGATAGGGCTTGCCCTCTATAATAAGAAGAAGGAAGAAACATCAGAGAGATCTGTAGGGAAATTATTCAGTTATAATAAATTGAGATAATTCTTTTGAAATAATTATTCTTGACTTTCAATAATAATTTCTCTCTTCAACAGTTTCCGGACAAAATCTGTAACATCATTCTTTATTTCCACTTTTGTTTCTTCATCTGAACAATCAAATTCAAGTGAGAGATTTTTTATAATATCCTTTATTCTCTTTTTCCCATCCATCTGTTCCCAGATGAATTTCCCTGTTTCATTGAGAATAAAGATTTCATCTTCTATTTTACCTGACCAGGAAATCATAGAAAAAATAACAAATTCGCCGTGGACTTCCCTTGTTCTGACCGAGTCCCGGATAATATAGATTTTATCATAATTTATATCAAGCATAACAGTATCCGGCTTTCCATCACGATATATAATATTACTGGTTTCTGCTGAATTTCGACAAGTACTTCCGCTCTAATCCCCGCCATCCCATAATCCCCTAAATTCCCGTCACCTTCTCTATCTCCTCCCAGAATTTGCCGGTGAGACTGCATCGGAGGATGTGACAGGGGACGATTGAAGCGAGGTCCCAGGCGTTGGAGAAGATTTTGGCTTTAATTTGAATTTGTTCTTCTTTTGTTGTATTTGGCCTGTTTATTTGATACATAGGATGGGATAACTCAGTTATCTTTATTGCCGCTTCTCCTTGTCTTATGGATAAAACTTTATCATTTTCTGATTGTTCAATAAAAAATATTCCGGCTAGTGGTATATATCGATATATATTCCACGTCTTACTGGAGTTTTTAAAGATATAATCGCTCCAGGTAGGTAAGGGATGTGTATAATAGTGATTTTGACTTTTTACAATGAGAGTCAGGTCATCACACACTTCGTGCCATGGTTTGGAAATCCTTCTGCAACATGTGGTTTTGCCACTACCTGAAGGGGCAGCTAATAAATATCCCAGTCCTTTTCTTTCTATAAGAGCAGAATGAATTGGAATCCCTCCATTATTAATTGAATAAGTGAATATAGGTAGAAATATTTGATTCATTTTTTGAATATCATCAATTTCGCTTTTTTTTTCTCCAATGTCGCAGATTATATAAGGTAATGCTTTGTGGGTAAAAAAGTTTACTAAACGGGAGACTTGAATTGTCCAATCTTTTGGTGGAATTGGTTCTTGTAAACAATTGGTGATTATATCGTAAAAATTACCTTTTTGGCTTCCCATACGAAATATAATAAGTTTATTTTTACTTTCATTATATTTCTGCTTTCCTCCAATAATAGCTATTAATTTTTTAAACCAGTCTATGCCTCCTTCTGTAGCCAGTATGTTCCATGAAATTCCCGATGCCAGTTTTAGCGAATAAGGATGGTTATTAGTATATACTTGATTTTTTAAAGACATTCATATCTCCGTTGATTTATTATGGTGTTCCACCAGTTCCGCAGAGACCAATATAACCATTACCTACGGTGTCACAAGTAGGACCTACCCACGTTATAGGTGTCGTACCTACACCACATGATACTTCTGAAGGCATACTTCCAACCGGACTACAGTAGGTCGGATAAGCGTTACTACCACCGAAACACAATGCAGGTACTCCAATTGCATAAGCAATATCTTTAAGATTAACTATTTCAGGTTTTTTATATATCATATACTAAACTCCTTTCATATTCCTGAATTAAGAGTAGAAGACCATCTAGTTTCAGGAAACAACTTTTTTTTATAAGTATTCTGACAATACCAAAAAGCTGACCATAAATTTTTATTATTAAAATAATTCTGAGCAATACAACTTCCAAGACAAATATTCTTCATCAAACACTCTCTGCAGACTCCTTCAAGTCTATCCGGCAATCCTTCCCTTATTTCCTTCAAAATTCCATTATTATACCACACATCCTCAAGAGAATCCTTCTCTACATTTCCAAATACCAATTTCGGCACTGTCTCCCCAATTCCGCACAATGCATAAGACCCGTCACCCAGAACGCCTATAATCCCAAAAATGCCGCAACAACTGCATCCATCTCCTTTGTCGCCGAACAATCTCGAAAGGGGTTTAAAAGCCATAGGATGACTGTGGTGGATTCTTAAGTCTGTGCTTTTCGAAAGGTCTCTTTCTATCCACTCTCCTAATTTCACCAGTTCCTCAATAGAAAGATCCTCCTCTGACTTATGCATTTCTTCCCCTCTTCCTGCAGGTTGCATTATATTAAACTTCACCGAAGCGGCCTTTAATTTCTCCGCCAGTCGCACAATATCTTCTATCTGATGTTTATTCTTTTTCATAATTGTCATAATAATCTGAGGACGAAATCCTGCATCCACCAGATTTCTTATTCCCTGTAAAGCACCTTCAAAGCTTCCCGGCACTCCCCTTATCCATTCGTGAATCTCTGCGTCTGCACCGTCCAGGCTAACAGAAACAAAGGGATTTTTACATTCCCTCATAAGGCCGGCCAGTTCAGGGGTGCAGAGGACACCGTTTGTTTCAACTATAAGGCGTAATTCTTCTTTTTTTATATGTTCCAGGATATCTCTGATTTTTGTATGCATAAGGGGTTCGCCACCTGTGAGTTTTACTCCTGAAAGTCCCAGAGGTTTTGCCTGAGCTATAATGGATTTAAAATTCTCCAGGCTCAGTTCCGGATAGATCTTACTTTCCGTCTGGTGCTTCGGCGCTATCCAGCAGTGGCGGCAACAGAGGTTGCAACCTTTTGTGAGATAGAAGTAGATATGGTTTAAGGGGGGAACCTGTTTTGCTTCTGTTAGTTCTATATGTGTCTCTTTTTCTGTGATTGCTTTACTTTCTACGCTAAAAACTTACGCCTCCTTCTATTTATTCTTATTATAAATATTCAGTATAACATATAAATTCAATTATTTCAAGATTTTACAGGTCACTTTATTTATTAATAGTTCTAAAGAAGTAATGTTATGATATAATAAGGAAAAAAGAAAGACAGAAGAGAATAATGAAATGAGAAGTGAAAAGCGAAACGAAGTCCCTGCGAAGCAGGCAAAGTGAAAAGAAGGAAAATCTTAATCCATCTGAATTACAATATTTCAAACTATTAGTTATTTTTGCTCAGATCAGCAGTAATGAAAAGGTCTGAAATTATGCTAAAAGAAAACTCTATGTATTATATGGGTCTCAGCATGTTTCCCACTTTCATCCCCGGCGATTTGCTTTACTTTAAACCCTGCGCTGAAGGAGAAATCGTAAGGGGAGATGTGCTTATTTTCAGACCCTCCGGAGAAGAGAAGAATATTGTTCACAGGGTTGTATCTGTCGGACCCATAAGGACCAGGGGAGATAATAACAGTAAGACAGATAATTTCATTCTCTCAGAAAGTGAGATCTTAGGCAAGGTTATAAGTCTGGATAGAAATTCTAAAAAATGGAAGGTTGCCGGAGGTTGGATGGGACTTATAAAGGCTGATTCTATAAGATTTTTGCGGAAGATTGAGAAAAGGTTTCAAGGGGTTTTTCGTCCGGTTTATTACTGGGTTTCCCGGAAGGGGCTTATGAGGGAGTATTTTTTAAAGAAAGGAAAAATCCGGCTCATAGCTTTTAAAAAACCTTTAGGGACAGAATTTTTATTACTCATAGGCAGATGTGTAATAGCAAGACTCAGGCCTGAGAGAAGGGAATGGGAAATAAGAAAGCCTTTTCGGCTTTTTATCGATGTGACGACTCTTCCGGGAAGGGAAGACCTCAATAAGGAATGAAAAGTAATTAACTCTCTTTCTGTGCTTTCTTCTTTTCACTTTTCACTCTTTAACAGACCCGGCACAGTGTCTCTTCTCCGGCTTTTTCCACCCATTCCGGTATTTTCCCGCCTTCTTCTAAAAACCTTTTAAGACAGGAATCTGCACTGGGGTGGATTTCTTTACCATGTAAAGTATAGGAGGTAGCGGGACAACCTCCGGCACAGTAGTTGATGTATTTACACTCACGGCAGAATTCGAATTCCGAAAGAGACACTTTGCGGCGTTCTCTGAGTCTTTTTAGTTCCGGGTGTTTATGCCATATGTCTTTCAGATTGTCTTTATTAATTCTTCCGAGTTCTATGTGGGGCATCTGGGAACAGGGGATTATTGTTCCGTCTGCTCTTACGGCAATTTTACTGAAGACTCCTCCGCAGGAGGTAAGGAATCCTCTGCCCGGGATATTTTCTTTTCCTTCTTTTCTTGCCTTTTCCATTTCAAGCCAGTTTCTTCCTTCTGCCAGAGGGCCTGCCTGGGCACTGATACGCCCCTGATATTTTTCTGTGAGAGAGAGGAGTTTTTCTATGGCGAGAATACGATCCTCAGGAGAGAGCATAACTTCTTCCGCGTACTGACGGCAAAGACCCATATAGGATGCAGAATTGGTGGAAAAAGAGGGAAGACCTATGTCTTCAAGGAGTAATTTTGCTATTTCTTCCAGTTCACCTACATTGTGTCTGTGGATTGTCACACGGACTGTTACAGGGATTCTGTGTGTTTGAAGATTTTTTATCCCTTCCAGGGCTTTCTTAAAGGTGCCTTTTCCCCTGAAAGACTCATGAGTTTCTGCTATGGAACCGTCTATGGAAATCTGTATGTGATTACATCTTTTTGTGGAGGAAATAAAGGAGGCAATTTCACTGGTAATGCATGTGCCGTTACTTAACAGGTTAAAACGCATACGATTTTTTACTATGCCTTTTATGAGTTCTTCCAGGTCTTTTCTTATAAATGGTTCCCCTCCGGAGAGACAGACATCCATAACAGCACAGTCCTTAAGTTCTTTGAAGAAGTTAAGCCACTCTTCCGTGGGAAGATCTTCCCCTGTGTCTCCTTCACTGGTGAAATGGAAACAGTATTTACATTTCAGATTACATCTGTTTGTTATGGATAGATCTACTGATCTGGGTGTGTTCATTAATTTCATGATATTGCTCCTTTTTGTAAGGTGAGAGGTATTATATATTCATAATAAATTATATTTCACGCTTCACACTTTACGCTTCACGCTTACTTTTTCCACTTCATATCCTGCAAGTCCACGTTTTACAAGCTCTTCAAGGAATTCATTACAGTCTTTTTCCACTTCTTCCGGCACTTCATTACATTCTTTTTTTAATTCTTCTACAATGTCCTGAATACTGTGGTTTCCGTCGAGTCTTTTCCATATGAATACGCCTGTGGGATTGATACTAAAACCATCACCTGTATCGGGGTCGAAAAGTATAGCCCAGTCATCGAATTCCACCCTGAGGACTATCAGTGGATTTGCTACAGGTTTGTCATTCATGGGAGATCTCCTTTATAGAAAAATTGTTTAATATAAGAGCTTTCTAAATTATTATAATTTACGGTAATTAATGATAAAGGTTTTCATATGCTTTGTCAATATTTGTTCTTACTCCATTTCATCGTTGATTTATATTTATGTAAAATTATGTAAACTTATACAAATTTCCAAAAAAACAATGTTAACCAAATTATATATAGATAATACTTCTTAATATTTTTATTAAATTATTTAACCTAAAGCAATTAACAATTCACTGTCCCTTATTATCTGTATTTTTTAATCACCACCTTGAGGAGTCTCTTTATGTATATACCCCATGTGCCTTCAGACATGGGATGATTATAAATAAGGCCTGTCACTTCCTGAGGAGGGAGAAAGATTTTTTTATAAACCAGACGGAACCAGTCGTAAATATTGTTGGAATAGAGGAGATTCAAAACAGGTATTCTCCAGATATAGGAATTAGCTATTCTATCTCTGTTTTGCAGTATATTTTTTTTAGTAATCCAGAGATTTAAAAATTTTTCTTTTAAGAGAAAAGGTTGGATTTCTTTTAATACCTCCGGCGGAATTTTTGTTTTGAATAATTCTTTTGTTATTTTCAGAGAGAAATAGAGAAGGTGGTCCAGTCTTATGAGTTTTGATTTTTGAATAAGTTTCTCCCAGTTTATTTCTTTACCATTTATGAGACAGTGGATATCCTGGATATATTTCAGTGTTACAAATTCGAAACGAGCTATGGAAGCCGTGGACAGAAATAGAAGGAGTTCTTCCCAGAGAGGGAAGAGTATTCTGTGATTATCTATTGTAAGAACTTCTGAATTTTCCAGAAAACTTCCGGCATGGGTATAGTTATCGTGGAATTTTTCATGAAAATCCCAGTGAAGATCAATGGCCAGATTAAATCCGTGGAGATTTTTCTGTAAAGTTATTTCTTTTCTATATTTATGGGTAAGGTTTATTTGTTCTTCCTTCATTGTAAAAGAATATCCAAGAGATAGAAGGTTTTTCTCTGTTTTATCTATTTTGTCATAAGGAATCAGAATATCCATATCACAGGGTGCCTGCCGAAGAGCTATGTCACCATAAAGAAGACGGCTCAAAATTATTCCTTTTAACGGAATGGCAGGAATACCGGCTGAACCCAGAGAATCCAGCACTTTAAAAAGTTCTTCTTCCAGGAAGAGACATCTTTTCAGATTCAGAAGATAGAGGCTTTTAAGGTAGGAAAGAACCTGTGAAGGTATATCCTTGATTTTCAGTGTAATGAGTCTGTCATAAAAGGCCGGAAAAAGACTATGGAATGTTATGAATTTTACCACTTCATCCCAGTCCTTCTCTTCCAGTTCTTTAATGTATTTACTGATTTCATCTACTGAGGAATCTTCCCGGAGGGTGAGAAAAACTATATCTTCTATGAAGGCTTCTTTATTCATTAGAAATTATTCCTGAGTAAATCACGCTTTACGCTTCACGCTTCACGTTTCAATATCTTTTTCTCTTCTTCTTTCCTGTTTTTTTATTCTCCTGCTCTACTGAAACAGGGATCTCCTTAATATCTTCTTCGTCAATCTTTATAAGAACTACAGTTATGTTATCGGGACCTCCCACTTCATTTGCTTTATGGACAAACTCTTTACAACTCTGTTCCATATCCAGGTTTGTTTCCAGAATATCTGCCATATCTTCTTCAGAGACTATCTTTTTAGACATATCTCCTGTAAGTCCATCGGAACACATTATTATTATATCACCGGCCTGTAAGTCCACAGAAAACACATCGGGCCAGACAAGAGGTTCTATACCTATGGCTTTTGTAATTACATGCTGAAAAGGATAATGTTTTGCAGATTCTCTGTCTAAATGTCCTGAATCCATTAATTCCTTTACCTTTGTGTGATCATTTGTGAGAAGTTCTATTTTATTATTTCTCCATCGATATATTCTGCTATCTCCTATATGTCCTATCCATGCGGCATTATCTGCTATTACAAGCACTTCAAGTGTTGTTCCCATGTTTTTATTCAGGCTGAAGATCTGTTTGTTTACTTTATGAATTGCTTTACGGATGTGATAGTCAGGGGTTTTGCCGGAAGAGAGATTTTTCTGCCAGTAATTATTTATTTCTTTTACAGTTGTACCGCTTGCAACTTCTCCTCCATAGTGGCCTCCCATTCCATCTGCCACTATAAAGATTTTATTTTTTATATCAATACTGAAACTGTCCTGATTATTGCTTCTGCTTTTCCCTGTATCGCTTAATCCTGCTGCTTTCAATTTAATTACTCCTTTTCAGATTTTCCATGTCCAGTGCTCAGTATTTAACTTTTCACTTTTTACTTCTCTTCACTTTTCACTTTCACAAATTCTTCCCTCAGTTCCTTTACCGACTGATATCTCGCCAGAGGTAACTTCTGGAGACACTTCATAACTATTTTATCGAGAATTGCTTTTTGTTCATTATTAAGACCGAGCTTTTCCATTAATAAAGGATTTCTTATACCGGGAGGTATTATGTTCTGAGGAGAGCTTCCACTCAGACTTCTTCTCTGATGCATAAGACCTACTATACCCGGGTCATCATGGACAAAGGGAGTCTGTGTTGTTAAAAGTTCATATATAATACAGCCCAGAGAATAAATGTCTGCTCTGTGATCGATTGGGGGCATACGGCCGTCAAAGGGGTCGGGATACTGCTCCGGTGCTGAATAATAACTTGTTCCTACAAAGCTTCTTGTTCTCTGGTAATGCTGTCTTGTGCTTGTTGTAAGTGATGAGACACGGCATATGCCGAAATCTGTTAATTTTACAATTCCATCGTTTCTTATGAGTATATTTTCCGGCTTTAAATCACGGTGGACAATTTTTTTCTCGTCTTCATGGGCACGTTCAAGGCCTGTACAGATCTGACAGACTATAGAATAAATTTCTTTCAGACTTTTTATTTCTCCTTCTATAAGTTTATCTCTTAAACTCTTACCTTCTACCAGTTCCATGGCAAAAACAAAACGGTCTTCTGATATGCCATGGGAGATAAATTCAACTATATTGGGGTGTGGTTGGGGCCTTGAGAGTGATTCTAAGGCACTTACTTCATTATGGAAGAAACTTCTGGCTTTAGGGTCAAGGCAGAACTGGCGGTGCATTTTTTTTATAGCCACTTTTCTGCCGGTTTTTACTTCAATTCCCCTGTAGACTACTGCCATACCTCCTTCACCTATTATATCAGAAGGAGTTGGTTCAACAGGTTTAAATTTTAACCAGAAATCTTCATAAGAGTCTTTTTGCTCCTTTTTCTTATTAATAATTATTTCAATATTTGATGTCTGTTTTTTCCAGTAATGTTCTCTTTCATCCTGTATTTTTGCAAAATCTTTTGAGAGATCTGAGAAATAGTTTAATATTTTTTCATCTATAAAAGTACTTCCTTTTTGTAGAAGCTCTGTAAAGAGTTTTTCAGCTTCTTCAATCATTCCACGCTTTCTGTAGATTTCCCCTGCTCCACCCAGAGCAGGAAAAAGGATTGAATGATAGGCACCTGTTATTTCTGCATCATTTTCTCCCGGAATTTCTACAGACTGAAGACGTTTTATCTTTTCCTGTTGTGTCAGTTCTGATATTTCTCTTTCAAACTTTATTATCTGATTGAATAATTTTAAAGCTCTATCCGGTTCATTTTTAAGTAAATACGTAGAAGCAAGGTAGAATTTTGCTTCCAGATTGTTCTGGTAGTTTATTTTTTCAAGCTGTTCTCTTACAGTATCCATTTTACCAAGTTTATACTGTATTTTGCTGAGTTCTACTGTAAGGAGAT
Source organism: Bacillota bacterium (assembly GCA_022704525.1). Classification (GTDB taxonomy): domain Bacteria; phylum Vulcanimicrobiota; class SpSt-956; order SpSt-956; family JAKJGF01; genus JAKJGF01. The sequence goes on along the minus strand of JAKJGF010000047.1, from coordinate 4,816 downwards.
TATTTTCAGGGAATATTTTCAGGGATTCCTGTAATACCTCTTCTGCTTTTGAGAGGTTTTTATCCTTTAAAAGTTCTTCTGCCCAGGCTTTAAGAGCAGTCAATTTGGTAGAATGCCCTTCAGGCGTAGATAAAGTTATTCTTTCTAACATTTCCAGCCTTACCCTTGGTTCTCCTGGAAAATTGCTCATTGATTCCTGGAATATTTTTATTGCTTTTTCCCTCTGATTTGTTTCCATATAAAGTTTACCCAATCTTCTGTAACCATCCAGAAAGAGTGGATCAAGGGTAAGTATTTTTTCAAGATTTATAATTGCTTCCTCTTTTTGTTCCAGAGCAAGATTAAGCCTTACCATTTTTTTTAGTAAGTTTATATCTTCAGGAAAGAGAGTGCAGGCTTCTTTGAGGAGAGGAAGAGCCTGAGTATAGACCTTCTGTTTTATTAGAGACTCACTTAATTGTTCGAGACAGAGTTTTATACTGCTGTCTATGCCGATTTTTTCTGCAGTAGAGAATTTATCTTTATAATCCTTCAGTTCCTGTCGGAGTTCTCTGAAAAGATTAAGACCTTCAAAGTACTTTCCCTTATTCAAGTTATTTTCTGCTTCCTGAATCTTTCTTCTTATCCTTTTTTCTTCAGGAAATTCTTCTACTTTGATTACAGGCCAGTTCTGACCGGGAGGATCTTCTATAACCTTTGCAAAGATCCATCCAAAGGCAGCACCGAGAGCCATTAATGTAAAGATTTCAGTCACTGTAAATCACCCTTTATCAGGTAAACATTTCCTGTTTTGCAAGTAACATTAAGTCCTATGATAAAATTATAACATAGAAATAAGGTTCAAGTAATACCACTATAAATAAAAATAAAACATCACGTTTCACGCCTCACGATTTCTTCCACAAGTCCCTCTATCGTATACTGAGTGGCAATTATTTCTGCTTTAAAGCCATATTCTTCTGCTGTTTTTGCAGTTATCGGTCCTATAGCGGCCACAGTGGTTTTATTAAAGATTCCTTTATTAATATTTAATTCCTCAATTATTTTTACAAAATTTTTTACGGTTGAAGAGCTTGTAAAGGTTATAAAGTCAACAGGCTGTTTTTCTAAGGTCTTTTTTAACCCTTCTTCCGGTTTTTCCATAATCGTTTCATAGGCAGTTACAAGATCAACAGAATATCCTCTTCGAGTTAGTTCTTCTACTATAATTTCTCTTGCTTCTTTTACTCTTGGGAGAAGTATTTTACTTCCTTCTTTTATATCCGGGAAGTGGGCTAAAAGGTCTTCTGCTACAAATTTTGGAGGGATATAGTCTGCTATAAGTCCGAAATTTCTCAGCTCTTTTGACGTGGCGGGACCTATAGAGCAGATCTTTGCCCTGTAAAGTGATCTTACATCTTTTCCCAGATGATATAATCTGTCTAAAAAGTGTTTTACCCCATTCTGACTTGTAAAAATTATCCAGTCATAATTTTCTATATTTTGAATTGCATTGTCAAGAGCATCATAACTTTCAGGAGGAACTATTTTTATTACAGGGAATTCTATTACCTCTGCTCCAAGGTCTTTTAGTTTCTCGCAAAGATCGCTTGCCTGTGCCCTTGCTCTTGTAACAATTATTCTTTTTGAAAATAATGGGCGGCCTTCAAACCATTTTATTTTTTCTCTTAATTTTACTATATTACCAATAACTATTATGCAGGGAGGACGAAAATTTTCTTCTTTTGCTTTTTTAGAAACCTCTGCCAGTGTGGAAATAAGGGTTTTCTGGGAAGGAGTTGTTCCCTGGTTGATTACTGCTACAGGTGTTTCACCGGGTCGTCCATATTCTATTAATTTTTTTGTAATATCTTCAAGCCTTTCCATACCCATAAGGAATACAAGAGGGTTTTTACCTGATGCAAGATAAGGCCAATCTATAGTAGAAATCTCTTTTTTTGGGTCTTCATGACCTGTAATAATTGAAAAACAGGTATTATAATCTCTGTGTGTTACAGGTATACCCGCACAGGCAGGAACTGCTATGGCAGAGGTTACTCCCGGCACTATTTCAAAGGGAATTCCCTTTTCAGAAAGTATCTCACATTCTTCTCCTCCACGGCCGAAAACAAAGGGATCTCCCCCTTTTAATCTGGCTATAACTTTTCCCTGAAAGGCTTTTTCTACAAGTATTTTATTTATTTTACTCTGGCTTTCAATTCCCGGTTCTTTACCCACATAAATAAGTTCTGCCCCGGATGGGGTACAGGATAAAAATTCCTGGCTTGTAAGTCTATCATATATTATACAATCTGCCTGTTTCAGTATCTTCTTGCCCTTTACAGTAATCAAGCCGGGATCTCCAGGACCTGCACCTATGAGATATACCTTTCCTTTTTTATATCTATGTTCATTCTTCACACTTTACCCTTTGCGCAGAACAGTGGTCTGCCTCTACTGATTTATCTCAATATTTACAGAGGTACCTTCCTCTACATTACTTCCTGCCGGTGGGTCCTGAGATAGGACTGCACCTCTTTTACCAGGTTCCTGCCTGGTTGTAATATTACCCAGTTTAAGTGTAAATTTATTCAGTTCACCTATAGCACCATCTACAGTCATACCTTTTAGATCAGGTACAATTACAGTATTAGTTTCCTTTAGTTTTGCTATTACCAGATTTACAGGACTTTGTGAAGGAACCTCTGTATTTGCTAAAGGATCCTGTGCTATTACTGTTCCGGGGATCTCCTTTGATATGGACTCTGTAACCGTTCCTGTTGCAAGATCACAGGCTTTTATATCGTTTTTGGCATCAAAAAAAAGTTTGCCCACAACATCTGGTACTGTTACTAAAACAGGTGTTTCAATCAGTGTAACCTCTATATTTCCTCCGGCAGGTATTTTATCATTCGGTAAGGGTGATTGTGATTCTATTGTGGTATTATCATTTTCTGTTATCTGGCCTTCTTTGATTTTAAGATTTAAATTTGATTTCTTTAATTTCTCTCGTGCTTTCCCTGTGGTCATACCTGTTATGTCCGGTACGGTAACCAGTTCCTGTCCGGAACTTAATATGACATTTATTTCAGAATTTTTTTGTACCTTTTCTCCTGCCTCCGGGATTTGTGATATTATAAGACCTTTTTCCTTATCACTCCTTGCTTCTCCTGTTACTTTGAGTTTGAGTTTTTTCGCCAGGAGAACTTTAATAGCTCTTTCCTCTGTAAGACCTGTGAGATCAGGTATTACTATTTCTTCCAACTTTTTACTGATCTTTACTTTAATTTTACTATTTTCTTCTACCATAACATCAGATACAGGTTGCTGTACTATTATTGTGTCAGGGAGATATTCATCTGTTTCTTCTTCTTCAGATACAATTAATTCCAGACCAAGAACCTTCAATTCTTTTCTAGCATCTTCCAGGCTTTTTCCTTCTATATTCGGCACCTTGATTTTACCTTTTCCCAGACTTATTATCACTTTTACTATGGAATTTTTTTTAACCATAGTTCCGCCTGGTGGTTCCTGGGAAATTATTTTATCTTTTTCTATTTCAGAACTGTTAATCTGTGAGTCTATTTTAAGTATGAGATCTAGAGATGATAGTTCTCTTATTGCTTCTCCTTCAGTTTTTCCTGTAAGGGCCGGAACAGAAACAAGGGAAGTCTCAGATAAATATTTCTCAATATAGGGTAATGAAAAAATAATACCTGCACCGAGAATTAATATAATCAGCAAAATAGGGATATAGGACGTTTTTTTTAAACTGGAAGATGTCTTTTTCTTTTGAATTGTTTCTGGTATAACAGGTGGTGTTCTGCGAATAATTGTTTTCTCTTCCTCTCTTTCATAACTTTTTAATCTTTCTATAGTATCATTAATACTGGTTTTTTTAGTCAGTTTTTTTAGTTCTTCTCCCATTTCCCCTGCTGTTTTAAAACGTTCCAGAGCTGATTTATTCAGAGCTTTAAGGATTATCATTTCAAGTGCATCAGTTATAGAAGAATTTAAACTTCTGGGAGAAGGAGGCTCATCTTTTATATGCTTCAGAGCTATTGATACGGCATTCTCTCCATTAAAAGGATAATGACCTGTGGCAAGATAATAGAGCAGTACACCTGTAGAGTATATATCAGAAGAACTTGTACATTCCCTGCCTTCTGCCTGTTCAGGAGCAAAATAATATACTGAACCCATAACAGTACCGGGTTTTGTCATGGTACCTGTATCCATAACCCTTGCTATTCCAAAATCAACTACCTTGATTGTTTTTTCTTCAGTAAGCATAATGTTCTGAGCTTTAATATCTCTATGAATTACACCTTTTGTATGTGCATAATCCAACGCTTCAGTTATCTCTATACCTATACGTATAACTTCTTCCACAGAAAGAGGGGTTTTACTGGAAATCTGTTTATCCAGGGTTCCTCCCGGTAAATATTCCATAACTATAAAATAAATCTGTCCTTCCTGTCCAATATCATATATGTTTACTATATTAGGATGAGAGAGTTTTGCTGAAGACCTGGCTTCTCTGTAAAATCTTTCCACACCTTCTTTGTCGAGGGCAAGATTTTCTTTTAAAATTTTAACTGCTATAGTTCTATGAAGCAGAAGATCCGTTCCTTTATAAACAGATGCCATACCTCCTTCTGCTATTAATTCTGTTAACTTGTACCTTTCTTTAAGTACTTTATCTATAAGTGACATTTTTATACCTCATTTCAGGAAGTGAGAGGTGAGACGTGAGACGTATAATATTTATACGTCACTTTTCACTTCGTTTCACTTTTCAAATACTCATACATAACTTTTCCTGCTACAGGAGCCG
>JAKJGF010000263.1 GCA_022704525.1 Bacillota bacterium | reverse complement strand
TCTTTAAGGGTCTCTTCTTTTGTAACAGATAAGCCTGTTATATAAAAAGAAGCATAAAACTCTTTACTATCATACTCAAAATATACATCCTCTTCCTGTTCAAAAGCTATCCATTTACCTGGAAGTACAAGACTGTATCGATCTTTTCTATCTCTATATTCACTGCTTTTTTCATTCTTATCTTTTGCAGCTAAAACCTCCTTAGAACAAAATAGCAAAATACATATAAATACTATGCCTGTAACTAACCATCTCTTCATAAAAAACTGCCTCCTTACATATAGATTACTTATGAGTATAAAACCTGACAGAGGGAAAGTCAATATATTATTTCTTTACGATTTACTAAATAGCTCTTAAGATATTTGCCTGTATGGGATCTTTCCTCTTTCATTATCTCCTCAGGAGAACCAGTAGCGATAATCTCTCCTCCCAGATCTCCACCTTCCGGCCCAAGATCTATTATATAATCGGCATTCTTTATCATTTCCATATTATGTTCTATTATTAAAACACTGTTTCCCTTATCTATAAGGCTTCTGAGACAGTGAAGCAGTTTTTCTATATCGGCCATATGTAATCCTGTTGTGGGTTCATCAAACATATAAAGAGATGCTTTCCCTCTTCCACTGAGAAGATGAGAAGCAAGTTTTAAACGCTGTGCTTCTCCACCTGAAAGGGTATTTGCCGGCTGCCCGAGATGAAGATAACCGAGTCCTGTATCCTGAAGAACCTTCAATTTCTTTAAGAGGACAGGATAGGGAGAAAAAAACTCTGATCCTTCATCAACCGTCATATTCAATACATCAAATATATTCTTTCCCTTATAGTTTATATCCAGAATACGTTTCTCATAACGTTTTCCCTGACATTCCTGGCAGAGGACATACAGATCTGCCATAAACTGCATATCTACCTGGATATAACCGTTACCTTCACAGTGTTTACAACGTCCTCCTTCTACATTAAAAGAAAAATGTCCCGGTTTCAAACCCTTTACCCTGGCTTCTGCAAGGCGGGAGAAGATATTTCTTATATAATCAAAAGCCTTTACATATGTTACAGGATTCGATCTGGGTGTTTTACCTATAGGACTCTGATCGACCATTATAACATCTTCTATATTATCTGCTCCTTCCAGGGTATCATATTTACCGGAAGGTATGGAGAAATCTCCTTTTTCTCTTTTTAAAGCAGGGAAAAACACATCGGAGATGAGGGTACTCTTGCCTGAACCGGAAACACCTGTAACACAGACCATACAATTAAGAGGTATCCTAAGGTCTATGTTTTTAAGATTATGTTCCTTTGCTCCCGATAATTTTATATATTTTTCGGTTCTTTCAGGGCAAAAGGAATTAAATAAATCTTCTCTCTCCTCACTGGCTACAGGTATTTTTTTCTCTCCCATAAGATAATCAGCCGTTAATGATTTACCCGTATAAAGAGATAATTCCTCAGGAGGTCCGGAAAATATCACTTCTCCTCCCAGTTTTCCCGGACCGGGACCGAGATCTACTACATAATCACTAGATATTATGATTTCAGGGTCATGCTCCACTACAAGGACTGTATTTTTAAGATCCCTCAATTTTTTAAATATACCTATGAGACGATCATTATCTCTTGCATGAAGGCCTATACTGGGTTCATCAAGTACATAAAGAGTACCGGTAAGACTTGAACCAAGACAGGCAGCAAGATTAATCCTCTGATATTCACCGGCAGAAAGGGTTTTTGTCAATCTATCGAGTGTGAGATATTCAAGTCCTACATTACAGAGATACTCGAGTCTTTTATTTATTTCTTTTAATATAAGCTCTGAAATAGAATATTCATATTCATTTAATCCTTTTTGAAGGGAAGAGAAAAATTTCAGTGCTTTACCTGCTGAAAGACTGCTTATCTCTGCTATATCTCTATTATCTATCTTTACACAGAGAGCTTCCGGTCTGAGTCTTTTTCCCATGCACTCAGGGCAGAGGTTATAACCTCTGAATTTATTCAGAAAAACCCTTACGTGAAGTTTATATTTTTTTTCCTCTATCATCTCAAAAAAGCCCAGAATACCAGGGAAATTACCCTTACCATTCCATATTATATCCTTCTGCCATTCCGTTAAATCTTTATAGGGTATATCAACTGGTATCTGATATCCCGAGCAAATTCTCTCAACTTTTCTAAAGAATTTTTTCCCTTTAGGTGTTGTCCAGGGAATTACTGCTCCTTCTCTTAAGGATTTATTTTCATCAGGTATAACCAGGGAATGATCAAATTTAATGAGATTACCAAAGCCATGACACCGTGGACAGGCACCGAAAGGACTGTTAAAGGAAAAAAGGAGAGGAGAGGATTCCAGAAAATCTCTCTCACAATAAGAACAGTAAAGGTTTTGAGTAAATTTTAATATTTCACCATCTTCTATGAGTATTTCCATTTTCCCCTTCCCTTCTCTGTAAGCAATTTCAAGAGAATCAGCAAGTCGTCCCCGGGCTTCATCCGATACTTTTAATCTGTCTAAAAGAATCATTATTTTTCTCTGAGGTATTTGATTGGTAGTGGTTTGACTAATCAAATCCCTGCAGGTGTCGAAATCATCAATTTTTACAGGCCCCTTCCCGGTCATAATCCTGATATAACCCTTTGATTTAAGAAAAGTCAGGTGTTCCTGTAGAGAAGAAGCATTATTCATAAAATAAGGAAAGGTTATAAAAATTCTGGTTCCTTCTTTTAAAGACATAATTTTCTCCAGAACTTTTTCCAGGGTATCTTTCTCTACCTGCCTCATACAGGAGGGGCAATAAATTTTACCTGTCCTGGCAAAGAGCAATCTTAAATAATCATTTATTTCCGTGGCAGTTCCAACGGTAGAGCGGGAATTTCTGGGAGGATCAGTCTGTTCTATTGCTATGGCAGGAGGAATACCGGAAATGGAATCAATTTCAGGTTTATCCATCCGCTCCAGAAACTGTCTTGCATAAACAGAAAGTGATTCCATGTATCTCCTCTGGCCTTCAGCAAATATAGTATCCAGGGCAAGAGTTGATTTACCTGAACCACTTACGCCGGTTATAACAATAAACTTATTCCCGGGCAGATCTATATTTATATTCTTGAGGTTATTCTGCCTGGCTCCTCTTAAAGAGATATATTTATTCACATAATTACTTTTTTCGGGCCTGGTCAAGATTTTCTCTAATTTTTTCTTTAAGTGCCTTCTTTCTGCGCAACTCTATTTTTTCCTCATAGCTTCTGGCTTTTTTGAGGTTTTTTTCTTCCACCAGTGCTTTTATAGCTGCCAGATCAAGAAATCCGGTATCTTCAGCCACCTCCGGTAAATCTGCCAGATATTCAAGGGCCTGTTCATATTTGGGTATAAGTTCCTTCTTGGGAGGTGTATCAGCAAGCATACGAATTTCTTTAGTAATAAAGTCTTTTTCATCTTCCATGAGCATATCTCCTTTACAGCTTTAAGTGAAATATATTAGATATTATAGTGTGGCTGCTCCCACCGCTAATCATTCCGCTATCGCTTCACGATATAGCAGGGGCTTCTAGAGTAACCTTACTCAAAGACTCCAGCCCAAGTCTTTTTTATAGGAATCCATTTATGATTTACGCATATTTGTCTTTAGCAAATAGAGGCTTTAGAGTCGCCTAACGGGTTTGTACAACCCTCAAGTTATAAACTTGTAATTTAAGACTATATTATACAAGATTTTTATTATTATTGCAAATCCCCCTCATTCATACCCAATCCTGCTTATCAACATTCTCACCTGGATTCTCTATGAATTCTGTCCCTGTAGATATTACAATGCCATTGGACATTATCAATTTTACTTCTAATACCCTGTGATAGTATTCTACTATTCCTTTATGCCTTCTCCTCAGGCAATGGCTACAATGAGGCTCTTTATATTTATATAATTCTGTTCCATCTCATTAAAGTCAGGGAAGAAATGTCTTATTGTCTTCAGTAATTTCGGAAATATTGTTTCTTCTTCTATTCTTTTTTTATTCTCTACAGGTCTGTCTAAATTTTTTTCTGAAATTTTTTTTTTACTATTGCTATATCACGGTTGTTTGGTGTAAAAGATGTTCAAATGATATAATATTATTTCATTTCTTTTACTAAAAAAATATTTCTTATATATAACTCATCACCTTTCTACAGGGTGAGAAGAATTTTTACTCTTCATCGCTGCATTCATACCCATCTAATTGCTTCGTTTTAGTTCATAATTATAGAGGGAGAATTCTGAGTTCTTTACGTTAAATTAAACTCAAGTCTTTTTAAATTAATTTTAACTTGAGATGAATTGTGCTTTATGGTAAGATATAGTGAGCAGTGAAAAGAAGTGAAAAGTGAAAAGCAGTGAGCAGTGAGCAGTGAGCAGAAGTGAAAAGTGAAAAAAAGTGAGGAGATATCTAGTCATTACGTCTCACGTCTCACGTCTCACCTGAATAAGAAAGGAGTTGCCATATGTATTCTAAAATTTATACACTCATAGTAACACTTACGTTATTTTTATTCCTTACCTTTTCTTCAGCATGGCCGGATGCTGTAAAGGAATCCGACGAATGGGTTCATAAAGGAAATGATTTATATACACAGGGTAATTACGAAGAAGCAATGAAATGTTATGATAAGGCTATAGAACTTTTTCCTCAGAATGACTATGCATGGAATAATAAGGGACTTATTTTTTACGATGAAGGTAAATATGAAGAAGCAATGAAATGTTATGATAAAGCGATTGAGATCAATCCTTTAGATATGTATGCATGGTGCAACAAAGGCATTATTTCATATGAAGAGGGAAAATATGAAGATTCTATAAAATATTACGATAAGGCTTTAGAGGTATTTCCTTATTACACCGGTGCTCTAAATGGGAAAGGAAATTCCCTGGATAAACTCGGGAAAACGGAAGAAGCCATGGCCTGTTATGACAGGGCATTAAAGATTGACCCAAATGATACGAAAGCTATGAATAATAAGGGTTCTTCTTTATCGGAACAGAAAAAATACGAAGAAGCTCTCCTGTATTTTAATAAGGCCTTGGAAATTGACCCTGAAGATATTAAAGCCTGGAATAATAAAGGACTTGTACTGGTATGCCAGAGAAAATATGAAGAAGCTCTTACCTGTTACGAGAAAGCACTGAAGATTGATCCTGAATCTAAAGAAGCCCGCCTTAACAGGGAGGAAGCATTAAAAGCACTGAAAAAGCAATAATGGGAGAGGTTTTAAATGATAAAAAAATCTCTTTTAATATTATTTTTGCTTATTTTATCTTCCCGGAGTGTATATGCTGAGGAATATACGGCAGAAGAGATCATAGAAAACCTCTATATGGCAAAAATATCTGGTAAAATCCAGGATATGATAATAGACCTGGAGGCCTACGGCCCTTCCCTTACCGGACAGGAAGCAAAAGGTCTTATGGAATTATTTTTCAGTGCCAGACTTTTTTTTGCCCTTCCGAATAAAATAAGAACCGAAAAAACCATTCCTGCTCCCGATGCGGCCAGTATGATGGTGGTAACAATACGTGATGGTACAATGGACTGGGCCTTTACCAGTTACGATAAAAATCCTGTAAGTAAAAAAGCAGATGACCATCACCATTCACTCCTTCTTCCCTTTAATATCGATAATCAGCCGCAGGACGCATTCAGAATTTATACCCTTGTAGCTATAGAAACACTCGATGATAGAGAGACCTTTGTATTAAGTATATCAAACGAAGAGGACCCCGAAGCCAGGCTTCTTACCGTATGGGTCGACAGGGAACGCTTCATACCACTTAAAGAAGAATATTATCTAACACAGGGAGAAAGAGAAATCAAAAAAACTACCCTTTATAAAGACGTGGGGCAGTTGATAGACGGCCGGTGGATGCCCTACAGGATTGAAAGATATGAAAATGATAAGATGACCCTTTATATAACCTATAAAGATATTCTGGTAAATCAGGGGTTAGACTATGATCTCTTCAATCCCGATGAGTATCTTCCATTGCCGGAGGATTGAAGAATAACCCTTATGTTAAAGAAATTTACGATCCCAGAACAGTAATAACCTTTGGATTAGACCTGTACCCTCCTCCGTACACTACC
>JAKJGF010000262.1 GCA_022704525.1 Bacillota bacterium | reverse complement strand
AGAACCCTGCAGGATACCTTCTTTTTCCTTATCTAAAACATCCTCCGAGACAGTAGTGCTTTCAGGGATATGTTTTACAGGAAGAGTAAAAATAAAATTACTACCTTTACCAGATTCACTTTCAACCCATATTTTACCCCTGTGATATTTAATAATCTCCTTACATATAGGAAGACCAAGACCTGTCCCATCAGGCTTCCCTGTCATAGGATCTTCTATCTGACAGAACTTAAGGAATATCTTTTCTTGATTTTCAGAGGCAATGCCACGGCCATAGTCCTGCACAGAAACATATAAATTACCTTCGTCATAATAGGCGCGTAAAATAACAGTCTGTTTCTCCTGAGAAAATTTTATTGCATTGGAAAGTAAATTCGTTATTACCTGAATAATTTTGTCTCTATCTACAGGAACTGTTGGTAAATTATTTTCTATGCGTAACTCCAGATTCAAATGTTTCCTGGCTACAAGAGAACTTGTAGCATTTACAGCACTTATAATTAATTCTTCAATGTCCTGTTCCTCAGATTTCCATTCTACCCTACCTGACTCTATTTTAGATATATCCAGTACATCATTTATAAGTCTTGTAAGTCTTTCACTTTCATCATTTATTATGTTAAGAAATTCCTTTTGAGTTTCTTTATCTTCTTCATAGGTAAGCAGGATTTCAGCAAAGGATTTAATAGAAGTAAGAGGAGTTCTTAATTCATGAGATACAGTGCTTATAAATTCTGATTTCATACGGTCCACTTCTTTTTCATAGGTTATATCCCGTAGAAGTGTAACCTTCCCAAGTTCTTCTTTTTTCTCATTCATAACCCTGGAAACACTTGCCTTTAAAATTCTCGGTGTCTTCTCCAATAAAGATGAAAGTTCTATCTCCTCTGAAATAACTTCCACATCAAAAGACAATTTTTTATTAAAAAGTTCAACTAATCTGTCATTTTCTATAACATCTTCCAGAAGCTTATCCTTTATTTCTTCCTCAGAAAGCCGAAACATTCTTTCAAAAGCAGGATTAACCAGTATAAACTTTCCGGCAGAATCAGTAACTACTATACCATCAACTATACTGTTTATAATAGCTTCAATCTGATTTTTTGCCTGTATAATAGCCTCTGTAGATCTAACAGTTTCTATAGCAGCAGCAGCCTGAACGGTCAGAATAGAAAGCATTTCTATATCTTTTTCAGAAAGAGGTTCATCATAGTAATTGTCTTTGCCGGCAATTAGAGAACCTATAACCTCACCCTTTACCATAAGAGGTATTTCTATAAAATCTTTAACGTCCAGTGCTTTTATATAGGAATGAAATTCAGAAGGTACATCGGCCAGATTATTTACAACAATAGGTTCTTTTTTAACTACTGAATACGGTAAAAGACCACTTTCAATGACTTTTTCAAACTTATTAAGATTTTTCAAACTGAATCCCACACCGCGATGAATAAAAAAATCCTTTTCACCACTTTTCATTAAAATAATAAGACTCCGATTATAACCAAGTCGGTTCACGATAGACTCACTTATAGATTTCAATACCTCCTGTAAAGTCCGGGCAGAGCTTATAAGAGTTCCTATCTCCTGCAGCATGACAAGACCCTTAACCTTCTCTTCCAGAAGTTGATTTGTTCTCGTTAGTTCAAAATCAGTTTTTATAAGAACCTTTGCATTTTCCTCCATATCCTTATAAGTAAATTCTATTTTTTCTTTCTCTCTGGCAAGCTTTTCCATATTATCTTCTAATTGTGTTTGCATTTCTTCCAGCTTATTTTCATAGATCTGTCTTATTTTTACACTGATAGTATGAGCAGTAGAAGTTAAAAGATAGGTAACTAATAAAATGCAAATAATACTCAAAGAAACAATCAAAGCCTTTATATAGTACGGAAAGTCAACCACTATAGATACTGCTATAACTGTTATGAAAAAACATATTATATATATCCTCAAATGAGAAATAGGTCGAAATATATCTAATTTTTGTGTTCTGCTGTGTTTCATAAGATCTTACTTATCCTATTTCTGTAAAATATCTTCAATTTTCTGAAGTATTTGTCCCGGACTAAAAGGTTTTGTCATATATTCGTTTGCTCCGGCATGAAGGCCTTTTTCTTTATCAATACTCTGTCCCCTGGCAGTAAGCATAATAATATATAGATTCTTAAAATTGTCTTCCTTACGTATTTCCTCACAGACATCATATCCATTTTTTTTAGGCATCATAATATCAAGAAGAACAATGTCCGGTTTAAAAGACCTGATTCTATCTATTGCTTCTTCCCCATTACTTGCACAGAGAACAGCAAAACCTTTCTTTTGTAAAACATAATTCAAAGATTTTATAATATTAGGTTCATCATCTACTAATAAAATCTTTTTTTGAGACATATTATTATCCTGCTTAAAATTTCGATTAAATTATTATTAGCTTTCAGCTTTTTCTTAAGCTGATTGCTGATTGCTTTAAACACAATAAGTCTATTGCTACTAAAATTAATAATTTAACAATAATGAAAATTCCTATACATATAAATTATTCTATCTATTTAAATAAATTTCCTTCTTTAAATAGTACAGAGGAAACCTTCAGTCAAAAATTATTTACCCTTTTCCAGTTTCTCCAGATATTTTCGTGCCTTATAATTATATTTATCCAGTTCAAGGGCTATTTTATAATTCTTTATAGCTATAGCAGGTTCTCCACGGGACTCAAAAATCATACCAAGTAAAAAATACCCATCTGAAAACCCCTTTTCTTTATCAATTGTTCTGGAAGCAGAATCGAAAGCTGACTTTAAATCTCCTGACATAAGAGAAAGAAAGGCCTTTGAAGAATAGCCTTCCGGTATATCAGTATTTAATGAGATTTTAGTAAAATTCTTTATAGCTTCATCCTTTTTTCCCGCCATGTAAAGACAGACTCCTGTATAATAATATAATAACTCTGTCTCAGGGCTTATACTGATACCTTTCCTGTAATACTCAATAGCTTTATCCCATTCACCTCTGGCCTGGTAAACTTTACCCAGATTAAAATAAAAAGAAAGGAGATCCGGTCTTAACTCTAATCCTTTATTAAAAGATTTTATAGCATCATCTAACATACCCATATTAAAAAGAGAAATACCCAGATTAAGAAAAGCCAGATAATTTGATGCATCTATTCGTAAAAGCTTTTTATATTGATCTATAGCGTTATCATAAAGGCCAAGGGCATTATATATATTACCAAGATTATTATAAGCTGCCAGATATAAAGGTTCCAGTGTTATTACCTGAAGATATTCTTCTATAGCTCTGGAAGAATTACCTGAAAGATTATAAGTGTAAGCCAGATTATAATGAAAATCAGGATTTGTCGAGTCAAAAGAAATTGCTTTCTGAAAATATGAAATAGCATCTTTTGTATTTCCACGGGAAAGACATATCTTCCCTAGCTGTGAAAAGGCTTTAGGTTCTGGAGGGTTTATGTCCAGAACCTTTTTATAATACATTTCTGCACTATTAAGATCATTTACCTCCAGAAAAAACTGACCCATTTCCATATATACAGTATAATCAGGACCAGACTTAAGAGATTCTTTATAGATATCCAGAGCCAGGTCATATTTTCCCTGTACCCTGTACATAGAACCAAGTCCCAGAAGAATATTAATATTATCTGGTTCCAGTATTAATGCTTTTTTATAAGCACTTTCAGATTCTCCCCAGAGATGCGAAAATGTATAGGCCTGCCCGAGATAAAAATAACATATAGCACTGTCAGGATTTATTCGAAGAGTCTCTTTAAATTCGTTTATAGCTTTATTCATATCGCCCTTGCGAAAGTAAAGTTGGGCACATATGTAACGGGCTAAAAAATTATCAGGTTCATATACAATAGCCTTTAAAAGACATGAGATTCCTTCCTCGTATTTATTTAACATACCCAGAGATGCGCCTTTACCAAGAAGTCCATCCACAAGGTCAGGAGCTATTTTAAGAGTTTTTTCAAACATCAGAAGAGACTCCTCATATTTTCCCAGGTTAAGATATATAGAACCGAGTTGAAGCAAATAAACAGGATTATCAGGTTCCATATCGGAAGCCTTTAAAAAATAAGGTAGAGCTTTTTCATAACTCTTCTTATAAAGAACTATTTCTCCAAGATTATAATAATAAAAAGATGCTTTTATATTCCTGTCCAGAGCCTGACGATATAATTTCTCTCCTTCCTGAAAATTACCTGTATCACAGTATGCAAGAGCAAGATTATTGAAAGCCTGAAGATTATCAGGATCAATCTTTAAAACCTTTTCATATTCACTTATTGCAAGTTCTGGCATGTCATCCTGATGAAGACTTATCCCCAGGTTAAGATAATCTTCCCAGGAAGGTTCATCAGGTAGAGTAGCAATTTCAAGTACCTCTAAAGCCTCTTTAAATCTCCCAAGAGCATAATAGGCCCGTCCCATATTATATAATATTAAAGAGGTTTTCTCTATGGAAAGAGCCTTCTCAAACTGTTCAATTGCAAGCTCCGGTTTGCCTGATGCAAAATAAGCAATACCCAGGTTATTATAATAATCTGCCACTCCAGAATTAAGATTTATAGCACCTTTATGAGCTTCTATAGCTTTAATTGCTTCTCCTGAAGCACTGTAAGCAATTCCAAGATGATCATAATAGATATCATTATTGGGATCTATATTTATGGCACGTTCAAACTCAAGAGAAGCTTCTTTTGGGCGATCTAAAGCAAATAATAAACTTCCCAGATTATCTCTAAAAAGTGCCACTCCGGGCTCATACTTAACAGCTTTTCTGTAATTTTCAAGAGCTCTGTCTTTATCATCTATGCTCTCATATGCTCTGGCAAGACTGTTATATAAAAAACCATCATTCTCGTCTAATTGAATAGCTCTGGAATAAAGTTCTATTGCATCTTTACTCTTTCCCAGCTTAAAATAGGTTTCTCCAAGATTATAGTAAATATCACCATTGAAAGGATCTATTTTAAGAGCACTTAAATATGAGTTTCTGGCAAGTTCCAGTTCAGAACGTTTAAAATATACATTACCAAGCAAAAAATAAGCTTCTGCAAAATCAGGATATAACTTGATAGCCCTCTCCAGTTCATCTATGGCATTATCAAATAAGCCTTTCTGTATAAGAGATTTAGCCTCTTTAACGTGAGATTGAGCCATACTGACTGCCTCTGTCCCGGCAGCATAAGAGGGAGAAAATATTATAAGTAATATTAAAAAAATGAAAAATCTATTGATATTCATTAAACTCATAAAATATAACTATTAACGTATATTTTGCATTTGCTTCATAACGATCCAGACGAAGAAAAAGTTTTCCCGAAGATTTTACAAAAATACTTTTTCCTTTATTACCTTTATAAAATATGGAAGATACATCTTCTCCTGTATAGGGGTCCTTCCAGGAACCACTGACCATTTCTTTTTCATTAACAATAGATATTTTTATAGAAGGTTCTCCCTTTTCTTCCTGTCCGTAAATACCTTCAATTGTTAAAAAAACTGTCACTTTACCAGGGTAAGGAATCTCCACTGCATAATAATCGCTGTTTCCTTCAAGACCATATTTACCCATATTACCTGTATGGCCTGTTACCGGTTGTCTCAAAGGAAGAGACATTGCCTGATTTATTCTATCATTTGGTTCGATTTCCTGAATTGCTGAAGGCAGTGGCTTTGATTCAGGTTTTCCCATATCTTCATAGAAAACTTTAAAGGTATAATAAGCATCAACCTCATAACGGTCAACCTTTAAATAAATCTTTCCGGGTTTTCTTATAGCTATGATTCTTTTGATAGTTTTGTCGGAATTATAAACAGGTGATGCCTTTTTTCCCGTAACAGGATCTTTCCACTCACCTGCTTTTACCACATCAGGATTTAAAATATCTATTTTTATCGACGGATTGCCGGAAGAAGAACCAAACTTTTTCTCTACAGTTGCGTAAATAGTAAGTTTCCCCGGGTATTTTACAGTGAGACAGAAAATATCTATATCTCCCATAAGTCCATAAGAGGTTTCCATACCGGTATGACCTGATATGGTATCACCAGAATTGATAGTATTGGACTCTTTTTTAGTATTGTTAGGTTCCTCTTCTAATCT
>JAKJGF010000046.1 GCA_022704525.1 Bacillota bacterium | reverse complement strand
TCGGAGGAGATCTCACAGAAGATAAAATTCTAAAGGAATTAAAGGTCCTCGAAAATCTGAAAGCAGGTACAAAGTCAATAATACCTGATTATATTATTAAACCTGTCTCCAATCCCATAGAAACTGTTGTCTTGAAAAAAAGAAATCAGACGTGTATTGCCATAGGCTATCCCACCGTCCCGGCATCTCATAAAGATTACCCGGTATTTGAAGTTATGAGAGGGCTTACTACAGGAGATGGAGGACGTTTCTGGAATGAAATAAGAGGTAAGAGAGGCCTTGCCTATGTAATTCATACATATCATCTCCCTCTGGGTAAAGGAGGGTCCTTTCTTTCTTTTACAGGGACATCTCCCGATACGGCATCCCTTACTGAAGAGCTTCTTTTAAAAGAATTCAGAAAACTTTATGAAGAATCCCCGGGAAAGGAAGAATTAACCTATGGCAAAAACTATATCATAGGAAACCATCTCTTTGCAGAGAGAACAACTGCTGCAAGAACCCTTGCTCTGGCAGGAGCAGAAGCGACAGAGATGGACAAAACTTATGTTCTGAATTATACGGAAGAAATACAGAAAGTTACTACAGAACAGATAAGGGAAGCAGGGGAAAGATATTTTCTACCGGGACAGCATTATAAAGCACAGATACAGGGAAAGATATAGAAAGTTCTAATAATAAAACATGAAGGAAGGAGAAAGATAAGTAATGGGTAATGGGTGATGGGTGATGCGTGATGGGTAATACGATTAATTTATCACGAATATACAATTGCAACTAATCGTCTCACGTCTCACGTTTCACACCCTCTGCTTACCATAAAAATTATGAATAAACCAGCAAAAATAATAGTGTCTCTTTTGTTAACTATAACAATATTCTCTACAGGCACAGTACTGGCTCAGAGCGATGAAATTTATCAGGCTATATACAATCGTGATATAGAAAAGGTAAAAGAACTATTAAAAGAGAAGCCTCACCTTATAAATTCTAAAGATAGTGGTGGGCGGACTCTCCTGCATGAAGCAGCAAGGAAAGGTTCCTGGGAAATCCTTCAGTTTCTTATCTCCAGTGGAGCTGATATAAAGTCTAAAGATAATGAGGGAAAAACTCCTCTCCATGAATCTGCCAGAGGTGGATCTCAGGAATCTGTTGTTTTACTTATATCCGCAGGATCTGATATAAATGCAAGAGATCATGAAGGAGACACTCCTTTACATAAAGCAGCTATGGCCGGTGACTTAGAAGTAATAAATTATCTTATTTCAAAAGGATCCAATGTAAATGCTAAAAATCAAGAAGGTTATACTCCTTTAATCTGGCCTGTCTGGGAAGGTCGTATGGAAGTAGTCAATTTACTTATCTCTAAAGGTGCCGACGTAAATACGAAAACTACTTACAGTGTGACACCTTTACACGCAGTAGTCACATTTAATATATTACCCGTCATAGAAGATAAGAAAATAAGAATAGCTGAATTATTACTCTCAGAAGGAGCAAATATAAATGCTAAAGATATTGACGGAGAAACACCTTTTCACTGGCTATCATGGAATGGTTCTTACAAATTACTGGCTCATATGTTAATAACTGAAGGAGCAGATATAAATGCTAAAAATAATTTCGGAGCTACCCCTTTAAATTTAGCTATCTGGAATAAAAAGAAAAAATTTGTAGAATTTCTTAAATCTATGGGAGCTAAAGAGAATACTCATATAAACAAAATCTTAACATATCGTGAATTAAACCTGCAATTAGCTGCCTGCGGGAGAAATCTGTCTAATATAGCTACTGCCATTGAACTCTATTGTAATGATAATAAAGGGCTGTATCCACCTACTCTGGAATATCTCACTGGCCTTGATAAGAGTTATTTAGAGGTCATACCAGTATGTCCTGCATGCGAAAAAAAGCTTTATATATATGAAAAATCTGATAACCCTGCAAATTTCACACTTCAATGTGGAGAGACAAATATTCATTTTAAGACAGGTAAGGTTGATGAAGGCAATTATCCCCGGTATAGTCCTTCTGAAGGATTAAAATTTAAAAATTAGATTGGAGGTTTATCTCATGAAAAAGGTTTTTGAATTGGAATCAACATTTAAAGAATTAATTGAATGGATGCAGAATAATCCCGATGAAGTAATAAAAGAGCGGCAACGTTCCACGGAACAATTGATTAAAAAAAGATGTGTCTTTGGAGATACACCCTTTCAGACAACCCTTGTTCCTTTATTCCTTAAAAAAGAATCCCTTGATCTTATAGAAAAAACCTCAGAACTCTTTGATTCTGTCATAGATAAGGTTGTAGGTTTATATTTTTCCCATGAACATATAAGAGATTATTTTCCCTATCATGAAGTACCACAGGAACTTGTCCATGCTCATCCCGGATACGAGAAAGCCACCATCCTGAACAGATTGGATATGTTGTTCGATGGGAAGACTCTGAAATATATTGAATTTAACACAGATAATCCCGGAGGAAAAGGATGGGTTGATATGTATGAAGAAGTCTTTTCACAGCAATCCTTTTACAGGGATATTATAGCAGACTACAGTATACGGGAAGAGAGAAAGATAACAAAAGGACTTTTTAATGCAGCAATGAACTGTTTTAATGAATTTGCAGAAGAAGGAGAAAAACCCCGATGTGGCTTTGTTACTTTCAGAGAAATAACTATGAAACAGGACGATGAGATAGTAAGAGACTTTTTTATAGAAAATGGTGTGGAAGCCAATATAGTGGACCCCAGGGATTTAGAATTCCGGGACAAAAGACTCTATTCAAATGGTATAAAATTTAATCTCCTTATAAGATCCCTTAAAGCCCACCTTTATCTCAGATTTCCCAGAGAAATGAAGGATTTTAAAAAATCTATTCTCCATAAAGGAGCCTGTATGGTTAATTCCTTCAGGGCCTTACTGGGATCGGAAAAATCAATCCTTTCTTTTTTATCAAATCACTTCAATCATCATTATTTTACAGAGGAAGAAGTGATATGTATAAAAGCCCATATACCCTGGACGAGAAAACTGGATGAAACTGTAACCCTCTCTAAAGAAGGAGAAGAAATTAGTCTGAAAAGTTACATCCTGAAGCATAAAGATGAGCTTACATTAAAACCCTCATGGGGTGCCGGTGGATATAATGTTATGTTAGGTAAATCAACAGGAAAGTCAGAATGGGCAGACTGTGTCGAAGACAATCTGGGATCTTCTGACTGGACAGTTCAGGAATATATAGAAGTCCCTGAGATGGAGATACCTGTCATCAAAAATAATAAAATTGTCCTGGAAAAGAAATATTTTAACCTCTCTCCTTATGTTTTCGGAGGAAAATATGTAGGAACCCTTGGAAGAGTATCTGAAAAGGATGTTATTAATGTATCTGCCGGTGGTGGAGTTATGCCAGTTTTTCCTTTAAAATATGATTCTTAATGGATTAAATTTTAATTAAAAAATTTTCAAAAAACTCTGGACAATCAGGCTATTTAATATATATAATAGAATTATAAATCAAAAGGAGGTATTATCATGAGTAAGATCAGCAAAACCGGTGCATCTAAAGGTGCAAGTAAGGCAAAAAAATCTGAAAAAAATCAGAAATCTAATCAGCAAAAAGAAAAAAAAGAAGCCGGAGGAGGAAAAGAAAGTAAAGAAAAAGGTGGATTAAGCTATGAAGATTTGAAGCCGGAGATAAAGGGAGTAGAGAGTGCTAATATTATGGAAGAAGAAGGAGGCGGAGAAGACGACAAAGGCGGAGCTAAAGAGTCAAAGAAAAAATCAAAAGGCGGAGCAGCAAAACTAATATAGTTACCCTTTTCTGGCAGATACTATTTAAGTTATATTAACAACAGATACAAAAAATAAAATATGTAATCCATTAAAGGTTTTATATATAACAGGCTTTCAGTTTTCATTTAAGTGTGTAAAGCTGAAGGCTTAATGTTACTTACAAATAATTTATCTATAAAGAGAGAATATATTATGGACCAGGAAACTAAAATATGCTTTAACTGTAGCTGGATTAATCCAATTCAGGCAAAATACTGTGAATTTTGTAATGCCAATCTACCACAGATATTCCAGGAAAAACCACCGGAAAAAATCGATATCCTGGATAAAGCTATTTATAAAAAAGTAGTAGATTATGGATGGTTTTCACCAAAATTCCAATTACTTATGGAAACATGCGAAAATATGCTTGAAGGCACTATAAGTGTAAAACAATACAAAGAAGTTATAGAAGAACTTCATTACAATATAACAATGGAAATTGAAATGCCGGAAGGACTTAAGAATAATATTAAAAATTTTTATCGGACGGAAAAAACTGATAAAGCAGAAGAGATTATGGATACATGTATAGATGCACTTTATGCCTATGATGAAGCCTTTGAAAAATTAAAACTATATATCAAAGATAAAGAGCCCGAACATATTCAGGAAGGACTTGAATTAGCTCTTGACTCTAAAAATAAAATCTGTGAAGTTCTCTCAGAGCTTGATAAAGATGAAAATGAATATAAAGAAATACTAAAAAAATTAGAATAAAGGAGTAAATTTATGAAAATTTTTCTTGACAGTGCTGATATAAAAGAAATAAGGGAAGCAAACACTATGGGACTTATCGATGGAGTAACCACCAATCCCTCACTGCTTGCTAAAGCCGTAGCAGAGGAGGGGGGAAAAATAGAAATGAGGGAATATCTCCAGCAGCTTGTAAAAGAAGTCCACGGCCCTGTAAGTCTTGAAACAACTGCAAATGATGCAGAGACTATGGTAAAACAGGGAAAAATACTGGCTAAATTCGGTGATAATGTAATAGTAAAAATTCCTCTTATTATAGAAGGCCTGAAAGCTGTAAAGGAACTTAAAAAGGCGAATATTAACTGTAATGTAACACTATGTTTTACTACTTCCCAGGCTCTTCTTGCTGCAAAGGCAGGAGCATACTTTATCAGTCCTTTTGTGGGAAGACTTGATGATATAAACCAGGATGGAATGCTTCTTATAGAAGAAATAGTTGAAGTCTATGACAATTATGACTTTGAGACAGAAATTATTGCTGCTTCAATACGCCATCCCGTTCATGTCCTTCAGGCTGCTCTCATAGGGGCAGATATAGTGACAGTACCGTTTAATGTATTGAAAAAATTAAGTCTCCATCCAAAGACAGATGAAGGGCAAAAGAATTTCCTTAAGGATGCAGCAAAAGTACCGGAATATTTAAAGCTTTTAGAAGGATAGGCCTTTCAGGGGCGAGGAAGGCTCTCTCCTATTCAATATAAGGAAGAGCCTTCCTTCTGGCACAGTTATTTTCAGAAAAAAATCGCTTAATTTCAGGTCTCATAAAAATCATAAGAACCGGAATTCCATAAGGGATACCGATAATAGATAAAATAGAAACTATAGCAGTTGCTATCTGAGTATAATAACCCCAGGATTTAAGTTTAAATACACCTATACCGGAGGCTATAAAAAGAGTAGTTGCCAGTAAGGAAGGTAAGATAAGACAGTAACATCCAAGGAGACCTGCTACTTTTTCTCCAAGAGGATCGCCAGAGAGAAATATACCGTAAATTGCCACAAATATCCATAAAGCACAGGGAATACAAAGAAGTCCTCCCAGTACGAAATTTAACATTGATATTAAGATTAAGGAATTTGGTTTTTTTGTAATATCCTCGTGAAGATCTATCTGATTTCCCTTCATTTCTTTATCACCTTTTATAAATTAATTTACAATTTCCCTACCAATTATAGAAATACGCCGTAGTCTTTTTGCTTCATCAATCTGACACATATTGTATTCCATACCTGCAACTTTATAACCCCTCTTTGTAAGTTCAATACAATGACGGCCAAAGCCACAGGGTATATCCAGTATGAGGTCATTATGAGAAATCTCAAGAACCTTTAATATAAAATTTACATCTCTGGCGGTTCTTTCCCGGTCGAGATGAGCACAGGTTTTTATATAATTTTCGTCAAAAAAATTGTCGTACCATGCCATTTTTATATACATCTTTACTTATAATTTGAGTCTTAAGGGATATTTTTTACTAAAAACTCAACGTTCATAACTATATTATACCATATAAAAAACGAATTACATACCCATATTACATCAGGCATTATTCATTATAATACGGCAACAGGCAAGTTAGTATCCATCTCACAGGCCTGTCCCTGTCCGGGCTCTTACGCAAAATCTATGATCCTGTTACAATGAAATCTGTTATTACAGAATATACAGTTTTGCATTTATTTAAGTTATAACTTTCTCCTTTGACGGCATATCTTTTGCTCCAGAGCCCGGCCAGGGACAGGTATATATATTTTTTGGATACTTTTTTATCTGGAGCGGTAATAATATATTTCATAACTTATTAGAATTTAATTCAGGTTTTTAGTTTTTGGTTTATTATAATAACTAATAACTAATCGCCAATATACTGAGGTGAAACGTAAGAAAGCCTTATCTCATCTGGTTTACAAAATTTTAAAATATGCATTGCCCATGCTCAGGTCAGTATTGTACAGAAAGTTGTTAAGCCTTTTGATTCTATTGACATAATAATCCAATTATTGTATAGTTTCTAAAGTTAAAAAATACTTTATATAGTCAACTATCCCGCCACAAGGGGACTAAGTTTTCTGGCACAGTAAATATTGCATTCATTAGCATTGGAGGGAAATAAAGTGGGTAAAACTCCTGTAATTCATCCAGTTTTATTTGCTTTATATCCTGTACTTTTTCTTTATTCATACAATATAGATAAAACACCTGTAAAACAGATGTTCATATCTATAATAATTACAATCTTATTTACAGTTATAATATGGTTATTAGCAGGACTTATAGTTAAAAATATACAAAAAGCAGGTTTACTGGCTTCTCTTTTTCTGATTTTATTTTTTACCTATGGACGTGCTTACGATCTACTGTATTATTCAGGTATTAAAATTAAAGAACCCAGATATCTTTTGATTATATGGTTACTTATATTTATCTTTATTTCTTACTTCTTAATAACAAAATGTAGGGAATTTCATAATTTTACGAGGATATTAAATTGCATAGGAGTCATTCTGGTATCAATTTCTCTATTTAATATTATAATTCCTCTTACTAATATGTATCTCTACAATCTTGGCCTTTCTGAAAGGACAGAAGATACTATCAAACAGGTAGAGAGATTAAAAACTGATAATTTGCCAAATATATATTATATAATTCTGGATTCATATGTAAGAGACGATGTACTTAAAGAAGTATATAAGTATGATAACAGTGATTTTCTTAATTATTTGAAAGAAAAAGGGTTTTATATAGCTGATAAAAGTAGGTCAAATTACTGTCAGACCTTTTTATCTGTTGCATCTTCTTTAAACACTAATTATCTGGATAATACAGTAAAGTTAATAGGTGATGAATCCACGGACCGCTCAGAACTGATAAGAATGATTCAGTATAATAGAGTAGTCAGCTTTTTAAAACAATATGATTATACCTTTGTAGCTTTTTCTACAGGATATAATGAGACAGAAATCTGGAATGCTGATCTTTATATTAATAGCCGGCCCGTAACTGAATTTCAGTTTATACTGATTATGACCACACCTCTGCCGGATATATTAGGTGATATAATATCTCCATATGATGTATACAGATATCAATTTCTACATACCCTTGAACTTCTTCCTGAAACAACAAAAATGAAATCTCCTATCTTTATTTTTGTTCATTTACAAGGACCTCATACACCCTTTATATTTGGAGAAAATGGAGAGAAAACATCTTTTTTTACTGAAAGACAGATTACTTCTAAAGAAACATATTATAAAGAGGGCTATAGAAAACAACTTCATTTTGTTAATAAAAAAGTCAAAGAAACAATAGATAAAATAATTTCCAACTCGTCTGTTCCGCCAGTAATTATTCTTCAGGGTGACCACGGAACGGCTTTTGTAAATTTAGATGATATTGAACATATAAATCCCAAACAAATGCTCTCGATATTAAATGCCTATTATTTACCCGGAAATGGCAGGGAAAAGCTTTACAGAGATATAACACCTGTGAATAGTTTCAGGGTTATATTTAATTATTACTTTAATACGAATCTACCGATATTAAAAGATAAAAGCTATTTGTCTACAGAAAAACACCCCTATAAATTTATGGATGTTACTGATAAAATAAATATAGAAAGAAGAAAATAATATGGATTTATCACTTTTTAAAGACAAAAAGGTTCTTATTACCGGAGGGCTTGGTTTTATAGGTTCAAATCTTGCCCGACGACTCGTGGCACTGGGTGCTAATGTTACTCTGATAGACAGTCTTATTCCGGAATACGGTGGTAATTTATTCAATATTTCCGGAATTGAAGATAAGGTAAAGATAAATATCTCTGATATAAGAGATGAACATAGCATGAAGTATCTGGTGAAAGAAAAGGATTTTCTATTTAATCTGGCAGGCCAGACCAGCCATATGGATTCAATGAAAGATCCCTATACAGATCTGGAAATCAATACTAAAGCCCAGCTCTTTATTCTGGAAGCATGCCGCAAAAATAATCCCAATGTAAAAATTATTTTTGCCAGTACCAGACAAATTTATGGAAAACCCCGCTATCTTCCTGTAGATGAAAAACATCCTCTGGCACCTGTAGACGTAAACGGGATAAATAAATTAAGCGGAGAAACGTATCATCTTCTCTATAGAGAGATATATGGTATTCCTACCTGTGTCCTGAGATTGACAAATACTATAGGCCCCGGTATGAGAATAAAAGATACCCGTCAGACCTTTCTCGGTATATGGATTCGTGCTGTTATAGAAGGGAGGCCCTTTGAAGTATGGAATGGTTCCCAGTTGCGTGACTTCTCCTATGTAGATGATGTAGTAGAAGCCTGTCTTATCTCTGCTTCAAATGAAAGGGCTTATGGAAAAATTTTTAATCTCGGAGGAGATTGTGTCGTCAGTTTAAAAGAACTGGCTGATCTTCTGATAAAAGTCAATAAAGAAGGCACATATATTGTTAAAGAATTTCCTGGGGACAGAAAAGTTATTGATATAGGAGATTATT
Organism: Bacillota bacterium; assembly: GCA_022704525.1. Taxonomy (GTDB): domain Bacteria; phylum Vulcanimicrobiota; class SpSt-956; order SpSt-956; family JAKJGF01; genus JAKJGF01. Next base: position 17,211 of record JAKJGF010000046.1, on the reverse strand, counting down.
ACGGAGATTACGGCTTAATTAATGCTCTCCTGGGGTGGAAACCGAAAATTTCTTTAGAAGAAGCACTGAAAAAGACTCTGGATTATTACAGGATAAATATTAATAAATATATTCAGTAACCAATCTGTCTATTTCTTACTGGCTACACAGTATACAGACAGACCAAAAGGAAAAGAAATTCCGCATCTAATGAGTCTGTTCTCCAGAAAAATTATAGAGGTAAATAAATTATTAAAGAATCCCGGCAATTTCTTTAGATCTGATGTTTTTTTCTTCCCCGGAAATAAATTTTCCATAAATCTCATGCTTACTGCCAGAGGAAAAAGTATTGTATTACGATAGGTAATCCTTTCTATTATAAAACCCGCATGTTCTACATTTTCCTTTACTTCTCTTAAAGTATATCTGTGTCTGGTATGAACTGCTTTATCATGACTGCTCCGGATAAAATCATAGGCCGGTAAATTTAACAATAAAATACCTCTATTATCTATTATCCTGTACATCTCCTTTAATGCCTTTCTATCATCTCTGACAGACATATGATATAGAACATCCATAGAAACTGCTATATTGAAAGATTTATCTTTAAACGGAATATCACAGATTGAAGCCAGAACTATATTATTTAATTTTCTCAACCTTAAAAATTTCAAAGTTTCCTCGGAAATATCGAAACCAAAAGCCCTGTAAGCCTTACACAATTCAAGAAATTTTCCTGTTCCGCAACCCCCATCCAGTATCTTTATATTATCCCCTGCAACACTATTAATATAGAACAGGGTAAGATCTCTGAGACCTTTATACCACCAGTAATCTTCTTCTATATTAAACATAACCTCATATTCTGTTTTTTCCATATTCATTATCCCTTCTTAATTATCTGTATCATTAAAAACTTCATAAACCAGAAATTGAGGTGTTTGATTATCACTCAGGAAAAGGCGCCCAAGGTACTCCCCAAGAAGACCGAGTATAAGAAGCTGTACACCTGAAAAAATCATAATTGCAATAATCAAAGAAGGCCATCCAATAGCCTCATGGGGTTTTAATACTTTCTCTATAACCACCAGAATACTCAATATTCCTCCGAGAATGCTGAATAAAATACCAAGCCAGGAACTAAGCCTCAGAGGTATTATAGAGAAATTAACAAACATATTAAGCCAGAGGTTAATCAATTTCCTGAGAGTATATCCTGACTGGCCTTCTTTTCTTTTTTCGTGATGAACTTCTATTTTCCCAATATTCCTTGTGCATCTCAGGGCCAGACCATCAATATATGGAAAGGGACCTTTGTATTTAATAATTTCCTTCACAACAAAACGACTGAGACATTTAAAGCTTGATAAGTAGAGGTCTTTCGGTTTATCCAGCATAAAATTTGCAACCCAGTTATTAAAATAACTACCCAGATTTCTAAACCAATCATGTTCTTTCTTTCTATAAAAAGTATAAAGAATATCGTATTTTTTATTAATGGCTTCATCAAAAAGCATAGAAACCTCTTCCGGAAGATTCTGAAAATCATCATCCATTATAACAACATAATCACCTTTTACATAGTTCAGACCCGCCATAACTGCATTATGCTCACCGAAATTTTTAGAAAGATTGATATAAGTGATTATAGAAGCATATTTTAATGCCATATCACGACATATTTCATGACTCTTATCTTTACTGCCATCATTAACCAGAACTATCTGAAGTTTTCTGTTGCCAAGCAGTTCTACTAACTTTTCTGTCAGATGACCGATTGTCTTTGCGCCATTATAAACTGGAATTACAATTGAAATAGTCAGTTCCATAGTCCCTTTCAGAAATTAATAATAAAGAAGCTTAATATTTAGACGATAGAGATTAACATTACAAGTATAAAGTAAATTTTACCTTTCGTCAATCTTTAAGTAGAGTAATCATACGGCCTGTTGACAGTTTGACATTCACAGGAAATAAAGATAAAATTAAATCCGGATTTACTCTATAAAAAAATAGAAAGAAAAATAGAATGTTTGCTTATAAGAAATTAATATTTATAATAATTATAACAATAATAATTTATTCTGGAATATTTCGAAGTGGTTTTGTCTGGGATGATCATTTTGTCATATTGGAAAACAGGGACATACAGGTTTTTTCCTGGGAAACCATAAAAAACTGTTTTACACCGGGAAAAGTAGATCCTCATACCTATGTGCCTTTATCTTATATTTTTATAGCTTTTAATTATTACCTCTGGAAGATAAACCCTTCAGGATATCATGTATGTTATTTTATATTGTACTTATTACAGATAATAATAATTTATATCATTTTGTTAAAACTCTTTAACAGAGAAAATCTGGCATTCCTGGGTACTCTATTCTTTGCTGTTCATCCAATTCATGTAGAAACAGTTGCCTGGATCATAGGAGCTTTTTATGTTCCTGCAAACCTGTTAATGTATATCTCTTTTTATCTCTATATGAAATTCACAGATAAAAAAAATAAATTCACTTATCTATGGCTGTCTTTAATCTGTTATCTGGTAGGCACATTTTTCTTTCCTGTAGTCTACTTACCTGTATTGTTATTATTGTACGGATATTGCTTTAAAAGAGAAAAAATGAAATTTATATTTCTTTCTTCTCTTCCATTCTTTTTTATTAGCCTTCTCAATACTTATTTAGGACTCATAGTTGGAATAACAGGAAGACGGATTCACGAAAACAATGTTATTACACCTTTGATAATTAATAATATCTTTGGCAAATATATATTCAATATTTTTATTCCCATAAATTTAAGCCCTTTCTATCCCATTGAGGAATTATATACTCATTCTGCTATATATCTCACAATCTCTATTTTGTCATTAATCGGCATAATCATACTATTATCTAAATCCAGAATATATCTATTTTGCTGGGGATGGTTTTTTATCTCTTTACTCCCCTATTCTCATATTGTGATACCCTTTAACTGGACAATGGCAGACAGGTATCTTTACGCGCCTTCTTTCGGCTTTTGTCTCTTTATAGCACTGATTTTCGAAAAACTTTTAGATTACCTGAAAAAACCAGTGTGCAAACAAATTACAACTATTATTATAATTTTACTTATTCTCTTTTATTCCCTTATTACAGTCAGTATGGTGGAAATATGGAAAGATGATATTTCTTTATGGAAATATACTGTAAAAAAAGCTCCTCACAGTCCCTATATTATTAGAAATTTAGCAATCAGTTATTTTAATATGAATCTTTTTGACGATTCTCTCCTGTACTATAAAAGACTATTAAAGCTAAAAGCCAGTGTTGAGACTTACACCAGTATTGCTAATATTGAATTTCTCAAAGATAACTATGAGGAAGCATTAAAAAATTATAAGGAAGCTATTAAATTAAAACCAGATTCTTCAGAATTACACAGATCTATTGCCATAGTTTATTATAATATGGGAAAAAGTAAGGAAGCAATAACTGGATACAGGAATGCATGGAAATGTGACTTTAACCCTAAAAAATTTTATGGTTATCTCGGAATGATATACCATGAAAAAGGATTTGTCTCCAGAGCTATTATTTACTATAAACGTTCTTTAATGTTAAATCCTGATTGTAAAGACATTAAAGAACTTCTTTATATAGTTTATCTGGAAAACTTTCTTAGAGAAAATGATAGTTACTCAGATAAAAATTTAAGTAATATAATTAAAGAAACTATAGAAGCCAATAATTTAGCTCTGAATTATATAAATAATGGAGAAATCGAGAAAGGAGAAAAAATACTCAAAGATATATTAGAAAAAAATCCCTGTTTTTTTGAAGCTTATTATAACCTTGGTCTTTTATATTATAATAAAAATGAGTTTAACGAGAGTCTCATTTATTTTAGGAAAGCACTGGATTTAAATCCTGCAAGTACAGAAACCAAAAATTATATAAAAACATTACGAAATAACAGTATTATCCTTATAAAATCTTTTCAAAAGATAAATAGAAAAGAAAAATACCAGGATACCCGGAACAAAAACATACCAGGGTAAAAAAGCACCTTCTTCCACAATCCACTTCATATGAGGGTTAGTTTCAAGGGAAAAATAAACAACCAGATATATAAGACCGTTATTAATGGCATGAACTATCATACCGGGGAAAATACTCCTGGTTTTATATGCAAGGTACCCCAGATAAAGACCTATAATCATAGTTGGAATAAACCTGTAAGGATTCATATGAAAAATTCCGAAAATTACTGCTGTAATAACTATAGCATGGCCTTTTTTCTGATATTTTTCCAGGGTTGACTGAAGAACTCCCCGAAAGAGAATTTCTTCACAGATTGGAGGAAGTAAAGCTATCATAGTAAATTTAATAAGAAAATCTATTATCCCATTTCTTTCTTTTAATATTCCAACTAACTTTCCAAGAATATTTTCTGCCGATGGAAAAGGGAACAGGACATTTTGAAAAGCTGTAATCTGGAGAGTAAAAATCATTCCCGACAGGGCCAGAAATATGATAATACCCAGGGTAGCTATGGAAAAACCTCTTATTCTCAGAATTTCTCTTATATCATAATTCCATAGATATAAAAATAATATGGCAGGTGTAAAGATTAAAAGTAATTGAGAGGCATATACGCCACCTATAAAGCCCATAAACTGCAACCTTGTGCCCACAAAAAAGAAGAGTATAAAACTTATACATATAAGAACAAAGACCTCATAAGATGAAGGAAACCTTCCTTTACGAGAAATCTTCTTTTTAGATAAGAATTCCGGCATAGAAACATCAACAGTTTCCCTGAAAAGTATATCTTCCTGTTCAAATAGTTTCAGAGCCACCCATAAAATCATAGAAATATATAAAAAAGTGGTGAGAAATGTCACCAGGGTATAACCCGGGTTAAAATCTCCCTTCAATATATCACGGAAGAGTATGGAAATATTGAATATAGGAACCATTGAAGTAAGATAATTTGCAGTGAGACTGGGAGAAAAAACTATGGAAAGCGGCATAAACATAAGAAGAGTCATAGCAGATAAATAATTTGAACCTTCTTTATAGCTTTTTGCTATCATAGTAACAGCCATAATAACTGCACATACAAAACCTGTAAGAGGAATAATCAAAAAAATTACTGTTAAAAAAGCTGTCCAGGTGAAAGATATAGGCAATTTTTCAAGGACCTCCTGAGCAAATGTTGCAAAGGTAAGAGTGGAACTGATAAGATGCAGAAATGTTGACAATAAAGCTGTAGTCCATACGGCAAGAAATTTTCCTATTACTATATCACACTTTGTTATTCTGCTCACCAGAAGCGTTTCAAGGGTGCCCCTTTCTTTTTCACCGACAATTACATCCAGTGCAGGAAGAAAGCCAGCAGTAATGGTAAATAAAATTATTAAAAAAGGTAAAAAACCTCCTATCATAGAACCGGCTTCCCTGGTTTTTGACGAAACTGTAAAACCTGACAATTTAAGAGGTCTCATCATTTCATAAGATAACCCTCTGCTTTTTAAACGGTTTTGAACCAGAAGATCGTTATATTTCTGTAACAAATCATCTATCCTGGATTTAGCCATAAGGGAAAGCTCACTGGTAGAATTATAATTAAACTTTATCTGAAAGGTTTCATCACACATAGGATCTTCAGTATAATCTTTCGGTATAAATATTATAAGATCCATGTTACCCTCTTCAAGTGTTCTTTTAGGATCATCAGTAGTTATTTCTTTAAAATCAGGCGTATCTGCTATAATCTGAGATAAAATAGGAGATAAATGTCCATTCACTACATATACTCTGCTTATACTTTCTTCAGCTCTTTTAATTTGCCCTGTAAGAAGAGTAGATGTAATGATTACTACAAGAGGATAAAGTACGAGAGGGAGGAGAAACTGAGAAATTAATATATTTCTATCCCTCAATGTATCTTTAAGCTCTTTACGAAAGATTAAATTCATTATTCTGAGTGTAAAGGGCAATTTCATTTATTTTTTCCTGTTCTATTAATGATAAAAATACATCATCAAGGTATTCACATTCTGTTTTAGTCTGAAGTTCCTCTAAAGTGCCTGAAGCAATAACTTTACCCATATGCACCAGAGAAATATGATCAGCTAATTTTTCAACTAAATTCATTTCATGAGTTGATAGAAGAATACCTTTACCCTCTTCTCTGGCTTTACGTATAAATGATATTATGGTTCTACTGGTCATTACATCAAGACCCAGTGTGGGTTCATCCAAAAATAGTACGGGAGGATCATGGATAATTGTTCTTCCAATGGAAACTCTCTGTTTTTGTCCTGTAGAAAGGTGATTACACTTACGATGTAAAAAATCTTTCATATCAAGGAGTTCACTAACTTCTTCACATCTTCTTTTTAATTTTTCTTTTTTCATGCCATAAAGGCTTCCTATATACCACAACATTTCATATGCTGTAAGTCTTCCATAAAGTCCTGTATTTCCAGTAAGAAAACCTATTTGAGAACGTACTTCAAGAGGATTTTCTCTTATGTCATAACCGCCGATTATAGCGGAGCCTCCACTGGGAGAAAGTATAGTAGAAAGCATACGAAGAAGGGTTGTTTTACCGGCCCCATTCGGGCCAAGAAGTCCAAATACTTCTCCTCCCTCGAAAGAAAAAGATATATCATTTACAGCCACAATTTCTCCGAGCTTTTTATCTTTAAAGATTTTTCTTAAATTTTTTACTTCTACAAGAGACATATAATCGTTATGCGTGATACGTGATGCATGAAATTTAACACATCAGACTTTACGTAGCACAATTCCTTTTAACTTTATTAGTCGTTTATTCTTTATATTTCCTTAAAGTCCTTTTTAAATTATTATCAGCAGTCAGCCCTCAGCTTTCAGCCTTAAGTTGAGGGCTGGTAGCTTTAAACATAAATGGTAGATTGGTATTACGAGATGAAACAGAGTATAATTGAATAAAGATTGCCCCATAAAGGATTTTTATTATTACTATTGAATAAAGAAATTATATAATCCTTTACGCATTAAGCATAACAATAGAAAAAGCAGGTGATTCTATTGACAAAAGAAGAAATAGATATAGATGAACTTCTCCGACAGGAAGGAAAAGGTATGAGTGACATACTTGATTTCAATCAGGCGGCGGATTTATTAAAAATAAGCCATCCCACCCTTTATCGATGGCTGAGTGAAGCCAAAATCAAAGCTTTTAAAGCAGGCAAACAGTGGAGATTTTATCGAAAAGATCTACTTCACTTTATGCAGACAGAAGATACGGAAGAAATGGGAGATTATCTGGATTTAAATAAAATAATAGAATTTTTTATACAGAGATTAAAGATAAGAGACATTAATTTGCCACAAAAAGAGGTAGATTATGAAGGAAAAACAGAGGAACTCCTTTATCTCATTTTTATAGATGCCTATTCACAAAAAGCTACTGACATACACATTAACCCTTCGGGAAAAGAATATGAATTACTTTATAGAATAGAGAGAAATCTATCAAAAGTGGTTGATTTGTCGGAAACCATAGTACCCCTTCTTATAAAAGAAATAAATAAAGCCTTCAGACTGAAGGAAACACTCAAAAAAGGGAAGATCCTTTTTAAATGGGAAGTTAATATAGAAATTAAAGTTTCAGTAATAGAAACAATTCAGGGGAAAAAATATACTATGCAACTTCTGGATCTGACCGGTGTCATAAAAAATCTCAGAGAATGTTTACCGTCTGATGAAGATTTAAAAAAGATAAAAGATATGATAGAAAGACCTCATGGTCTTATACTTATTACAGGCCCTCCCGGAAGCGGAAAAAGTACTCTGGCCTACTCAATATTAAAAGAAAAAAAAGAGAAGAATCTAAATTTAATGACTTTAGAAGAACATGTGGAATATATCCTGGAAGGAGTTCATCAGATACAGATTATACCTGAGCGAGGCTATTATGATGGCTTGCAGGCAATTATTGAGGCAGATGCAGATATAATTATGTTTGATAATTTAAAAAATTCCGAAGTAGCTTATCTCTGTATTGAAGCGGCAACAAAATATCTGGTTATAGCACAGATGTTGGCCAGAAATCCCTTTAATGCCATACAAAGGTTCTGGGATATGAGTATAGACCCCCGGGAACTTGCAAATACTCTGACAGTTATCACTTCACAGAAATTACTCAGAAAGATCTGTCCTGATTGCTATCAGGAATACAGACCTGATGAAAAAATGATGGAAACTTTTCCTGACCTGTTTTCTCATAACACAATTTTAGTTAAAGCTACAGGATGCGCAAAATGTAATTTCACAGGTTATAAAGATCTTATAGTTATTTATGAAATATTCATACCGGATGAAGAAATAAAATATATGATAGCCAGGAGAAGCCGCCTTGCAGATATACGACAGAAGGCTATGACAAAAGGTATGAAAACTTTTCAAGACCAGGGTATTATACTTCTAAATAAAAGGCTCACTACCCTGGAAGAAGTCACCAGAATTACAGGAATAGAACCCACAAGAGATGCAATAGTGTATTAATAAAAAAATGCAATATTTTATAAGTGTAATAATTCCCACTTTTAATCGTAAAGAAACTCTAAAACCTGTCCTGGAATCTCTTAACAGGCAGACTTTCCCGGACAGTAAATATGAAATTGTAATTGTAGACAGTAACTCTACAGATGGAACTTCTGAAATGATAAAGGAACTGCAATTAAAGCCCTCATTAAGATACATAAGGCAGGAAAACAGAGGCAGATCGGGAGCAAGAAACAGGGGTATAAAAGAGGCAGAAGGCCATATTATACTCTTTACAGATGCCGATATCATAGCTTCTCCGGAATTATTAAAAGAACATGAGATAATTCACTGTAAACATCCGGGGGAAGCTGTAGTAGGACTTGAAGTGCAGGTTTCTTCTATAGAAGAATATGAACACGTAAGAGACCATCCAGAAAACAGAAAAGAACTCCATCCTAAAAGCAGAAAAAAACTTTCCTGGCTTTACTTTATGACAGGTAATGCTTCGGTTTCCAGAGATAAATTAATTGAAGTGGGGATGTTTGACGAAGATTTTCAGGGTTATGGATGGGAAGATATAGAACTGGGTTATAGACTGGCAAAAAGCGGAATCTCTATAAATTATAGAAGAAACGCCGTTAATTATCATCTTCATCCTGCTTCATTGGAAGAAAAATATAAGATCATGAGGATGGCCGGAGTTTCTGCCGTAAAATTTTATAGAAAACATAAAGACTGGAAAATACGTTATCTTCTGGGAATGAATCCTCTGTCTTTAAAGATTCATTCCTTCATATCCCCTGAAGGATGGGTTATTAAAAAATGCAGAGAACAAAGTGAAAGTCAGTCCTTATTTAGAGGATTTTGCAGGGATATTCTGCTACAGTACCATTATTTGAATGGTGTGAAGGAAGAATTTGAAAGGATTAATTAATAAGGGGAAGAAATTATAATGTAAATGGGTGATGGGTGATGAGTGAAGTGTATGTAATTAAGTAATATTACATTTTACTTCTCACCTCTCACCTCTCACAACTCTCGAAAGAAGTTGATACCAGTAGACAGAGATGAATGTTACAGGATCCTTGGCCTTAAGCCCGGATCTGATATTCAAGAAGTCAAAGCAGCCTATAAATCCCTTGTAAAAAAATATCATGCCGATAAAGTTCACCATATTGAAGATGAAGAACTCAGAAAAGCGGCAAAAGAACTTTTTGAAGAAAAAATGCGTGTAATAAACGAAGTATATGAAATTTTATGTTCCTCATGGGACAGCAGAAAATCCGGTTCAAAAAAAGAAACTCCTGAATCAGAAGGAAAAAAGCAAGAATCAGAATATATAGATAAAACCTGTGCCCAATATTTCAAGAGGAAAGAATCAGAACTTTTTCAAAAATCCTTTGAACAATTCAAACGAAACAAAGGGTTTGATGTTTATGACAGAGAAATATCTCCACCTCCCGGTCCGGTAGGGCAGATAATTAATTTACTTGACGAGGAATTTACCCAAAAAATTTCTGATATTTCTTTTATTGAAAAAGAAAAAAAAGTAGAAAAGAAAGAAGAAAAAAAATCGGTCATCATAAAACCTCCGTCTATTAGCTGGAAATCCCTGGGAGTCTTTCTTTTACTTGTTTATATCTTGAGCTGGGCAGTTATGGGAGGAATTTACCTCATTGGAAGAGATGAAAGCAATGAAAACTATAATATCTTAAGAGGTCTTCTTATCTTCTGCCCTATTATATGTGTTATTATTACAACCTATATCACAGGGGGGATAAAATTTAAATTCCCTTCCCTGTCCTGGGGTAAACCTGTTCATTATCTGTACTCCTGGCTTATAATTATAGGATTTATCATATTTTCTTTTCTTCTGACAGTAATAATACATAAAGGAACACCGGATCTGAATTTTGAATTACTGAAAGGACACACAAAAGGCGATTTTAGTGCTGCAAGGCAGTTTCTGTCAGAGTTTATTCTTGCCACAACTTTCTATCTTATATTTTCAACAGTTATGTCTATTGGCAGTGAGTATGCCTGGCGGGGATTTTTATTAACCAATCTTATGGAAAGGGGTAAGAAAAAAGCTCTTCTGCTCACAGGGCTTTTCTGGGGCATATGGTATATACCAATTGTTCTTATGGGATATTATGCTCAGGGTTACTCCATTTACTGGAAGATATGGACAGGAGAATCTCCCTGGTATACTATATTAGATTCTTATTACCAGAAGAATCCACTACAGGGAATATTTATGAAACTGATATTCTGTCTTCTTTTTAGTATTCTTCTCTCCTGGATCTATCTTGAAACCAGAAATATTCTCTTAACATGCTTTTCCTATGCTACATTTGAACAGATTAATCCTCTGGGATATATAGTTATAAGAAATGTAGATCCTTTAACAGGAGGGACGGAAGGTATGGCGGGAATAGCTGTTTTAATAATTATCCTGACAATATTTCTTCTATATTCAACAAAAAAGGAGAAAGAGCTATCAAAAATAAGGAGATGAGTAAAAAAATCGGTGGAAGAATGATAAAGCTAAAATTCAGTATGCAAATGCAGTGCAGTCAGTACAATATTAGATATAAGATGGCTTACTATGCAGGCCTCAAGACCTCTTCTTTTAAAAAGCCACCCAAGTAAAAGGCCATAGGTAAATATCTGAATAAATCTCATCCACTCTGGATTAAGCGATCCGGTATGACCAAAAGTCCAGACAAGGGAAGAAAGTAAAATTGCTACTATCCAGCGAAATCTAAAATTTTTTAAAAGCCAGAGAAAAATAGCCAGATAAAAAAACCTGTATGATGGTTCTTCAGTAAAAGGTGCGCATATAGCTATATGAAATGAGCCAAAGTCTCTATTAGTATAAACAGTCATCATAATCTCCAGAAACTTCTTTCCATCTTCCGATATTACAGGTTTCACGATATAAATCAGAATCTCTGTAATAGCTATAAATATAAGGGAAGTAAAAAGAACTTCACTCCAGAACTTAAAAGTTTTCCATTCACATTTTTCTGTTAGTGGGATTATCTCCAGAGATTTAAATAAAACAAGGCCAACTGTCATAAAAGTAAATAATTTAATAAAATCATAAGGTATACCCATGACTATTAAAAATAAGTAGCCAATAAATCCCGGATCCTTTATATTTTCCTCCAGGCCGGAATAATTAAATATACCCGGACAAAATTTAATTATATATATAAAAAAATTTACAAGAACCAAAAATAATGCAGGACGCCAGAATTGCCAGGTCTTTTTACATAGTATTATAAAAAGTATAGATCCTGTGATAAATCCTGTTCCTGCAAGGATAATATAGATCATAGGAGCTATTATTGAATAATCCCATAGAAAGTAACTCATTATTTCTTTTTCATAAGGTATAGAGTTCTATCAGACTCCGTAATGTCTGAAGCCTCCTTTATAGAAAAATATTGGCTGAATTGAGTCTCAAAACAGTCTTTTTTATAATCCTGAAATATATCTTCTCTTGTAGAAAGAAGTTTTTGAACCTGAGAGTCACTCTTAGGTACAAATTCAATAATAAGATTTTTACAGATTTTACTGAAAAAATCTGCAATTTTATAAAAAGGAAGATTATTGGATATAGCCAGATGATGTATAAGAGCAAGAGCAAGAACAGTATCTGCAGGGCCACGTTTCATAATTGACTCTCTTTCCTGGTTCTGCCATCCAATATCGGGGCTTGGATTTGTCAGATCAAGTAATAAAGGTAAAATATTGGTACTTTTAGTTCTTACACACTCAAGATAGTTTTTTTCAACAGCGGCAGGGTCTATATCGAAAGCTATTGTATTTATCCCTTTAGAAGCAGAAACTCTACTGAAGACACCTGTATTTGCTCCGAGATCCCAGAGATTGTCCGGTTTAATCTCATCTAAAAAATCACTGAGTATCTGTTTTTTTGTCTGAAAGGCTTCTGAGGAATAATTAGTATTATCGTAGTAATCAGCCCATTCTGTTCCCCCTGGACACCACTTCATTTTTTTTATTGCTGTTTCTAAACTATCTATTATACCGAGAAATTGGATTCTGCCAATCTTTCTATCAGGTTTTTTAACAGCTTTTCCGGCAAAATGTCTCTGACTTTTAGCATGTAAATGTATATTAAAAAGAAGAGGAAAGGAGAAGTAAGTTCTCTTCGGAAGTAGTAAACTTGCAAGATCCAGAGGGATGCCATCAATAAATATACGAAATAACTGACTGAGTCGGACATCTCTATAAGCCATTAAAGATAAGGGTGCCAGAAAATGCTGGCAGAACTGTCTGTAAGCTACCCAGGGTTCTCCCTCCCTGTACTTTTCAAAGGAAAGTGTATCTATTAACATAGTTTTACCTTTTCTAAATTGTATATTATAAACACTGCTGTCTTTCAAAGACATTTTATAATCAAAGGCTATCTTCTGTATCTTAAGGGTAGTGAGAGCAGCATCCTTTAATTGACTGAAACACCATTCATAAGGTTGAGAGATAAAATTTATAGTTTCAGGTTTTACTACTTTGTAAGCACTATGAGAAAGTCTATAATCTATGCTCACTTCTTCATGAGGTATTAATAATTCCTGTTTTACAAGGGTTTCATAAAGGCCGGAGGAAATTAAAAAGTCATAATTTTCTCTATATACAGTATTTATCTGGCGATAAAGTAAACCTTCCTGAGAAAAAACAAAACCGCTGGGATCACGAAATGAAGCCGGTAATATATTACTACCCATTACTCACTACCATTTTTTTTAAAAAGATTAAGGAAAAAAGTTTTAATTTTAAGCCAGTAAATTTTAAGTGCAAATAACATCCCTACCAGTGAAGCTATAAGCAACTGCAACATATAGCTACCTGTTCCCGGATCTATATAGGCATACGCATCTTGAATAAATATAGTGTATAATAAAAGAAAAGCCATAAGAAATATCCTCATATTAAATTTCATACTATTTACCACCTCTCAAGTAATCTACCTGTTATTATTCCCCTTTTATTCCCCTTTTATTACCAGAAATGTCATATATTTTCCATCATAAACCAGACAAACAACATCCTCCTTATTTTTAATTGATTTTATAAAATCTTTATAGTCTTTAATATTATTTAATTCTCTATCATTTATTTTTATAATTATATTTCCTGGTTTTATACCTGATTCCTCTGCGAGACTACCGGTTTTAACACCTCTTACTATTACTCCTTTATTCTGCTTCAACCTGGATGATAGATCATCTGTAAGATCCTCCACTGATAAGCCACGCCATTCTTCACTATGTGGAACAGTACTATGGCTTATATCCTTCTTTCTCTCTTCAGGTCTCTGGCCAACAATTAATGTTACTGTTTCCTTCTTTTTATTTCTCAAAACAGAAAGGGTAATTTTTTCACCGGGGCTTTTACCTGAAATAGTGTTTTGAAGTTTTCTGACAGAATCCATTTCTGCATCATCTATAGATAACACAATATCACCACTTTTTATACCACCATTATCTGCAGGCCCCCCGGGAATAATATCTTCTATAAGGACACCATTATCTGCACCAAAATAACTGGACAGTTCGGAGGATAAATCTTTAATTACCACTCCAAGCCATCCTCTAAGAACCTTACCTTTCTCTATTAACTGTTTAGATACTTTTTTTACTATATTTACAGGTATAGCAAAACCTATACCGGAAGACCTTCCGCCGGCAGATATTATTGCTGTATTTATACCTATTACTTCCCCCCGAATATTTACCAGAGCTCCACCACTATTACCTGGATTTATAGATGCATCTGTCTGTATCAGATTGGACATATCCCCATATCCACCTTCATAAAAATCTCTACCTGTAGCACTTATTATCCCCACCGTAAGTGTAGAGGAATAACCAAAAGGATTTCCGATGGCAATTGCCCAGGAACCAACTTTAACATTATCGGAGTTTCCGAGAGGAGCAACAGAAAACTTATGAGGGGACTTTATTTTTATAACAGCGAGATCTGTTTCACTATCAATACCGACTATCTGAAGGTCTTCATATTTTTTCCCATTATGTGTAGTTATTGATAGTTTAGATGTATCTTTCACAACATGAGCATTTGTGATGACAAAACCATCTTCAGAGATTATAACACCTGAGGCGGCACACAGAATATTCTCTTCAGGAAGATTTGAAAAGAAATCTTCAAACCATGGAAACTTATCTTTTAAATCCTTATCAAAGGGCAATATCTCTATATCAGCATTCATACTGCTCCTGGTACTTATATTAACTACACTTGGAGAAACATTCTCTGCTACTTTCTGAAAGGCCTCTTCTAAATCAAGAAGACTGCCGGGAACAGAGCTTTCTCCAGAAGATTGAGAAAGAGCAGAAAATATTATGACTGAAACAAATATTAATAAACGTAGTAATTTGTTAATATAATTCTTCATAAAAAAGACTTCTCCTTCACTTCTCACTTCTCGCTTCTCACCATCCCAGATTATAAAATACTCCTTTTCCATAATACTGAGCAGCAAAACGAAGGTCTTCCTCTATTCTCAATAATTCATTATATTTAGCTATACGATCCATTCTACAGAGAGAACCGGTTTTTATCTGACCTGCATTGGTTCCAACTGCCAGATGAGATATAAATGCATCATCTGTCTCACCGGAGCGGTGTGATATTACAGCAGTATATCCAGAACGTTTTGCAAATTCAATAGCAGCAAGAGTTTCTGAAAGTGTTCCTATTTGATTTGGTTTTATTAAAACTGAATTGGCCACTTTCATATGGACACCTTTACGGATTCTCTTTATATTTGTCACAAAAAGATCATCCCCCACTATTTGTATTTTTCTGCCAAGTTTCTCCGTCAGAATTTTCCATCCATCCCAGTCATCTTCCGAAAGTCCATCTTCTATTGAGACAATTGGATACTTTTCTACAAGATTTTCATAAAAACTTATCAATTCTTCTGACGTCATAGTTTCACCGGTGCTCTTTTCCAGTATATACTTTCCATCTTTATAGAATTCTGATGCTGCCACATCCAGGGCAAGACATATATCCTGAGCCGGTCTGTATCCTGCATCAATAATTGCCTCAATTATAACGTCCAGAGCTTCCTCATGGGATTTTAACTGAGGTGCAAATCCACCCTCATCTCCAACATTTGTATTATGTCCTTTCTGTTTCAATATTTTTTTAAGAGAATGAAACACTTCTGCAGACATACTCATTCCATCTGAGAAAGATTTTGCTCCTACAGGAGCAATCATAAATTCCTGAAAATCCAGATTATTATCTGCATGACGTCCGCCATTTAAAATATTCATCAGTGGTAAAGGCAGATGGGATGCACAGAGTCCCCCAAGATATTGATAAAGTGGCAGATCTACAGCTTTAGCCGCAGCTTTTGCTACAGCCAGTGAAACACCAAGAATGGTATTGGCTCCAAGTTTTGACTTGTTTTCAGTATTATCAAGGAGTATAAGTAACATATCTATTTCCATCTGCTTTGTAGCATCTACACCTACCAGTTTCGGAGATATAATACCATGAACATTATTTACGGCCTTGAGTACTCCCAATCCTCCAAAAGGTTTTTCACCATCTCTTATTTCCACTGCTTCATGACTACCGGTGGAAGCACCTGAAGGCACTGCCGCTCTCCCCATTATTCCTGATTCCAGCCATACATCTACCTCGATAGTCGGATTACCTCTGGAATCAAGTATCTGTCTTGCCACGACTCTGAATATATTAGTATCTGGCATAATAAAAACCTCCTTAAAATGATTTACATTTCCTTAACCCATATTTCCTCTATCAATTCATAAAGATCTGAGGGCTTCATCTCTGAAGAAATTTTTTCAGGAGTCTCCAGAATTTTAATCTTAATTTTCTTTCTTCCGAAATCTATTTCTAATATCTGTCCCTCCTGTACTGTAGAACTTGCTTTACCTGTTCTACTGCCAATTTTAATCTTACCTTCATCACACATAAGATTTGCTATGGGGCGTCTTTTTATCAATTTAGTTAACTTCAGGTATTTATCAAGTCTCACTTTTCTCTTCCTCTTTTGCTATTTCCCACAGGGCATCAAGTTCTTCAAGGGTTCTTTCCTTTAACCCTCTGCCATTCTCCCGGCAGAGTTCTTCTATTTTCTTAAAACGTCTGACAAATTTTTTTGAGGTATTTCTTAAAGCATATTCAGGATCAATACCAAAATGGCGTGAAATATTAACTATAGTAAAAAGGATATCTCCCAGTTCTTCTCTGATATGGCAGGGTTTCTTCTCTTTTATAGCACCTTCCAGTTCACAGATTTCTTCTCTGAGTTTTTTTATTATATCCTCTGCACAGGGCCAGTCAAAACCCACTCTGGCAACTTTCTTACCTAGGAAATCAGCTCTTACCAGAGCTGAAAGATTTTCTGGAACACCATCTAAAATAGATTCATCCGATTTACCCTTTTCTTTTTTCTTTATTTCTTCCCAGTTTTTTACAACTTCCTCTGAATTTGAAATATTTACATTTGAAAATATATGAGGATGACGTCTGATTAGCTTTTTTACTATATTTCTTGCAACATCTTCAAGGGTAAAGTGATTTTCTTCTTCACCTATCTGGCAGTGAAAAACTATCTGTAAAAGAAGATCTCCCAGTTCTTCACAAATTCTGAGGTAATCCTTTTCTT
>JAKJGF010000261.1 GCA_022704525.1 Bacillota bacterium | reverse complement strand
AGTTTTGTATTTATTTAAAGTTATAACTTTCTCCTTTTGACGGCATATCTTTTGCTCCAGAGCCCGGACAGAGACAGGTGTATATGTTTTTGGATACTTTTTTACCTGTTGCGGTACTAAGATGCATTATTAACTAAAAAGATTCATCCTGAGATTCAGACAGAAATCAGGCAAATTTTTATAAAAATCCTGTAAATTCAATAGTTATGCACCAGGAGTCAAAATAATCTTAAACCTTCTGACATAGGTCCTTTGTATTATGTATTTTTTCAAAAGACGTAACTCCTGATTTATTTTCATATAAAGCGTAAAGCACATTCAGAAATATAAAGAAGTTTTTTTTATAAAATAAATGTACCGAGGCGAACAAAACCTTTCACCTTATATAATAATTATTCAAAAGAAGTCAGATTCTTAAAAGCTTCATAACGCCATTCTATATCAACAGACTTCAACTTACTCATTTTATCCAGACTGAAATCCTCTACATTATATGAAGCCATAACACTTGCGTAGACTATACCCTTCTTTAAATTCCCCGGTGTAACTTTTCCAGTTTCAGCAAGAAATCCCATCAAACCTCCTGCAAAAGTGTCTCCTGCCCCTGTAGGGTCTTTAACCTCTTCCAGAGGAAAACCGGGGAGAGAAAATACTATTTCTTTAGTATATAATAGAGCTCCATGCTCTCCTTTTTTAATTATAACCACCAGAGGACCCAGGTTTAATATATGTTTTGCAGCAGCAGGCAAACTATAGGTCTCGCATAACTGCCGGGCTTCGGCGTCATTTATGAAAACCATGTTCGTGTTCTTCATTACCTCTAGAACTTTGTCTTTTTTCTGGTTTATCCAGAGATTCATAGTATCACATGCTGTAAATTTAGGATTTTTTATCTGTCTTAAAACATCAAGCTGTAAATCAGGATCAATATTAGCCAGAAATACAAATTCAGCTTCTCTGTAGACAACAGGTATTTTCGGCTGAAAATTTTGAAACACATTTAACTGCGTATCAAGGGTATGGGCCTGATTCATATTATATTCATAGGTACCCTTCCAGTGGAAGGTTTTTCCATTTTCTATGACTTCAAGACCTTTTAAATCTATATTCCTGCTTCTAAAAAATTCAATATGTTCTTTGGGAAAATCTCCTCCTATAAACATCTTTATGAAAAAAACTGGCAGACACTGATGCAAAGGAGGCAGCCCCGCCTAAAACCCTCTCTTTGACTCCAAAAGAAGTTTTTACATCATCTAAAGCAACAGAACCTACTATTATTAAACCCACTGTATTTCCTCCTTAATAAATCGTGATGCGTAACAACCCGGGCGAACACGAGATGTGCCCTTAATATAAAACCCTGACTTTGCACTTCTTTTCACTTCTGAATTGCTGAATTTCGCAACATCTGAAATAAAAGCCGTTCAAAATTTTTGAACGGCTTTTATAGTAAAAATTTTCTATCTACTCCCCTGGAGAAATTGCATTCACAGGACAAACTTCAACACATGCACCACAGTCTATACAGGCATCGGTAATCATATAAGGAGCTCCTTCTTCAATAGCATTCACAGGACACTGTTCTGCACAACTGCCGCAAGCTATACATTCTTCACTGATCCTATACATTTTAAATCCTCCTAAAATTTTCAACATTTTCTCTCAAGATAACAACACAATCTGTTTTTAAAAACAATCATATATTAATATATAAATTAATTTTAGTCAAGTTATTTCTATGGAAGAATTTACAGGAAAAAGACAAAAGGAAATTGTGAAACTACAGGAAAACATATTATACTTTTTTATAATTACAGAAATTACAGAGTTTAATTCAAATGAAATTCTTTGGACATTGAAATTTACCAAAGAAGGAATAATTCAGATTATATAGAAATTTCACAAAAAAACAAAGTAAGAGGAGGTTCGGCAGAATTAATTATGCCAGTAATTATGTCAGAATCAAAAATAAAAGAATTTCTTAATAAAATGCACGAAGACCCTTTATATAAACAAATTTTAGCCCTTCCCAAAAATGATCTCCACTGTCATCTCGACGGAAGTCTCAGACTTTCAACCATTATGGATTTGATAAGAAAACAGGAGCCAGCCTATCCGATTGATGAAAGCAAAATCTCCGGGATTGTTATTAAAGATGATATGATGTTTCAAAAAGAAAAATCCCTTGTGGAATATCTCCGGGCCTTTGATATAACCAGTTCTGTTCTGCAGGACTGTGACTCACTCGAGAGGGTTGCCTATGAACTATGTGAAGATGCTTCAAAAGAAAACGTAAGATATATGGAGATCAGATTTGCCCCTATACTTCATACAAATAAAGGAATGTCTCTGGAAGACGTAACTACATCGGTATTAAAAGGCATGGAAAAAGCAGAAAAAACATTTGATATAGTTACAGGTTTAATTATATGTGGAATGAGGCATTATGTTCCCTGCGGCATAGCAGATAATCTATTAAAATCCTTACCCTATTCCACTCACAAAGAAGCATCCATTTATCTTGCCATGCAGACAGCCCAGCATACAGTGGAAATGGCAAAACAAAACCATCACGTAGTGGGTTTTGACCTTGCCGGAGGAGAAGATGGCAACCCTGCCAAAACTTATAAAAAAGCTTTCTACTATGTAACAAATGGCTATGTTCCAATCACTGTCCATGCAGGTGAAGCAGTAGGTGCAGAGTCTATTGAAGAATCAGTTAATTATCTCCATTGTAAAAGAATTGGCCACGGAACAAATCTTTATAAGAATAAGCTACTCCTGACCTATTTTATGAATGAAAGGATTCCTATGGAAATCTGCCTTTCCAGTAATCTTCAGACCTGTTCAGACATTACAAGGTTTGAAGACCATCCCTTTAAATATTATCTGGAACATAGAATCAGAACAGCCATATGCACTGATAACAGACTGGTTTCAAATACTACAGTAACAAAAGAGCTTTATATTGCGGCAAAGGTATTTAATCTGGATATGGATCATATAAAACTGATAATTATGCACGGCTTCAATGCAGCACTTTATAATTCTTATTATCCTGAATCGCAAAATGCCTATAACAGTCTGCGGAAATTAAGAAACAAAGTTGAAAAGGAACTGAATTATCCTGATGTAAAAACAAAGGTAACAGATGAATACAGTAAGAAATATCAAAAATAAAGAATGGCGCTATGAACAATATGAGTTTAAAACCAGAAGAATTGCTTAATTTTATAAAAGAGTCAGGGCTTCTTGTTATTCTTACAGGAGCTGGTATGTCGGCAGAAAGCGGTATCCCCACTTTCCGTGGAGAAGAAGGATATTGGAAAGTGGGGAGTAAACACTATCATCCCCAGGAAATGGCTACTTTAAGCATGTTTTCCCGTGTCCCGTACGAAGTCTG
Organism: Bacillota bacterium; assembly: GCA_022704525.1. Classification (GTDB taxonomy): domain Bacteria; phylum Vulcanimicrobiota; class SpSt-956; order SpSt-956; family JAKJGF01; genus JAKJGF01. The sequence goes on along the minus strand of JAKJGF010000261.1, from coordinate 2,752 downwards.
GAAATGGTATCTCTACAGAAGGGAAACTTGCAATCAGGTTCAACCAAACTCTGGTCACATAGTCCTGGGGGAAATGGAAAAAAAACTAAAAGATCGTTTTTTATTAATAACCCAGAATGTAGATGGTTTACATATAAGAGCAGGGAATTCCAGGAAAAGGACTTATGAAATTCACGGTAACATAAATCGTATGAGATGTTCTGAAGAATGTTCCCGGGAAACCTTTCCAATTCCGGTAAACCTTCAATGGAAAGATAAAGAAAGGGAATTCTCTCGGGAAGAAAAAAATCTCTTAGTATGTCCTCTCTGTGGGAAAATGGCACGACCTCATATTCTATGGTTTGATGAATGTTATAATGAACTTTATTATAAATTTGAAAGTTCTCTTTCTGCAGCAGACAAATTAGATTTACTCATAGTAATAGGGACAACAGGTACTACTACTCTGCCATACCGAATAATTACAGGTGTAATGAACAGAGGAAAACCCTTTATAGTAATAGATCCATATGAAAATGATGTTACAGAATTAGCAAAACAATATAATAAAGGTTGCCATCTACAACATAAAAGCGGTGAAATATTACCGGAAATCTATAAAATAATGAATGAGAGGTAAAACCTTATAGTGTTAGATAAACTGAATGAAAAAACTATAAATAGGATAGATTTTGAAGACATCTCAAAAGTAACCTATAAAGATATAGTTAATTCCATAATAAAAGAACCGGATATATCAGATTTTAAACCTCATAATATCTGTAAAATAGATCCCAGAACTTCTAACCGTATAGTCTATTCAACAGGAAGAGCGAAACGACCTCATGACAATAGACCGATTTCTACAAAAAAACAGGAGTTCTCCTGCGTAGTATGTGAGGGGAAAACAACTGGAATTATTGATAAAACTCCTCTTAGTGAAGGGTTTACTTTTATAAACAAAAACCTCTTTCCCATACTTTATCCGGAAGGCTATAAAGGAACAAATATTGAACCAGGTAAAGGCAATATAAAGACAGAAGGAGAAAAAGCCGTGGGAATGCATTTTGTTCAGTGGTCAAGTAATTATCATGATAAAGATATACATAATATGCCCTTAAAAGACGTTGAAACAGTATTACACAGACTGGCCATACTGGAAGAAAAAATGCTCCACTCAAAAGATTCTTTTATGCCATCAACTAAAGATTACGAATCTGAAGAACACTTCGGCTATGGAGGAATAATAAAAAATTATGGCCGACTGGTGGGAGGATCTCTTTTCCATGGTCATCAACAAATTATTCATACTAATATAATGCCCGGTAAAATAAAAGAAGATCTGAAGTTCCGAGAAAAATATGGAAGAACCTTTTCAGCTTTTATATTAGAAAAAAATCCAGAACACCTTACCCTGAAAGATATGGGGACCGTTAAAATTCTGGTTCCTTATTTTATGAAACGTCCTCTGGATACTATGATAATCTTAAAAAATTCCTCTAAAAACTATCTTCATCACTTAAATAATCAGGAAATTTCCGACCTGGCTTTAGCATTACAGATAAATCTTAAATCAGTTCCTGAATTAATGATAAAAATAGGGAGAGAACCAGCTTATAATGTTATTTTTCATACAGGCCCTTCTGTTGGGTTTTATATAGAAGTTCTGCCCTATACACAGGAAACAGGAGGCTATGAACACATAGGTATTTATATCTGTCAGAGTTCCCCTGAACTTACAGTAGAACTTTATAAGCCATATTATTGAGAAGTAAAAGTGAAATATGAAAAGTAAAACTTCAATCTTTCTCTATTCAATCGTTCATTTATATGATAAAATGTTCTTTACATTAAATTAGCAATCAACCATCAGTTTTCAACTTTTTAAGACTGCTTGCTACTGGCTGACTGCTAATAGCTGAAGGCTTATAAAAAAATGAGAGGAGACTTTATGAGTATCTTAACAACCACTGAAATTCAGGAAGAAATTGAAAAGGGACGTATTATAATAGAACCATTTACAAATGTTCAGATAGGCCCTGCTTCGGTAGACCTTACATTGAGCAATGCCTTCAGAGTATTTGTAAGATTACCCATGCATATTAAAGCTATTGATGATATTAATTATAAATGTGCCACTAAAGGAATATGGATCCCTGATGAGGAATATATTACCATTCATCCGGGAGATACCATACTGGGTATGACGAGAGAAAAGATTACTCTTCCGGAAGATATATGTGGTTGGTTGGAAGGTAGAAGTAAATTTGCAAGAATTGGTCTTCTGGTACATATATCTGCAAGTTTTATGCAATCAGGTATCTCAAACCATCAGGTTCTGGAAATGAGTAATTTCGGCCCCATACCTATTGATATGTACCCCGGTACAAGTGTATGTCAGTTCATATTTCAAAGGACTAAAGGTAGAGCCATATACACAGGGCAATTCAGACTTCAGACACCTGAGATTTTCTGTAAGGATTAATGGCTTTTTATTTACAAAAAGTTAACAATTTTGACTGGTAATTGTCTTTTGAAAGAATTATACTATAGTAGGATAGAATTTTAAAATTTTGAGGTGATATGAATGTCTGAGATAAGATCTCTTCAGGTAAGACTTTCAGATGTACAAAAACAAAGAGAAATAAAACAATGGACTTCTGATAATATAGTTGTAAAAGAAGAAGAAGGAGATATATTCTATGGGAAGATCGAAGAACAAGAAGCAATGCTTCAAAGGGAGTACGAAGAAGAAGCCCGGCGAATAAAAGAG
>JAKJGF010000045.1 GCA_022704525.1 Bacillota bacterium | reverse complement strand
CGTCTTACTGCTCCGGGTATAGGCAGAGAAGTGGGAACATCAATGTATATAAACAGGACATTATATCAGGGATTTTACATCTCTCCTCTTATAGTAAGTCAGGCCCTTCAGGGAATGATATGGGCAGGAGCATTTTTTGAAAATTTAAATTTTATCACATCTCCTGTAAGAGGAGAAAAAAGAACTGATATAGTTCAGGCAGTTCGACTGGATAATAAAGAAAAGCTTATAAAATTCTGTCAGGGAATTCAGTCTAATTCTCCTGTTGATTCCTATGTCACTCTGGAAGAAGGCTATACCCCCGGATACAGGGATAAAATAATTATGGCAGCAGGAACATTTATTCAGGGAGGTTCTCTGGAAATTTCGGCAGATGGACCCATAAGACCACCCTTTATAGCCTATCTTCAGGGAGGATTATCTTATTTTCACATAAAATATGCAGTAATGAAAGCTGTAGAGGCTATGTATGAATAATATACTTGTTACAGGAATAGCAGGTTTTATTGGATTTCACATAACCAGAAGATTAATAAAAGAAGCTTATGAAGTAACGGGTATGGATAATATAAATAATTATTATGACAGGGAATTAAAATATGGGAGATTAAAAGAACTTGGTATAAATAAAGAATTTATAGATTACAATAAATTACTCTTTTATAAAAACCTGAAATTTCTGAAATTAAATCTGGAAGACAGAGAAAATATAGAATTATTATTTAAAAGAGAAAAATTTGACTTTGTAATAAATCTGGCGGCCCAGCCGGGAGTAAGATATTCTATTGAAAATCCCTATATTTATGTCGACAGCAATATTAAAGGCTTTTTGAATATACTGGAAGGTTGCCGCCATAATAGTGTAAAACATCTCCTCTTTGCTTCTTCAAGCTCCATATATGGTTTAAATGAAATAAAACCTTTTTCAATCCATAACAATGTGGATCATCCCATTTCTCTTTATGCAGCAACAAAGAAAGCCAATGAATTAATGGCTCATACTTACAGTCATCTCTATAATATCCCTGTTACAGGACTCAGGTTTTTTACTGTCTACGGCCCCTGGGGAAGGCCTGATATGGCATATTTTAAATTTACAGAGGCAATCTTCAAAGAAAAAACCATAGACATATATAATAAAGGGAAAATGAAAAGAGACTTTACCTTTATCGATGATATAGTGGAAGGCATAATAAGACTCATAAAAAAAATACCCCGGAGAAATAAAAACTGGAATGGCCTTACTCCTGACCCTGGCACATCTCCCGCTCCATTTAAACTCTACAACATAGGAAACAATAATCCTGTGGAATTAATGTATTTTATATCTCTTCTGGAGCATGAGATAGGAAAAACAGCAAAAAAGAACTTTCTCCCCATGCAACCGGGAGATGTAATGGAAACCTGGGCAGATATTAATGATCTTATGAAGGATACGGGTTTTAAACCGAAAACATCTATTGAAGAGGGTCTAAAATATTTTGTAAAGTGGTATAGAGAGTATTATGAGACGTGAGACGGGAGATGGGAGACGATAATATAATAGTAATTAAAGTACATGTACCCTTCTTTTCACTTCTCACTTTTCACTTCCCCACACCACTTCCAGAAATATTTAATACCGCTCCATATATGTAAAAATAATATTTTATTAAATCCTTTAGCACTTTCCCTCTTATGATAATGCAACACCTCCATAAGAGGATAATAACAGACCTCATACCCTTTTCTATGGACTCTCCTGCAAAAATCAACATCTTCAAAATAAATAAAAAATCTTTCATCAAAAGGGCCAATCTTATTGATAATTTCTCTGGAAGTAAGTAAAAAAGCCCCTAAAAGCCAGTCCACATTCTGAACTTCAGTATAATTCGAAACAGGTTTGAGATAATCACTGACTTTCTTTCTTGCAAAGGAAAAACACTGAAAAACACTTATACGCTTGAAGATTACAGTGAGTATATCAGGAAATCTGCGGCAGGAAGACTGAACGGTACCATCGAGATTAATGAGTTTACACCCCAGAAGACCTGTACGTCTGTTTTTCTTCATATAATCAAGTAACTCAGGAAAAGATATAGACTTACACATAATAATATCAGGATTAAGAAACAATAAAAAATCCCCTCCGGCACGTTTAATCCCTCTGTTACATGCCCTGGAAAAACCGATATTCCTCTCGTTTTCTATAAGATAAACCTGAGGGAAGGATCTTTTTATCTCATGGGGAGAACCATCTGCAGAGTGATTATCCACAAGGATAACCTCAAAAGTAATGCCTTCTACTCTTTCATATATAGATGAAAGGCACTCTATAAGGGTATCACCTGAATTATAATTTACTATGATAATTGATAAATCCATATGCGTGATGCGTGATGCGTGAGACGTGAGACGATAATGTAATAGTGAGCAAAGTACATACACACTTCTTTTCACCGCTCACTGCTTTTCACTTTTCACTTCTCACCTCTCACCCTTTTCAATACATCTTCAACATCTATGCTCCTTATACAAACATACTCAAAATCTTTTCCCCTGCAGACAGGTTTATTATAACAGGGATAAAAATCACATCTATCTCCACCGGAAAGGACATAAGTTCCGGGAGTCTTCCATATTCTGTAATCATTGCCTCCATTTAACATAATAGATGGAATATTCATAGCATAGGCAGCATGAATTGAAAAACTATCCAGACCTATTAATAATTTTAAAGAAGATAAGTTTAGAAAAAACTCCTGTAAAGTTCCTGATTGAATAAGAACATTTTTATTATCCAGAAGATCTTTAAAAATCTCCTCTAAAAATTTTCTCTCATGAGGGGAAGCAAAAATCAACACCTGAAATTTTAATTCCCTGAGACCCAGAATAAGAAATTTCCAGTTTTCCCATGGCCATAATTTACATTTCATACTGGCTGTGGGATGAATTCCTATCCGTCTTTCATCCCGGGGAATAGAATCTTTAATATAAATTCCGGGTTTCTCCAGAACATTACATCCAAGACTGACTGCAATATATTCGTTAATTTCATATATATTTATTATAGATTTTGAAATCTTAACACTTTTATCTAAATAAGAGAGTCCACCCACTCTTACCAGATTTGTAAAAGGATGAGTCTCTTCCCAGAGAGGGGCTATATTTTCCTCCGGTTTTATAAGCCATCCGATAATATTTTCTCTAAAATCCCCTGTATTATTAATACACATAGAGTATTTTGATTTCCTTAACCTGATTAATTCCTTCATAAAATCCATACCGGTGGATAAAGTAAATTTTTTCTGTGTTCCCACAGGAAAATCGGCATAATATATATTATTTACAAAGGGATTATAATAAAAGATCTCTCTAAACTGAGGTCTTGTAAATACATCAATTTTATATTCTGAAAAACTTTTACCCAGGCTATTTAAAAGTCCTGTCCCTATAAGGGCATCTCCGAAATTTCTGCACTGAAGTAATAAAATCTTTTTAATTATCGATGAAATCACTTTTTTTTCTCCTCAGATGGTCAATTATGCCGAATTTAATAAAAACCCATCTAAAAAACCTTCCCAGAATATAGAGAGGATAGAAAAAGAACAGAGACGGCCAACCTCCCATATATTTTCTGATGTAATAAAAATAATCAGACCAGTGTATAAACTCCACAAGTGAAACCCTGTTCTGAGAAACTCTTTCATGATGCAGAACCTTTCCTTCAGGGATAAATACCACCCTGTATCCAAGGCGACCACAGCGAATACAGAGTTCATCATCTGTAAAGGAAAGTCTGAAGGTTTCATCAAAACCTCCAAGGAAAGAAAGGGTTTCCTTTTTTATCATAAGTAGAGCACCCTGGAGAACCTCTACATCCTGAGGCCCCGCAGGAAGACCTTTATCATTTTCATAATAAAGCTTTTTTAAATAATTCTCCATACTTTTTATTCTCAGAAAGAGATAAAAAGGTGTAAACTCCAGGAGAAAAGCTTTCCAGGTTTTCCTGCGCCTTCTCGTGGGCTGTAACCTTTCATCGAGGAAATAAAGGGGGCATGAAGTAATACCTGTATCGAGGTTTTTTTCCATAAATTCCATTAAAAATTCAAAAGGAGACTCTATTATTTCTGTATCAGAGTTAAGTGTAACAATAAAATTACCACTGGCTATGGCAAATCCCTGATTATTTGCTCTTGCAAAATATCGATTTTCTTTATTACATATAACCTTTACACAGGGAAAAGATTGTTTTATAAGTTCTATTCCACCATCAGTAGAACCATTATCAACTATGATAATCTCATAACTGAGATCCGAAAGGGCTAACTCGAGAGATTTCAAACAGGTAGAGATATGATCTCTACCATTATAAAGAGGTATTACTATAGATAATTTTATAGACTCATTTAAATATGACATTATTTTTCAGTTATCAGCTATCAGCTAAATACTATAAATTTCTTCTATCATTATAGTTTTTCACTTTTTCGAAAAATTATAATTTTCTGGTATGGTTGAATAAAATACGGCATATCTTTTGCTCCAGAGTCCGGACAGGGACAGGTATATATATATAAAATTTTTTGGATACTTTTTTACCTGGAGCGATACTTAGGTTTAAAAAGCACAACTGTTTTTAAGAAATCATTCTTGATTATTATAATTCCCATAAAAGCTGACTGCTAACTGCTGATAGCTAAAGGCTTATTATTTTAAATTTTCTAGATATAAATAATTTATCCTTTATTTGACTTCTTTCTCTTACTGAAGTAAAATATCGTTATAAACTTTTAAAATATCAGGAGAAACATAGAGTGTTTAAAAGCTTCAAAGCGAAATTATTTATCATAATTGTGTTCACAACACTTGTCTTATCCGGAATTACCATCTTTACCCTCTATCAAATAGGTATAAATACACAGCTAGAAACTCTCAGAAAAGATGTAATCCATATGGCTATAACAGTATCTCTTATGATAAATCCAGAACTCCATAAAAAAGTTAATCCCGATGATTTAGTAGTAACTGAATTGCTTAATAATCTCAACAGGGAACTCTATGATATAACACAGGTCAACACAGATGTAATATATATATATACCCTTATTCAAACAGATGATCCTGAGAAATGCAAATTTGTTCTTGCTTCTGATGATTACGGGAGAAAAGAACTGGATCCAAATGATACGGTTTATGATGTAAGTAACATACCGGTATTGAGAAACAGAACAGCTTTTATGGAACCTACTGCTACAAAAGATACATATGAAGACAAGTGGGGTGAATTTATTACCGGCTATGCTCCGTTAAAGGATAAAAACGGCAAAGTCATTGCTACAGTAGGTGTTGATATGGGGAAAAAGAAAATAGCCGAGTTTCAACAAAATATAAAAAGATGGACTGTGATTGTAGTTATTGCAAACATTGTTCTTTCATTTATTTTGAGCTTAATTATTGCATCATTTATCAGTACACCTCTGAAAACAATAGCAAGACATACAAAACTTATCTCTGAAGGTGATTTTAATGCCAAGATTGTTGTAGAATCAGATGATGAAATAAAAGTTCTTGCTGATGCCTTTAACAGTATGTCAGAAAAACTTGGAAGTCTCTTTGCAAACCTTAACCAGACACAAAAAAAGCTTTTAATTTATATGGATGATCTGAAAGATTCAAACCAGCAGCTTAACAGACGTGTCAATGAACTTACTCTCCTTTACAGTGTCAGTCAGACAGTTAACCAGACAGACGATTTAGACGAACTCCTGGTAATGATTTTAGATGCCATAATTAAAGGAGTCACATCGGAGAAAGGTTCAATAATGCTTGTTGATGAAGAAACAGGTACACTGGTCTTAAGGGTTTATAAGGATCAATATACGGTTGTAAATACTGAAAGACCACGTTTATTCAAAGTAGGAGAAGGCATAGCCGGTACAGTTGCCCAGACAGGAAAACCGATAGTTGCCAATAAAGGTTATAAAGACCCCCGTTTTATGGTCCGTCCGGAAGAAGAAGAAGATATGAAAATAAAAAGTTTACTCTGTGTTCCAATGATTATAAATGAAAAAATTATAGGTGTGGTAAACGTAACAAATAAAAGAAAAGGAAAAGATTATGATGAAGATGATCTGGGATTACTTACCACTCTGGCAACACAGATAGCTATAATTATAGATAAAGCAAGGCTCCATGAACTTGCCATACTTGATGGATTAACCCAGCTTTATATACACCGTTATTTTCAAATCCGTCTTGATGAAGAAATTCTTCGTTCCAAACGATATGGTTACCAGTTTGCCCTTATAATGTTCGATATAGACCACTTCAAAAAATTCAACGATAATTATGGACATCAACAGGGAGATATAGTACTTATTGAAGTAGCAAAACTGATAAAGCAAAATATTCGACTCAATGTAGACATCCCGGCAAGATACGGAGGAGAAGAATTTGCCGTAATACTTCCGGGACAAAATGCTGACAAAGCAAAAATTTTTGCCGAAAGATTACGGAGAAAAATAGAATTATATGAATTTCCAGGCCAGTCAGAACCTCTCCATGTAACCATAAGTATTGGAATTGGAAGCTATCCTATAGATAGCACTATAAAAAATCAGCTTATCTATGTAACTGATCAGGCCCTTTATTATGCGAAAGAAAATGGAAGAAATCAGGTATGGACAGTTCAGGAAATGATGGAAAAAAAGAATCATGAAAAATATGACTGGCAGGGTTTAGCCCAGTCAATTCAGGAGAGAAGAAAAAATCGGGAATTTTAAATTACATAAGGAGATAAAGTTAACAAAAATTTAACATAATTCTCTTGATTCTTTTCTCCATATATTCTTTAATTAAATTGGTGGGTTGTATAATTTTTGAGAAAGAAGAACTGAGACTGAAATGATAGGAAAACTCTTCGGGTTTGGGCATAAAATAGATATAGAAGAAGCAAAAAAGACAAGGCAGCAGCTAAGTGAAAGCCCGAGTGCTTTCCATCAAAAAGAAACCTTTACCCCGGGGGAAAATATAATAGACAGAGAAGAAGACAGAATAAAAATCTTAAGGAAACTTGCTGGAAATAGAAGTCAGCTCATAGAAATATCCGAAGGAAAATATATAGACATAATAAATTTTGACGAAAAAGGTGAGGTAACAGAGACAGAAACAAAGAAAAAAGAAGCTAAAATCCAGGACAGTGAAAAGCAAAAAACCTTTGAAGTAAAACGCACATCCTCAGGGGAATGGGAAATTATAGAACATGATGATCTTTCTAAAGCAGAGATAAGAACAGCCATATCAGAAGGACAACTTCATAAAGGCGAAATAGAAGTTGCAGGAAAGAAAAAACTCACAGTCCTTTACTGGGGTAATGGTGACGGAAATCTTGAACCACTGGTTATAAGAAAACTTCTGGATCTGGAAAAAATAGGTTCTACAGAAGACATAAATATTGTAGCCCAGATTTCCAGATCTTCTCAGGAAGAAATTAAAGATTACTTCGGTGAAGAATATGTAGAATCAAATATAGATGGAAACTGGAGTAAACAGGCAAGACGTTACTATGTTACAAAAGGTGAAGTAGAAGAAAATCCTTTGCCGAAACTTGTAAAAGAAACTGTTGATTCTCCTGTAATAGAAAATCTCGGGAATATAGATATGACAGATAAAACGGAACTCCTGGATTTCCTTATTACAGAGATGAAAGCTTTTCCTGCAGAACATTATATGGTGGTCTATTTCGATCATGGTCAGGGATGGAAAGGGGTAGCCCTTGACAAAGAGGATACTCCCAGTATAAGTCCTGAAGACATGGGAGAAATTACAAAAAAAGTCAAAGAAGCTACAGGACAGAATATAGATATTATGGTAATGGAAAATTGTCTGGAAGGTCAGGCAGAAGCATTATATCCTATGAAAGACTCTACAGATTATATAATTGCTTCACCTGAAATATTATGGGGAAGTGCTTTTGCTGATAATCCGGGCCCCATACATCTGAGGGAAGGTCTGGAAATAATACAGAGAAATGAGCAAAACGAACTGAACAACCCCAGGCTGGCTGCCACCAGTCTTCTGAAAGCTACTGCAAATAAAAATCATGCCATAACCCTTTCCGTTGTGGATTCGAAAAAACTGGATGCCCTGGCAGAGGCCACAGAAAAACTGAAAGAAGCCATAGAAAAAGCAGGAGTAACAGGTGAAGAGATATGCAGGGCAGCTGAAAAAACTCAGCAGTATGAAATCCTCAATAGCCCGGATAATAAACATGGTTTTGTAGATATAGGCGATCTGTCTGATAATATTGAGGCATCTATAGAACATTCTGAAGTTAAAAAAGCTGCCCGGGAATTACGGGAAACTCTTGATAAAACAGTAGTAGCAAGACTCAACATGCAGAGTGATAGAATAGAATGTCAGAGTGATGATGGTAATGGCTTTATAAGTATTGAAGGTAATGTAAAAAGATGTCATGGTCTTTCAATTAATCTAGGAAAACAGGAAAGTGATATAGAAAGGAAAACCTATGAAAGTCTTTCCTTTAACAGAAAGACGGGATGGGATGAAATAATTCAAAAAGCAAATTGGACAAATTCAATAAGTGAAAAGTGAAAAGAAGTGTGTATGTACTTTTAATACTATTTTATCGTCTCAGGTCTCACCACAAAAAGGAGCAGAAAGTAAATGTTACAGAACACTAAAGGTGAAGAAATTGTCCTGCATAAAGATCAGGCAGGAATTATAATACATCTGGCAGATAAAAAAGGATTTACTCTACCCTATGAAGATGTAGAAAAATTAATAAAATTAATAAATAATTATAATCCTTTCATGGGAGGCATGAAACCACTTTATGAAATAGGTAATTTTATGGTATCTCCCAGGGCAGGAGGTAGCATAGAATTCAAACCCCAGTGGTGGGCCACAGAAAACTGTAGAAAAGATGGAATTGAAAATGTCCTGATTACAGACAAACAAAATTTCTGCAAAGAACTTGAAAAAACAAAGGCCTTCGGGTTACAGACACAGGGCAAACATGCTGAAGCTTTGAAAATTTTTGAAAGACTCTTTCAGAATGATCAGGAAAATCTGGAACTCTTAAAAGGTATAGGATATTCTTTATACGAAGTTAAAAGATATGCTGATGCTAAAGCTTACCTTGATAGATATGTCTACTATGCTCCTGATAAAGTTGATGCGAAAATGACTGGAATATTGACAAAAATACAGGAAAAACTGGAAAATCCTTATGGACTTATTTAATCAGCAATCCTTTCTACCAGGAAATTTTTCTAAGATATGTATTGTATAAGGAGTCTTCATTTTCTTTAATCTCTTTTTTACAAGCCTGAAAAAAAATAATTTCTTCAGATTAAGGAACTTTGCAAAATAAAGAACCCCAAAAATCTTAAAAACTGTAAATCCTGTTATAAGAAGAGTATAAAATATTTTTGACAGTAACGATAAAGGTAAAACCCACAGAACAAAAGCCCCTATTAAAGCCAGAATAACCTGAGACAAACTATAGAGTCTAATCACATTTTGTCCCTTCTTCCAAAGCAAAATAAAAATCAGGAGAAAAAGAACATCTTCTCCTAATTAGATTATTGTGCTTTATTATTTATTTCTCTATATCTTTTATTATTCCTTCCCAAAGGGAATAATAATAGGAAATCTTCAAAAAAATGCTATCTATATAGTGTTATCAATCCTTTACTATTCACTGTTTATCCTGTAATTTCTTTTCCTGGGAAGAACACCTCTTACTCCTCCTCTGGGATTTTCTGTATCTCCTATATAACGTGGAATTATATGAATATGTAAATGCATAACACTCTGTCCTGCCGGTATTCCAATATTTACTCCTATATTATATCCATCCGGATTAAATTCTTTATCAAGTAAATTTCTGGCTTCATCTATAAGATCAATAAGAGCTATCTTTTCCTCTCTTGTAGCATCAAAATAATTATCAAAATGCCTCCAGGGAATAACAAGTAAATGACCTTTACTTACAGGATATTTATCAAACCTTGCAAAACACAGTTCATTCTTCAGAACAGATTCTTCTTCTTTATGATTACAGAAAGGACATTCTTTCATTATTATCACCTCTCTTCATCCCCACGCTAAAAGCTGCGGGGCTTTCCCCCTTCGTAATTAACCCTTGATATTTAAAGTAAATTCAGAAGCATCTTTTATTTTTACAATAAGCAGATCTTCTTCATCCTTAAAAAAGTAACCTTCTTCTTCTTTCATATCAGATTTATCACTTCTCTTCAAAGTCTTTCCTGAAAGAGTAACTTCTGAAGGTTCTTTTATATCATAAACTTCAAAGAAATAATCTTTCTTTTTACTTTCATATTTTTTATAAGGTTTTGTCACTGATATTTCCACTCTATGCTCTGCCTTTTTAACTTCAATCTCTGTAATAGAGTAAATACCTTCTTTATATTTAAAGCTTATGCCGTCATCTTCATATAAATCATAAGTGGAATATTCTCCCGGAAAAATTTTAAATTCATATTCTGTAATTTCTTTTTCCCCTACATAATTCTGACTCACCTGAAGTGGGATTATACCACCTTCTCTTATAAAAACAGGTATTTCAGAGATAGGAACTTCTATTACAATCCACTCTTTCCCCTCATAGATTTTCTTATCCCTTAAAGAAAGCCATCTTCCTTCAGGAAGATATAATTTCTTAAACATATCATTTTCTGACAGAACAGGAGCTACAAGGAGATTTTCCCCTATGATAAACTCTTTCTGAGCTTCCTCTTTATAACATTCATTATCATTCTGATAGTTTAAAAAAAGTGGTCTCATAACAGGAAGTCCTGTTTTTGTTGCATTATAAAATTCATTGTAAAGACAGGGGAGAAATTTATATCTCAGTTTTATAGCTTCTCTCGTATAGACTTCCACATCATCTCCTAAAGCCCATGGTTCTTTTGCCTCCATACCTATGCAGGAATGGCCTCTAAAAAATGGTGTAAAAGCCCCTAACTGCATCCACCTCACATAGAGATTTTTAGATGGATATCCTTCAAAACCTCCCACATCACTTCCCACAAAGGTCATACCTGAAAGTCCCATACCCTGAGGCATAAGGCAGGCCATAATAAGATGAGTTTCATTTGATACATTATCTCCTGTCCACACTGCAGCATATCTCTGAATACCTGAAAATCCGGCCCTTGTAAGAATAAAAGGCCTTTTACCTTTATCCTGAAAGGCATTAAAAGTAGCCTCTGCCATTTCCAGGGCGAAAACATTGTGTATCTTTTTATGATCTGCCCCATAACCTCTATCATCAAATCTGACTATATCAGGCACATGTCTTCCCCATACTGACGGTTCATTCATATCATTCCATATACCTTCAATACCAATATCCATAAGGCTTTCTACTTTCTCTGCCCACCATTTCCGTGTCTCTTCTTTTGTAAAATCAGGAAAATATGCCCAGGAAGGCCAGACTTCGCCTTTGTATAAAGTACCGTCAGGGTATTTAACAAAGAGATCTTTCTCTATACCTTCTTTTGCCACAGTATAATTATCATCTGCTTTTACTCCCGGGTCTATTATAGGAACAATCTTAAAACCTCTATTCTTAAGATCTGATATAAGTTTTTTAGGGTCTGGAAATCTCTCTTTATCCCATGTGAAAACCCTGTATCCATCCATATAATCTATATCCAGATATATTACATCACAGGGAATCTGTCTGTCTCTAAAATTCTGTGCAATAGATATTACCTTCCAGTCAGGGTAATAACTCCATCTGCTCTGCTGATAACCGAGAGCCCACAGAGGGGGAAGTTCCATTCTTCCTGTAAGGAATGTATAGGATGAGATAACCCTTTTAATTTCAGGTCCATAGATAAAATAATAATCCATTTCTCCTCCATCTGCTCCGAACCAGTAAAATCTATCCTGACCTGCACCCATATTAAAATAAGATTTATATGTATTATCAAGGTAAATTCCATAGCTTCCCTTTTCTCTTACTCCTATAAAAAAAGGAATAGACTCATAAAGAGGATCCTGATTTTTGCTGTAAGCAGGGTTATCGGAATTCCACATGGTATATTGACTGCCTCTTTTATTTAGAAATCCCGTCTTTTCTCCAAGACCGAAAAACATTTCATCAACAAAAAGTTTTTTATAACATCTTACTTCGGGTCCGTCAAAGGAGACTCCAAAGGATGGATCATCCTGATTTATCATATTTCCTTCTTTATTATAAATTGAAATTCTGCAGGGGTTTTTTGTAATAAGGATTTTTAGTTCTTCTGTAACCACTTCACAGGAATTCTCTTTTTCCGTAAAAGAAACTTCTGTCTTCTCTGACCCTTTCCATATGACTCCATAGGAAGGATTTTTTAAAAATTCTTCTCTGCCGGTATAGCGAAAACGGATAATATTACTTTCTAAAACATAAATACTTAACATCCCATGAGAAAGTTTAATTTCAATGATATTATTCTTCTTTACAACTTCCTTTAGGTCTCCTGCAAAGGTACTTTCTCCAAAGGCAGAAGAAGATCTTAATAAAAAAACTACTATAAAAATAAAAAACACTAAAAGCTTCATTTTTTTACTCCTTTCATTGCATATTAGCTTTCAGTTTTCCAGTTGACTGCTGATAGCTTTCTATTAATTATGATATATTTTCTTATAACGAAACAGTATGGAGAAGAGTAATTTTCTTTTCAATCTCAGGTAATCAAAGAAATAATAAAGTAAAATACTAAACAAAAGCAAAATTATAACATGAGTCAAAATATAAAGCTTATCCCTGGAAGAATTATCTATATCCAGTCCAAAAGTGCCGCCATAGTCCAACAATTTAATTTCAAAATTATTCTCTCCCGGATGTACATAACCTGACACATCAACATCAAAACCGTTTATAAAGCCTGAAAGTGATTTTATATCCATTTTATCAGGAGACACTATCTCATCATTTATTTTAATATATTCTACTGTATCATCAGGTATAACATTTATTAATCTATGAGAAAAATTTGAACAGTGCATTTTACCTCTGAAGATATATACTTTATTTTCAGTTGATTTTTCCTCAAAAGGAATTTCGATTTTCCGAATATTTCCTGTTCCGTCTATCATTTCTATATGTGTAAAGGTAATAGTATTATAATAATTTATTAAAATAAAAATTATCAATAAAGAAATTAAGATTTTATATTTCAGATGTTCTCTACTTTTAATAAATTCTAACATTGTAGCTTATCTTTTTACCCGGCACCCATTACCTATCACTACAATTGATCAAAGAAATACCTCGCCGGAATGATTGTCATTATATTATCAGGCACTTTTATCTGTTCTGAAGTGGTTACTCTTATGGCCTGAGCTATATCCTTCTCAAAAGCCTCTGTAAGATTACTGGCTGTCTCTGTATCCAGAATATTCAGGGTCATTTCACCTTCATATCTTTCTGAACGAGGATGGAGATTATAACTTCCAATAGAAGAATACATACCGTCTATGACCATAAATTTGCTGTGAAGGGTATCTCCCTTTTTAAGATAAACCTCTGCACCTGCCTCTACAAATTCAGGGAGACTGCGAAGAATAGGGGCTGAAACAATCTGTTCATCAACACTCTCAGCAGAATTGGTAAAAATACGCACATCTACACCCCGTGCCAGAGCATCTAAGAGAACCTGCTTAATTCCCGGAGTTTGAATAAAATAAGCATTTTCTATATCAATCAGCCCTGATGCTCCCTGAATGGCTTTCATAGTAGCAAGCATAATATTGGCATCCACACCGGGAACATGATTAACAGATGCCACACGGGCACTGCCGGTTACAGCAGGAATATGAGGTTCTGCCTCTGTACCGGTTACAGAGGAAAAGAGTTTCTCACAGTCGGCCACTGCAGGTCCCGTGAGCAGAACATCAGTATCACGCCATTTGGCTCCATCAGAAGGCCCCATATGACTGTAAAAGTTACCGGGATTGAGACCGCCTGCTATAGCGGATTCTCCGTCTACTATGAGGAGTTTACGGTGTTGTCCCTGGTAGGGTTCCTCAGGGTTCCTCCACTTTATCACCTTAACTCCGTTTTCTTCCATATATTTCAGTGTTTCACTGTGATGCTCCCTGGAACCTACCTGCCCATCTACAACTACCTGAACATCCAGTCCATCATGGTGTCTGGCAACGAGTTTTTTAGCTGTTTCCCATCCGGTTTCATCATCATAAAAAGCCCAGGTCATCATATGGATGGACTTTGTAGCACTGTCTATAAGGCGATTTCTCTCGCTAAAAGAAGCAGGGCCATCTATAAGAGGTGTAATACTGTTCCCATCCTGAAAAGAAGCTCCCTGAAGCGTTTCAAGTTCTTTCAAAAAATCAGAGTCAGTAAAACAACTGGGTTCTCCCGGTTTTCTGGGCGGAACTTTAGAATTTCTCATCATAGAGAGGTGCTCTTTTGCCATAGTCTCCCAGTCTTTATAAACCTTACCATGTGTTTCAGGTGTCATACCATGAGAGGACAATTCTGCATCAATCATATCTGCAAACTGATTTACCATTTCTATTATTTTTTTTTCGGGGATAGGAGGCAGACTTCCTGACTCTACTGCAGTAGCAGCAACGGCCTGAAGAACGGGTCGAAGCTTTCCTGCAGCATTCAGACTGGCAATCATCTTAATCATCTCTGCTTCAGCCTGAGGGTCGATTAAAATCTTTTCCAGATATGCTTCTAACTGAGCAGCCATCTGAGCTTCTGCTCCTGTATATGCTGTCTCCGGTACGGGAAGAGGCTCATTCCGTCCTATCTCCTGGAGTGTTTCACAATCTCCATCTCTCTGAGCAGGGCCTTTTGAAAAACCGGTTTTAACAAATAAATTCTTGATCTTATCTCCAGCTCTATAAAGAGACTCTTCTGTATTTTCCCTGGAAAGAACAAGGGAATCTTTTATTTCTGTCCTGTTCTTATCTTCATTGCCCTTACCTTTAAATTGATAAGTCCTATCCTTCTGTCCTGAATTATTAATTTTCATAATCTATTCACCTTTCTTAAAAAAATTTTTTTTCTTCCAAATTATATAATACCATAAAAAAATCAAATAAAGAAAAGAAAATGTTAAATTTTTGTAAATAATCTTTCTTTACGATCTCCAGGGAAAGCCCACGAATTAGAGTAATTCTAAAAAGTCTTGTCCTAAATATTACAAGTTGCTCTCACCTCTTGTGGATTATCAAAAAAATATTTTAAATTCGTAATAACAACTTCTTCTAGTTTATCAATATTAATAATTTCTGTAAAAATCGGCATCATATCCTTGAGTTTGAGACTTTTCTTTTTAGAATTACTCTATAACTCTGTACATTCAGAAAGGATTTTCAAATATTCAACATATTTAAATTGATTTTTTTCTGTCAAACATTCCTTCTTTAAGTATTTCTGCAGCTTTTAATTTTTTTATAATAACAGAAGCAGTTGTAGGGTAGATACGGCTTACCGATAATCTTCTTCTTGTTATGTAACGGCAGGTTTTATATTACCCTAAAATAAAGAAAAATTTATAGAAATAATCTGATCAGTTTGTTATGTATTAGTTAATATAAAGCCATAATCTTATTTGCTTCTTCCTTAATTTTTATCCTGAGTTCTTCCGGCTCAATTACTGTCACGAGAGAACCATGTTTAAGTATCCAAGGGATCATATTGAATGGATTTTTTACTTCAAAAAAAATTATTATATAATCATCATGTTCTTCCTCGATATGCTGAGATGTATGTTCGATTCGATATTTAAGTTTTTTCCTCATCTCTTCTGCTTTAATACCTCTGAATTTCAATCGTATTTTCACCGGTTCCAGCACTTCGCCTTTATCGGACCAGTCCCACGGATGTACTACAGATAAATCGGGATTATCCGGTAATATATCTCTTTCATATTTACTTAATTCTACAGGCGAGCCTACTATGTCCATCTGATTGATAACATAAGTTTTTAACAACTTATCTTCAAGACAGAATGCTTTAATATACCACTCGTAATCACAAACCATAAGAGAATAAGGAACTATTTCTTTTTTTTCTGTAGATTTTTTTCTGGTTTTCACATAATTTATAATCAGTTTCTTTTTATCTTTCCCGATCATAGCTTCATTAATTTTATCCAGTAAATCTGACAGTTTACTCCTGGTTTTCGGTGCAGAAAGGTAGATAGGTTTCTCTCTTCTCTTTTTAAGTTCTTCGTGATAATATCTCTTAAGTTTCAATTCAAGTTCATTGAGATATTCCAGAGGTGTCCCCTTGAGACCTGAAAGATATTTTACCGCCATATATAATGCTTCTACCTCCTCAGGAAGGCATTTTACAAATACATCTCTAGCAGTACGGAGCCTGTAATGCCTTTCTATTTTATCATATTCTATATCAAATATTTTGTATTGCCCGTCTAAATCATAAGTATATCTAACTTCGTCAATATATTTTCTTATAGTAGAAATGGTACAGTTCAGTCTGCCAGCATACTCTTTTACAGATTTATTCTCTTTATTCAGAAGCATATAAAGAAGATTTAATATATTTTCCAGCTTTTTGCCGGGGCCGTATGTTTTTTTCTTCTTCCGTAAAAAATTTACATTTGTAGAAACTGGATCTGTCATAAAAAATCACCTCATAATATAAAAATATCATATAGATTACTACAACGGGGGAGTAATATACAAAGTATACTTTACTAGAAGAGCGATTTCAAGAGATATAGAAATGGAGGGAGTAAATTGTCTATTAATATAAACAGTTCGTAAAATAATATATTCAGCATTTCGCGAGAGCATAATCCGTAAAACTTTATCCGATGGAATAATATTTGTGTAAAAAATACGAACCTATAAAATTTATAAAATAAGGAGAGAGCATTTTATGAAATACAATATGTCTTATTTACTTACTATACTTTTATATTCTTTAAACAAAGGGGCACACGGTCGCGCGCCCCTACGGAACAACGGTTTTTCAGGATTCTGCAAAAGTATATTACTTATAATTTTAATAATAATGTTAACCGGTTGTTGCTGTCCACCGCCTTCACAAATATCGGAAAGCAAGAGCAACACAACAAGCACTACAAATAGCAATGAGAAAAAACCTGAAAAGACAGTTTATAAACTAAATGATGTTTTTACCCATGGAGACTTCCGCTATAAAATCACAGAGGTAAGCAAAACAAACAAAATAGGCAATAAATATTCAGTAGTAAAAGCCTCTGAAGGCGGAGTATTTATTATAGTAAACTTTACGGAAGAAAATCTGTCAAAAGAAACTAAAACTGTATACAGCGAAAGATTTTTATTGATTGATAATAAAGAAAGAGAATTCAGGTCATCTTCAAAAGGAACTACTGCTCTTGCCATGTCTTCAGCCAATAAAGATTTCCTATTATCTGAAGTTCAGCCGGGAATAAAACATAAATCGGTTATTGTATTTGAAGTTCCTGAAGATTCCGCTGCCCTGACCATCAAAATACCAGGTGGATGGAGTACAGAAGATGTTTATGTAAAGTTATTAGAGTAAAAGAAATCATAAGATTTAATAATATTACTATACTTTTACAGAATCTTGCAAAATCGTTATCCTGTAGGGGTGCAAAGCCTTGCGCTCCTACAAGGTGGAATAAGGCTTTGTTTAAAAAGTGCAAAAGTATAGTAATATAATATTAAAAATAAAATAAAGACAGTTTATATCATAATTACTGCTGCTGTACTTTTGTCAATCCCAGTAAGTTACCAACCCAGACTGTTTTACCGTCAGGATCAAGGGTTAGAGCGGCATAGAAATTATTGTGCTGTACCTCTCCCGGCCCTATTCTTACTGTAAAACGGACATTGTTAAGATCCGTTCCGTCAAGTCCGGTTAAATACCATCCATCCGGTGTTTTGTTGTAAGTATACACTATGTTTGAAGGAATGCTGATTTTAGACACAACAGATGGAGCGGCAATACTGTTATTTAGGCTGGCTACAGTAAAGGTACCGTCAGGCCTCAGATTTGTGCGGACAAAACCGGGCTGTGTTACTCCTTCCCGGGCAGTGCTGTTCGGGTCATCGTTTCCGTAATTGTTTTCCGCATAAATATTAACACTGAGACCATCTTCTCCGGGTGATACTATAAGAGAATTTTCATCGCTCACTGCGGCATTTTGTCCGAAAGGCGCTATCTGCGCAAAGAGTCTTTTTTCTCCTGGAGGCAGATTGGCTTCTGTACGATAGACATTGATATTCATAAACTGTGCATTGTCTGCAATGGTAACAAAACGACGATTTCCCATATTGAACACTGTCGGTGTCGTGCCTGAACCCTGACTGACCTGACCTGACTTTATTTCAGTGCCATGATCATAATCTGCATACCAGGAAATGACAGGAGTTCCATCCAGTGCCGCAATTAAACGATAGAGACGGTAAGTTGTCAGAATATACACTCCTGATGGCTCACCATCACTTTCTCCCTCATCTACACTGTGGGAATTGGCAATTTCCTGATACCCGCCGTCATACTGAGGCTCAAGTTTTCCTGTGTTGTTCGGATCATTCAGATTTATCCAGTGTATATTTCCGCCCGGTGTAATGGTACAGACAATTGACATATTGGTTGTAACCCATATGTTTCCTGATTTATCAGGTACTGCTGCATATAATAAATGTTCCTTGCCACCCGGCACAGGAGTATTTCCGATAGCTCCCATAAGGTTATAGTCAGCATCTTCTGTATAACCGTCTATACCTCCGACATTTGACGGAGTGCGTCTGAGTATCTTCAAATGGCCGTCCGGCAAGGCTGTAACTATACGATACAGGTTGTCCTGATAAAAATACCCTGCACCGCTGAAATCTACTACCTTGTCTGTAGTAGTATCAGAATATTTATTAAATGAGTATAAAGCAAGAATGTCCAGTGTGTTGCGGTCAATTGTAAGCACATATCTTTCACTGGGATCACCGGACTTTTTTTTCATACCTGCAGCCAGTGTCTGAATGTTTCCATCTGCATCAAAAGAATGGGACACACATTCTCCGATTAAAATTTCACGGCTTTGTCCTGTATAGGGATCCTTAATATTTGCCACATTCAATTGAGAGATATTTGCCCCGGTGTTCATAACCGGACCTGTATAGGCATAGCTATCGGTCATATAGGAATCATTATGAACGTTGTTTGTAGGATTTATTGACATAAGCGGATTCTGCCATATGAAGAAAGAATTATTAAAATTTGTCCAGGAACCGGAGTCGCTGCATCCATTCAAGAATATAACTGCTATAGCAATTATCACTATTAGCACAGATTTTAGATTTTTCACTTAAATCCTCTCCTTTAATTAAAATTATTTTTACCCTGTTACAGAAAAATTATACTTCTATATTTATATAAATTATCATTTTTTTTTACAAAAATTATTTACATTTTTTTTACTCCTGTTACTATACTTTTGCAGAATTTTGAAAAATTGTTGTTCCGTAAGGACATCCCTCGCGGAGGTTCTGCAAGGTAGAATAAGGCTTTGTTTAAAAAGTGCAAAAGTATAGTTATTAAACCACAATAATTGCGATTATTTCCCAGTCTCACATTATTACTCTGGACTTTGAAAGACAAAAAAGATATAATAAATTAAGGAGGTCGGGTAAAATGCTACAATATCCGGCAATTATTCATAACCAGACAGGTTTTTAAGCCCTATTAGTAAAAAGAACTGAGGTAAATAAGGCTGATGAAGTAATAAATAAGGTTTCAAACTTTTTGCCTTTCATTCAAAAGTTATAACAGAACCGGCACCCACAGGTTTTACTTTATCAGGTAATTTCTCCCGTAAGAAATCCCTTCCTCCCAAACCCGTGCAATGAGAAGGATATATTACCTCCACAGAAAACTCTTTTAATACCTCCAATGCTTCCTCTCTGGCGTCTTCATCACTTATAAGGTGGGTACCTCCTGTTATACCGTAAACCTTCTTTATACCTGTTTTATCTCTCAGATGATAAAGGGTATTTCCAAGGCCACTGTGGCAGCATCCTGTAATAACAACAGGGCCTTTCTCTGTATTTAAGAGTAAAAAAGCATCATCTGGAACTATATCGGGGATTTTACCTCCTTTATCTTCGAAAGCAAATCTGCTGTGAGCGGATATTGACGGTTGTATAAGATTATTTCTTCTGGAAATCTCTGTAAACATTGTAAGGTTTTCTTCAAGCTGTATAAAATCAGGAACTTCTGTAAACATGGGCTTAATTAATGGGAAAATATAAGTATCCATACCAATAAAACGAGTGATTTCTCCATTTTCTACTACATATCTGGGTTTCATAAACTGTGGATGAGCATAAATAGGTCCATTAAAATGAGTTTTAAATAAACCCATAATACCATTTGTATGGTCATAATGACCGTGACTTATAAGGAGGCCTTCTGCCCTGGAAAGGTCTATACCGAACTTTATAGCATTCTGTAAAATAAATTCATTCCCTCCTGTATCAAAGATCCAGAATCTATAGTCACAGGTAAAAATAGCTACACTCCATCCCCAGGAACCGATAAAACCTGGACTTATAACTGTATTATCCATTAAAACAAAAATCCTGGGGAAAGAAAACTTTTGCCTCATAAAAAAATCACCTCTATTTTTATAATTTAAATGAATAGAAATTATTGTTAAATTATCTTCCTTATATTCATATTAGCTCTCTCCCGGGAGGTCAGAGACAGGCACTGACTCTTCTTATGGCAGTTATTACAAAGCCGAAGGTCTTACTCCTTGATGAACATACGGCTGCTCTTGACCCGAAGTCTGCTGCACAGATAATAAAGGTGACTGAAAATTCCTTATGACTTATTCTGTTGCTCCGTACTTTTTAAGGAGTTCCACCATTTCACTACCTGATTTATCCTGTGCCAGCTTTAAAGGTGTAACACCATTATTATCTTTTACGTTTACATCAGCATCTTTAGAAAGCAGTAATTCTGCTGTTTCAATACGGCCATACTGAACTGCCAGGTATATGGGAGTTCTACCGGTCTTATCTTCAAAATTCACATCAGAGCCTTTATCTATAAGTAATTCCACTACTTCTTTACAGCCATTCTGACATGCCCAGTGAAGGGAAGTTTTACCTGCATTATCTTTAATATTAATCTCGGAACCTTTAGATATAAGTAATTCTACTACCCCTTTCCGACCGCTCTGGCAGGCCAGATATAAAGGGGTCTTTCCATCACTGTCTCTTGAGGTAATATCTGCTCCTTTATCTATAAGTAATTCCACCACTTCTTTACAGCCATTCTGTGAAGCCCAGTGAAGTGGTGTTTTCGCAGTGTTATCTTTAAAATTAACCTCAGAACCTTTATCTATAAGTAATTCCACTACATTTTTACGGCCATTCTGGCAGGCCAGATATAAAGGGGTCTTTCCATCACTGTCTCTTGAAGTAATATCTGCTCCTTTATCTATAAGCAATTCCACTACATCTTTACGTCCATTCTGAGAAGCCAGATGAAGGGGTGTTTTTTCTGTATTATCAGTAGAACTGATTTTAGAGCCTTTATCTATAAGTAATTCCACTACATCTTTACGTCCGTTCTGTGCCGCCAGGTATAAAGGGGTCTTCCCTTCACAATCTTTTATAGTAATATCTGCTCCTTTACTTATAAGGAGATCAACTATTTCCTTCCTTCCATTCTGTGCTGCCCAGTGGAGAGGAGTTTTTCCTGTATTATCTCCAATATTAATTTCTGCTCCCTCTTTTATAAGAATCTCTGTAGCTTCTTTACGACCATTCTGTGCCGCTAGATATAAGGGGGTCTTTCCATCACAATCTTTAGAATTGACACTGGCACCTCTGGATATGAGTAAATCAATAAGTAAATCAACTACTTCTCTGCGGCCCGATATTGCTGCTTCATGCAAAGGTATACGGTTATCTTCTATGACATTTACAAGATCCGGATTTTTTTCAAGTAATTCTTTAAGTTTTGTAACCTCACCATTCTTGATAAAATCAAAAATTTCAGAAGCACTCACTGTGAGGATATTAGATAGAAAAATTAAAGAAATCAGTAATAAAATCAATGGTTTTTTGATTTCAGACATTTAAATTTACCTCCTTAATAATATTTTATAGCTTTCAACTTCTATTCCTTAAGCTAATAGCTGATAGCTTTATTATTATAACTTATATATAAATAATTGTATAGAGGTCTGAATTACTAATTTTTCAGGCAGGCTTTCCCTGGTCTTTTGTTAAGTCTCTTATTTCTTCAATATATTTTCTGGCTCTTTTTGTCATATTTATGTAAAAAAGTATCCAAAAACATATACACCTGTCTCTGTCCGGACTCTGGAGCAAAAGATATGCCGTCAAAGGAGAAAGTTATAACTTAAATAAATACAAAACTGCATATTCTGTAATAACAGATTTCATTGTAACAGGATCATAGATTTTGCGTAAGAGCCCGGACAGAGACAGACTTGTGAGATGGATACTAACTTGCCTGTTGCGGTACTAAGACAGGTACGGTCAATGAGACAGAAAGCCTTTCCTTTTAGGGGAAGGTAATTCACCAGAGGAAGGTCTATTAATTATCAATATAATTTGCAGACATGTCCGGGATTAGCTATTCTTCTTATTTTTGTCTTCTCCTTCTTCCTTTATTTCTACTAAATGCTCTCCCAGAATTTCCAGGGTCTTATACATTTTCCTTACTTTTTCAGGATTTAAAAGGGCATATTCTGTTTTCTCTGTCATTTCCTCAGCTTTTGTTTCTTCAGATTTATCATTCATTTTATTTCTACCTCTTAACTATAATGCTTCTTACTCAATCTTTATAAACTTATCAAGACCTGCAAGTTTAAAAATCTTCTTTACATTTGGAGACACATGTATTATAGAAAACTTTCCTGCCCCAACTTCTTTGGAAATCCTGGCACATATACGTAAAAATGCCGATGCTATATAATCAACACCCTGTAAATCAAAGACAACTAACTTTTTAGCTTCAGTTACCTTTGCTGAAATATCACCTACAATTTTCAAACACATATCTGTATTCAATTGACCCGCAAAAGTACAGATTAATTTTTCATCATCTAATTTATAAGTAACCATAAGAACCTCCTTTTTATTTATCTATTCATTTGTTAATTCGTCTTTTTCATTTTTTATTCCTTTATTTCAGCTATAATTTTTGTAAGCCTTCAGCTTTTTAAGATTCTGCAAAAGTCTTGTAAACTCTTTCTTTTATTTTATCAAGACCTTTTTGCAGATTTTAAAAAAATTTGCAAAAGTATAATTAATAATTTTCTTCCCATAAAAAACTAGTTAAATATTATATTAACTGTTATAATAATGGTAGCCTTTATAGTAATAATAATTGATTCTTCAATTAAATAGTTCGGTTATATCTATAAAATTGATAAATAGACTATCAGAGATAACATAATGAAAACAAAAGAGACTGTCATGGCCGGTTTATTCATAGCTATGGGAATAGTTCTGCCTTCTTTTCTGCACCTCCTTGGTATGGGAAAGAGTTTTCTCCCCATGCATATACCGGTACTTATGGCAGGGATAACCCTTGGGGGGAGTTATGGGTTAACTGTAGGAACAGTAACTCCTCTATTAAGTTTTCTTTTAACCGGCATGCCTCCTTTCCCCGGTGTTATTGGTATGGTCTTTGAGCTTGGAACCTACGGGTTTTTAACAGGTTTTCTTTCTAAAAAAATAAATATATACGGGTCAGTATTAATAGCAATGATCTGTTCCAGAGTGGTTCTGGGTATTATATACTACCTGTTACTGCCTTTATTTGCAGTAAGAATATCTTTCTGGTATCCTTTAACAGGGGCCTTTATAAGTTCTTTACCCGGTATAATATGTCAATTAGCTCTACTTCCGGTCTTTCTGGTGATAAGTAAATATAAAAAAATCCGGGGAGGTGAAAAATATGAATAATTCAAAAACAGAACATGTAAAACTTTACAAATCCATGGTAGAATTAATCTTTGAATATGAAGGTCATATAAGTGAAAAACAGAGAAAAATTCTGGATAAAAAGATAGAGGAATGGAACTTATCCCGGGAGGAAGCTAAAAAAATAGAAAAAGAGGCAGAGGAAAAGATAATAAAGCCTGGTGTGGGAAAGAAAAAATCTATTTTAGAAGAAGTAAAACACATTATCAAAGATAAAGTTTCGAAACAGGATACGGATCTTTATGAAAAAGCAGATATGATAGAAGAAAATCCCAACGGAGAAAGTGCTGTAGAAGACATAAGTGAACTGATTACCAGGGGACGAAGATTAATCAGAGAGGGCAGATATGAAGAAGCCCTGGAATGTTATGACAGATACCTGAACATTGAGTCTGAAGATATGGAACGGTGGCATGAGAAAGGAGAAATCCTCAAAAAACTCGGTCAATATGAAGAAGGTCTGAACTGTTATAATAAAGCCCTGGAGATAAATCCCACCTATCTCGAATCTCTTATAAAAAAAGGAGAACTCCTGGTTAATCAGAAAAAAATTAAAGAAGCAAAGGGTTTCCTGAATAGAGCACTTGAGGTTTATCCGAATAATAAGGAACTGCAGGGGTTAAAAAAGAAACTTTCATCTATGGAATAGTTCGGAGGCTATTTATGAGAAATTATTTTAATAAACAGGCAAATCACTGGGATGAGATTGCCTGTCATAATCCTTTAAAACTGGATATAATTCTGGGAAAACTCAAGCTAAAGGCCGGCCACAGGGTACTCGATATAGGAAGTGGCACCGGTGTACTTCTGAAAAGACTTTCTTCTTCTGTAAATCCTGAAGGTAAGATAATATCCCTGGATATAGCAGAAAATATGCTATATATGGCAAAGGAAAAACACTCATCTCTAAAAATTCTATATCTTCAGGGAAGCGGAGAAGAGCTTCCTCTCAGAGATGAATCCTGTCACAGGGTAATATGTTACTCAGTATTTCCTCATTTTAAAAATCAACTCAAAATTTTAGGTGAGATAAAAAGGGTTCTCTCTCCCGGAGGACTGATGGTTATTGCCCATTCTGAATCAAGAGATAAGATAAATGAAATACACAGCAAATTGGAAGGCCCTGTCTCGAAAGATTACCTCCCTTCCGGCGAAGAAATGTGTCTTTTACTGGAAAAACAGAAATTTGTAATCAAAGATATTATTGATAATAATGAAATATACTGCTTTACGGCAGAAAAAGGGAGTATTTTATGGAACTTCACCCCGGTGACATAATTAATAAAGACTATAAGATTATAAACACCCTGGGTAAAGGTGCTATGAGCCAGGTATATCTGGCGGACAGGTCATTACCCACTACTCCTTTAGAGGTTGAAAATTATATTTTATAGAAAATCCATAATAATAAAAATTATAATAATATTGATGTTACTTTTTAATGTTTATCCGGCTTTTTCAAATTTAAAATATGGTTATATAGATAAGGCCGGAAAATATATTATAGAACCTAAATTTGATGAGGCATGGTATTTTACAGAAGGACTGGCAGCAGTAGAAGTAAATCATAAATATGGTTATATAGATAAGACCGGAAGGTTTATTATAAAACCTAAATTTGAAGCAGCAGAACCTTTTTCTGAGGAATTAGCCTGTGTAAGACTAGATGACAAATATGGTTATATAGATAAGACCGGAAAGTTTATACTACAACCTGAATTTAATGGTGCCCAGAGTTTTTCGGAAGGGCTGGCTGTTGCACAGAAAGGTGAGGAATATGGTTATATAGATAAAACAGGAAAGAGTGTAATAGAACCTAAATTTGATGGTGCAGAAGATTTTTCTGAAGGTTTAGCCAAGGTATGTATAGAGCAAAAATATGGTTATATAAATAAAACAGGAAGAATTTTAATAGAACCTAAATTTGATGGTGCAGAAGATTTTTCTGAAGGTTGGGCTAAAATAATATTGGAGGATAAAGTTGGTTATATAGATAAGACAGGAAAGGTTATAATAGAACCCAAGTTTCACTGGATATCGGTTTTTTCGGAAGGCCTGGCCTGTGTATCTATCATAACTCAATAATGTCAATACTTCTTTTAATAGAGAATTTTTATCCTTTTGAGGGATTCTACCCTACATGCGGAGCCAGGTCCGGCTATGCTATAACTTTTATTGCAGAAGATATCCAGGGGAAGCAGCATGCCGTTATAGCCGGCAGCCGCTCCGTGGCGAGCTTGTAACGCGGCCACAAACTTCGCCACCTGTCCTCCCATCGGTCTTCATACTGGCCATAGGTAATATAGAGAACTCTTGCTTTTGAAGCCGGATCTGTCTGTACCGGCTTAGAGTAATTCTAAAAAAAAATGTACCAAAGACAAGGATAAAAATAAAAGGTATAGAAATAAAAAAAGTATGAGTAAGAAAAATGAAAAAATAATAAGGAAATGGGGTAGGCCATATATAAAACCC
>JAKJGF010000260.1 GCA_022704525.1 Bacillota bacterium | reverse complement strand
AGGATAACCTCCTCCTTTTTTCACCTGATCATATACCACACTGTGTGTAAGGTCAAGGAGTTTTTTTTCTTCCCCCATCCACAGGGGAATTTCAACTCTTCCTATTTCCTGACCTGTATGGATATAGAAAAAAAGCACTTTATGTTCTCCATATTGAGAGAGTATATTTGAAGTGCTTTCAAAAAGGGGACTTCTTTCTTTCTCTTTCAGTATGCCGTTAAATAACAAAGCATCTGTTATCCCTTCTATAGGAGAGCATGGGAGAAAGAGATCATCTTTATAAGGGCATTTATCGCAATTTACCTTCAGCTGGGGACAGAGTCCAACTCGCAGAGTATTTATTACATCATTTGTACGGGGACGGCTTATATAAGCTGCAATGGGGATATTTGCTTCCTTCAGGCTATCCATATTTTTAAGAAAGGTCTGGAGGATTTTATCTTTAAAATCCGGAGCACTTCCTTCAAGAGTCCAGAGGATAAGAGTTCCGTCTACAAGACCCAGTATATCCTTTCTTTCTTTATTATTTAAAAGGAGAGATGTTAATTTTTCAATTTCTAAAAGCCCCCTTCTGGCCGATACTATAGAAGGGTTTACACTGATCCTTCGTCCATTAAATTGCTCATAAAGATCTCTGTCACGGTAATAAAGTACTGCTTCACTTGCCATAAGGGGTTTTTCTCCGGTGCCATAGTGGAGAATAATATATCCTGTATTAATGAGATAACATGATGATATTTCATGATAATCAGGAAATATCTGAGAACCATCTGTTGCTATAAGAGTCAATTCTTTTGGTCTTTCAGGAGCAATAACTTTAGTATGAAAGGGCTCAAAAAGTTTTGCTAAAAGCCATGAGGTTTTTGCTTCTTCTACTTTATTTTTAATCTTTTCCCAGTCTTTTTCCCATTTACTGAATTCCACCCATGCCTGTTTTAATTTCTCCAGGAATAGAGATTTATTTTCCACTTTTTCCTTTAACATTTCTTTAATTTGTTTTCTTAATTGTCCCAGATCCAGCATAAAGGTTATGTTTAGTGAGATGTGAAGGGTTAAGGGTTAACAGGGCGAACACAAGGTTCGCCCCTACATTTCACTCTTCATGCATCACGTCTCAGATCTCACGCTTTACGTTCCTACTTCTTATGTCCTTTCTTCTCAAACTTATCCAGTTTTTGATGGAGACCTTTTATTTCTTTTTTCAGTAAGCTTATTTCATTCATAAATATTGAATATATATCAGGTTGTCCCGGTGTCTGACTTCCATAGTATTTTTCTTCCTTCCATTGAGGTTGATAGCCATAAGATGGATAACTCCATGGAGGATTGTTAGGCCAGGAGGGACTCTGGGGTATGAGCCAGTACCCTCCAGGGGGAGGGTTACAGGGGGCATTCCAGTGAGGCATTCTACTCCAGGAATTGCCTGCCATAGCTTCATGCATTTGTTTATATGCCATTTTTTCACTTTTTATTTCTTCCTCAGTGTATGGTATATAAATGTCCAGAATGCCTTTCTTGAAGGCTTCCAGATTTTGTTCTACAGTTTCTTCAATCCCCCCCAGAAGATCTACTCCTGCGTTAAAAAGTATATTATAAGCATCAATGTCAAAATGTTTTCCTACAATGAAAGTTACATCCTGATTAATTATAAATTTCGATGCTTCTATAACGGCAGGTGACTGTTCTTTAAATTCTGCTCCCGGATTTTTTAAAACCTCTATTTTATTTTCTAACAGTTCAACAATTATAAAATACGGAGTTGAACTGAATTCAGAATGAAGCTTTGAACTGAGCTGTTTTCCTTCTGAAGTAAACGCAATTTTTTCCATAGATAAAAACTCCCTTCTTTATTTATTTCAGGAATAAATTTAATTGATTCCTGAATAGTTTACTCTTCACTATCCGGTTTTTTCTCTATATCATCCGGGTTATCATCTATATCATCCGGTATATTTTCTATATTCGGTAAAGCAATTTTTAAATAGTTAACCATTTGTTCTGTTTCTTCTGAGAGACAGGCTATATGAGTGGCTAATTTAAAAGAGTCATTTATAAGGTCTAAATTTCTGTCTTCTTCTATAAAATTTATGTAATTATCTATTATATCCATAGCCAGATAGTATATTTCACCCATGTTTGTTTCCATAGGATCTAAAAAAGAGTCTATATCAGAAACATCTTCTTCCTGCTCTATATCCCGGGAGAGATATTTTTCCCTTCTCTCTTCTATTTTCTCTTGCTCTCTGAAAAGTATTTTATGTATTATTTCTAATTCTTTTTCCAGCGTATCTTTTTGTAGACTACTGGTACAGAGTGTTTTTAAGTTTTTTCCTATTTTGATAAGATAGGAAGCAAGTCCCATTTCTCTGGATTTACGCTGAATGTTTTGATATGACTCTACTAATAGATAAGCTTCTTTGAGAGTATCAAAAGTACTTTCAATAATGTTTATATTATTTTCCTCTATTATTTCTATATAATTTTCCACTACTTCTCCTGACAGCTCAAGAGCTTCTAAAGCTATTTCATCATTTTTGTTCTCTCCACTGTAAAGAGATATCTCTAATTCTATATTTTGCTGATCTTCTTGCAGATAGTCCAGAATTTCATCTGTATAAATGAAAAAATCTTCTTTATCTATATTTTTATATAAATGTTTTAGTTTATTTCCTATATTTATAAGATAATTTATCAATCCTACAAGTTTTATTTCTTTATCATTATCACCCAGTATTTCCTTAAGGGAATCTGAAAGAGCAGTAAGAAGTACCAGAGAAAATTTTATAAGTTGCAGATCTTTTTCTCCTTTTATGAAATCTTTATATATATTAATTATTTTAAGGGATTGTTTATAAACATCCATCATTTTTATATCTACCGGACAGTCCAGATCACAGGATTCTTTTTCTTTTTTCAGGATGATTTCATTATTTTCTAACATACTAATAATAGAAATGATAACAGGACTTTCTTTAATAATTTGATTTTCTTTTTCATATTCACTTTCCAGTTTTTTACCAATTGTGATTAAATTAGTAATTAAGCCATTTAATTTTACTGCATCATCAAAAGATAAAATTGTCTTAAAGGTTATAGTAGGGAGATCAAGAAATATATCAATTTCAGATTCTTTGATTTCAGGTCTTATTTTTTCTATATCATCAATAGAAATCTGGAGTAAATTCCTGTCTTTTTTTTCTATACATTCCAGGAAATTTTTAATAATATCCTGACATTTTTTGAATATAGCCATGGCCTCTTCAGTTTCATCTATGTATTTATAATATTGTTCATAGAGGAGAATATTATTTATCTCATCATATAGAAAATCTGTATACTTATCATATGTATCATCTTGTTCGTTTGTATCTGTAGTTTCTTTTTCCTGGTCATATTGTTTATATAATTTTTTGTATCTTTCATCTACTTCTATTTTTTCAATGGTTATCTCTTTTAATTCCTTGCTTAAATCCAGTAAACTTAATAATAGATTTGCTAAATATGTTTTTGCTTGCTTACCAAGCTTCATTTATAAAACCTTCCTTTAAATAAATTTAACCTTATAAATATTCTGTTTAAAAAGTTAAAAATCCTTCTCATAAAAAATAGTAAAAATAAATGGCCTCAGGCCATTTATTTTTAAGAGACTAATTATAATTCTACTTATTTAGAAGTTTCGGAAGGGATTCCATGCAAAACCTGCAAAGGGATTTCCCCAGCTCATATTGGGCGGCAGAGGTGAACCCATATCACGTGCAAAATTATGTCTTAACCCAAATATTTCAGCACCGGTGCCATTGAGGCGATTATTCATATACATGTTTGCAAAGGGAGACATAAATTTCTGGCCCATAAAATTATAGCTTACTCTGCCATATTCAGTGGCATTATTACCCTGATGTTGAAGGGATCTGATACCTTCATTTCTGGTAAGACTTCCATCATGAATTCCATTAAAGGTACGATTGAATTGATTCTGCATCCTGGCTTCCACAGCATTTTGAGGCTGAGTAAGAGGCAATGGATGAAAATCACCCTGTCCGTAAAGTGCCATCATTCTTTCATTATAACGATTTCTTGCACCGAGTATATTTTTTTCAGACTCAGATAGATATCCATCCTTCATGAATTCTCCTTCCATCTGATGGGTCTGATTGTCATACTGCCAGAGTCTGGTTGCTTCATCCCTGTTAAGGCTTCCGTTTTTAATTCCATCTGTTAATCTTGCATCAAAGCCGTATTGCTGAGTATTAATCTGTTGCTGACGGCCATAATTCCCGAACATAGGAATTCCGTACATCATTTTCCATACACTTCCTTTCTTAAGTTTAAAATATTGTATTACAGATTGTCTGTAATAATATTATCACGACAAAAATTTATAAGTCAATAGGAGTTAAATAGTTTTTTTTTATCTTTCAGAGTTTTATTTAATATGTTATAATAAAAATCTATACTTGGAAGAAAGGTCTGTTTTTTTTATGTCTAAGATTCTTATAGTTGACGATGATGAAAGTATCAGAAAAGCAATTGCCTATAAACTTAAAAAGAATAATTATGAAGTCTTTTCAGCTTCCAATGGTATAGAAGCCCTTATAAAAATAAGAGAAATTAATCCTGATTTAATTATCCTGGATGTTATAATGCCTGGTATAAATGGATATGAAGTACTTGAGAAACTGAATGATGCTCAGGAATTACTGAGTATACCTGTTATGATGCTAACCGGTCAGGGAGAACTAAAGGACAAGATAAAGGGGTTCGAGAAGGGGGCCTATGATTATTTATCCAAACCATTTGACCACAGAGAACTTTCAATCAGGGTAGAGGCACTTCTGAGACTCAGAAATCTTCAAAAAGAGTTAATAAAAACAGAACGTCTGTCTGTTGTTGGCAAGATTGCCTTAAATATAAAACAGGAAATAGAGAAACCTCTGAACTCTATAATAAATTTAAGCGAATCACTTCTTTTGCAAGATATTTCTCCTTCTCTTAAAAAAAGATTAAACCATATTCTGGAAAGCAGTTGCCGTATCAGGAGAATAATTCAAAAATTCGAAAAACTTCAGGATACACCTGTAAAAAATTATCTTGACGGAATTAAAATGATTGATCTCAATCTGGATTAAAGAGGATGTTTTATGACAGTTATTCTTGTTATAGATGATGATGAAATTATTAGAAAACTTATTAAATTTACACTGGAGAAAAGAGATTATAAGGTTATTACTGCTGAAGATGCTCTTGAAGGTATTTGTAAATTAGAGTTAAATCCTGACCTTATTATCCTTGATATTGTGATGCCTGAGATAGATGGTTATGAAGTTCTTAATTTAATTAAAAAGGACTCTCAATTTAAAGATATACCTGTTATAATGTTGACTTCCAAACATGATATAAATCATATGTTAAAAGCTTTTTCTTGTGGAGCAGAGGATTATCTCGCCAAACCTTTTGAAATAGATGAACTCATTGCAAGAATAAGGAATTTATTACGTATAAAGGAGATTCAGAAGAAAATTTTAGTTGCTGAACGTATGGCTGCCATCGGGCAGGTTGCTCTGACCTTAAGACATGAAATAAACAATCCTCTAACAGCAGTTATAGGTCAGACAGAGTTAGTTCTTCGAAAAGAAGAGAATCTTTCTTTTGAAATTAAAGAAAAGTTACAGTATATATATGAACAGGGGCAGGTTATAGAAAGTATTATATCGAAACTTGAGAAAATTTAATACTTTTCACTTTTCACTCTTTCCATACCTTCTCTTGCCTCCACATGCTGTGGGTCTATCTTTAAAGCTCTTTTATATTCAAACATAGCCTGACTTTTATTTCCATGTTTTTCAGCTATTTTACCAAGTATATAATAAGCATCGGAAAAAGACTGATCCTTCTGTATAACCCTGTAGGCATTCTTTCTGGCTCTTTCATATTCTCCTCTTAAGAGGAAAATAAATCCCTCTGCGCAAATAGATAGGGTTGAATTTTTATCACGAGATATTATCTTCTGATAAGTTTTTATTGCCTTATCCCTGTCATTATGTTCCTGAAGCAGATAGGCATAATTATATAGAGCAAGGTTATTTTCAGGGCTGAGCTTTATAGCTTTTTCTAAATCCTGAAGAGCTTTATCAAATTCTTTACTGTGATAATAAGCAAGGGCCCTTATTATATAGGGTTTTTCCGATTTAGAATCT
>JAKJGF010000259.1 GCA_022704525.1 Bacillota bacterium | reverse complement strand
AGTCATGATAAAGAGGAGGGTATATTTCATAGACCTTTTTAAATCTATATTCCTTCGGACAATCAGAAGAAGCGGTAAGGCCAGTTCTTCTATCAAGTTCAAGAGAACGGTGAACATTACAGATCTTTTCCGGTGCAGTGCCGGGAAGAAAATATTCTCTTATTTTATTAGGGCACAGAGACTGTGGTTTCTCTCCTGAACAGGTGCAGACAGAAAGTGCTATAATATCTTTCGGAACTTCAAAATTACCACCCATATCTTTTTTTTCCTTTAAAAGTAAATAAATAATATCTCTAAAGAGGGGACCTGTTCCTGTTATACCGGAAACCTCTTCCATAGGGTCAGAATTAAAATTCCCAATCCATACGCCAACAGTATATTTCGGAGTATAACCAACTGTCCAGTTATCGCGAAAATTCCTGGAGGTGCCTGTTTTTGCAGCACAGGGAAAAGGAAAAGAAAGGAAATTTGACTCGCCGAAAGCCGGTATTCTTGCTTTATTATCAGAAAGTATATCCGTAATAATAAAAGATACCTCTGGAGAGAAAACCCTTTTATCAATTTTTTCAGAAGGAAAATATATCTTATTGTATTTCTCGTCTCTTAAGTCTCTTATAAAATTTAAATCCTTTACTTCGCCGGAAAGGGGAAAGAGTCTATAAGCTCTCACAAGTTCCAGAAGTGTAATTTCACCATTTCCCAGGGTTAAACCAACACCGTAATAGTCTGTATCCTTTTTAAGAGAAGAAAATCCAGCCTTATGAAGTCTGTCAAGTAAAGTATCTACACCTATTTTTTCAACCATCTCTATGGCAGGAATATTATAAGAACAGGCAAGGGCAGTTCTGAGTCTCACAGGGCCATGAAATTTATTATCATAATTTCTGGGGATATAGATACCTTTTCTTGTAGATATACGGGTTTCAAGATCGGGGATTAAGTCTGAGGCAGTAAAGCCATGTTCAAGGGCAATTCCATAGGTAAAAGGTTTTAAAGTAGATCCAGGTTGGCGAAGAGCATTACAGGCATTTACCTGCCCTTCCTTGTCCCAGAAATCCACAGAACCAACCATTACAAGTATATCTCCTGTTTTATTATCTACTATAAGAGCAGATCCATTTGTAACTCCCTTATCTTTAAGTCTGGATATAGTAGTTTTAAGGATCTTTTCTACTTCTCTCTGAAGGTGAAGATCAAGGGTGGTTTTAATCTGAGAAAGTCCTTTTATTCCTTTTAGTTCAAGCTCTTTTTGGATAAAATCACAGAAATGAGGTGCAAGAAAGCTTTCCTCTAAAGGTATGACAAGAAGAGGTTCTTCTAAAGCCTTTTTATATTGGGAATCACTGATTCTTCCTGTTCCATACATCCTCTTTAAAATTAAATGCTGCTCTTTTTTTGTTTCTTCGAAATTACTGTAAGGGTCATAAAGATTGGGACTTCGTGGAATAGAAGCAAGAAAGGCAGATTCTGCAATAGATAACTGGGAAGAAGGTTTGCCGAAATAAAGAATTGATGCAGCTTCAATTCCATAGACCTGATTTCCATAGGGAGCACGGTTAAGATAAAATTCCAGAATTTCTTCTTTTTTATATTTATAATCCAGTTTTACCGCATATATAGCTTCAAGTACTTTATAGTAAAGATTTCTCCTGGGTATATTGTAAGCAAGACCTGCTAATTGCTGTGTTATAGTAGATCCTCCTGATACTATATGACCTTCTCTTATATTTTGAAAAAAAGCCCTCAGGAGAGCAATAAAATCCACTCCGAAGTGATTGTAAAATCTTTTATCTTCTCCTGCCACAGTGGCATCTATCATAGGAGGTGAAATATTTTTTATCTCCGCCCAGCAGGAGGAAGAAGATGAGGAAGAAAGAATTTCTCGTAAAAGATTACCATCTCTGTCTAAAATCCTGGAGGAAACTATTTTTTCAGGGTAAAGAGATATAGAAGGGAGGGGAATTAAAAGAAATAGCAACAGTAAAACAACAAATAAAAGTAAGAAACCACTAACTGTTAGTTTAATTATCTTCTTATTTCTTAAGATATTAATAATATTCATTTCATAATACTTACTACCGCAACAGGTAAAAAAGTATCCATCTCACAGGTCTGTCCCTGTCCGGGCTCTTACGCAAAATCTATGATCCTGTTACAATGAAATCTGTTATTACAGAATATATAGTTTTGTATTTATTTAAATTATAACTTTCTTCTTTGACGGCATATCTTTTGCTCCAGAGCCCGTACAGGAACAGATGTATATGTTTTTTGGATACTTTTTTACCTGTTGCGGTACTTACAAATTCAGAAAGGTAAGGAGTGACTTACTGCCACTCCTCACCTATCACTTCTCACTTCTCAAGAACATTAATTTTCTTCATAGTAGAATATCCGAATACTTCAGGTTCATACATAAGTTCTGCCTTTGTATAGGGCATATCAAAGGTTCCGTAATGGACAGCCCTTACAAAATAGGTAAAGATATGTTCACCCGGTTTCAGAAGGTCTGCGAAAATAAGAACTTCATCATCATAATATTCCCAGTGATTAAAAGTGCCCCACCAGTAAGTTCTCTCTTTATGGCGGGTTTCTTCAAGTTTTCTTATAAGTGCTTTATTCTCTGTAGCAAGGGATTCATTTACAAGTTCAAAGCCACCGGCAAGATTATCCTGGACAATTACAAAATGTCTTTCCACAGGAGTAACAATAGAAAGAGTTACTTTATATACTGTTCCTGCTTTAAAATCCTCAGTTGGATTTCCTTCTACGGGTGATATGGATTTAAATACACTTATCCCCTCATCTCTTGCAGGACGGGGGTCAGTGGGGGCATAAACAAGACGAAGAGTATAATAAAGTCTCCCCTGTCCGGCTTTATCAAAATTCACAGGCACACTTTTCCCTGCAGGAAGGTCAGACATGGGAACCTTCTTACTGTAACATTTAGTATCTCTTCCTTTAAAGAAGTTCTTCATAACCTCTTTTCCATCTATAGATGCCTTTGTTTCAAAATCAGGAGATGCCTTTTCATATTTATTAAAGTAAATTCTCAAGGCTTCAAAGGCAAAGACATTCTCCTGAGTAGAATCCCATCGGCCGTGTTTCTGGGAATCTATTAACCATTTGACTACCTGTGGAGCATGAGTAAAGGATGCATCAATCTCCAGGAAAGTCTGCAATATTAAAGCAGTGGTCCTTACAGAAGAATCATATATCCAGCAGAAGTTTCTATCACTGTCACCTTCAAAATAAGCACTGGCAGGAGAAAGCTTTATATGGTTCATAAGTTCTTTTACCATCATATCTTCATCTTCTTTATCTTTACCATACATATGGATAGCCCGGAGAAGCATAGATTGACCGAAAAGAGACATTTTATTTCTCTTTTCATAGAAGGTATGCAAATATGAAGCTTCTCCTTCTCCCCAGAGATATAATGTATAAAGGGTATAAGCCTTTACTGTAAGCTGTGTATTTTCTCCATAAGGATAATTCCAGCGTTTATCATCTTTTGAAAATCTCAAAACAGATTTTAAATATTTCTTTCCACCTTCTATAACCTTCTGGTCAATATCATAACCCATGTCTTCAGCTAAAGCAAAGGTATGCATGGTATAAGCAGCAAGAAAGGGCGACTCGAATTCTCCATCCTGCCAGAGGGTAAATCCTCCTGATGGTTTCTGATGGTCATAAACCTTCTCCAGATTCTCCTGAACAAAATCTCTCAATTCCTGACCTTTAAGAGAAGAAAGGTCAAAAGCATTTATAAGATCCTCTGCTGTAATAAGAGGAAATATTTTAGATAATTTCTGTTCAAGACAGAGATAGGGGTAATCTATGAGATATGCCAGATTTCCTTTAAGATTTACCATTGCAGTGGAAGCAGTATTAATTTCAAGATGGCCTGTATTAGAGTCAACAGTCTTAGGAATCATCAGTGCCTCTTCTGTGCTGTCTTCTGATGTACCGGAGGTAGCTACAACTTCAGTAAGAACAGGTTTTTTAACGGGCAGTTTTTCTTGAATTGCATCATTATAAGTATCCATAGTGCAGGAAAATGTTAAAAGACCTTCTGTCACCTTATCAGATTCAAAAGAAAATAAAACTTCCTCTTCCTGTCCCGGAGGTATGTCAACTTTTTTAAGTCCCCTCTCCAGAAGATTTATCCCTTCACTCTGACACTCAACAATTACTTCTCCTTTTTTGTCTGTTCCATTAAATACGAGAACACCTGCTTTAAATTTATCATACAATCTCACAAATCGCGGTATAGATGATTTAAGTAAAAGAGGCATTGTAGAGATTATCTTTTTTTCAGCGCAGCCAAAGGATGAATCCTTAGTCTGAACAGTTGCCATAAGAAGGAAAGTTGTAACATTATCAGGCAATTTAAATTTAACAGTAGCACTACCGGATTTATCAGTAATTATAGATGGATTGTAATAAGCAGTGGCAATAAAATTCTTCCTTACAGTAGCACCTGCACCTCCTCCGTCTCCTCCGGGATTACCACCTTTCTGTCCATAATTTCTCTGATCTACTATATGCCGCCTTGTTTCAGACGTTGTAACCTGAAGGGATCTTTCTCCATAAAAAGTGTCAAAATAATCAGGTGTTGTAAAGGCTGTAAGATTGAGTACTCCTAAGTCTACCACTGAAAGGGTTATTTCTCCTTCCATACCTTTACCTTCAGCATTTTCAAGATGAAGATTTACTGTTACTTCATCCCGGGGGCTGTATTTTTCCCTGTCTGTAGAAAGAGTTACTTTAAGGCGCTTTCCATCGGGAATAACAGGGAGATTGACATAACCTATCTTAAAGTCAGGTTTTCCTAAATCTTCTCCTGTATCACCATAATTGTTACTGGAAATTCTACCCTGAAAAAGTATGACAGAGATAAATACATTGGGTAAATAATCATTTTCTATAGGAATTTCTATGGTATCTGCAGTGCTTTTTATATCTATGAAAAAGTGTTTTATTATATGTTCCCTTTCTATTGTAACAAGAGCTCTTGCCTTTTCATAAGGAGATTTAACCATTATCTTTGCAAGATCTCCAGGTTTATATTCCTTTTTATCTGTCACGAGATCCACTTTATTATCATCATATCTGGCCCAGGAGACATAATCAGAACCACTTGCATAAAAATAAGTTTCTGTAATAACTTCATTTTTTTTTGTATCAGTTCCACTGGCTCTTATAATATAAAGACCTGCCTTTTCAGGTTGAAATTCAAGATCTATTAATTCTTCTTTACTCGTTACATCAAATTTCTGTACAACCTCATCAAATTTCTCTGAAACCCATCTGGTTTCACCATTCATTCCTTCTTTTCTTACAGAATTCCATTGACGTTTTAAAATCTCTAACTTTATTTTCTGTCCTCTCAGAGGTTTACCATCAGGTGTAAGAACAAGGGTCTGAAATTTCAGAGATTCTTTAGAAGATAAAAATCTATTAAATGGTTTAACTCCTATATAATATTCCCCGGGATGAAGGAAAAACTCTTTATATCCTGATACATACTGACGGTTTGCAGATTGGACAGTTCCTTCCACAGAAAGTATATAAGGCCCCATATTGGCATTATCTGTAAGCTTTACAGAAAGAGGAAATTCTCCCTTTTCATTTAAGACACCATCACCTGATCCCAGATATTTTTCCTCTCTTTCCTGCTCTACATCATAATAATCCCTGGTAAAATCAAATCCTTCATACCCCGGTGGCGAATAATAAGTGGGTTTAAGATAATAGTACCAGTTAATCTTTTCTCCTCCCATGGGAGCACCAAACAGATACCATCCTTTTGCACTTCCCTGAAAGGTATCACCAAAAACATAGAAATCTTTATCAGATTTTATCGTTACCTCAAATTGTGCTGCCTGATAATCTTCTACCTGAAAATAGTGATATGCAGAAATATGTTCTTCTTTTTTACTTCCTGAAATCTGTATATTATATGACCCTGTAGGAGAATCTTCTTTAAGAGTAAAATCACAATTAAAGGAACCATAATCTGAAAGAGAAACTTTTTTATTAAAAGCCACTTCCCCACGGGAATTATATATTGTAAGATCAAGTTTCTTTAGAGAAGAAATCTTCAGCTTACCTTTTATTTTTTCCCTCATAGTTCCTTTTATATGAACCGTTTCTCCTCCTCTGTATATACCTTTCTCTGTAAAAACATGGGTTTTAAAATTACTGTCACCATAGTAATC
>JAKJGF010000044.1 GCA_022704525.1 Bacillota bacterium | reverse complement strand
TGAAGTAGTAGTAGCAGAAGAAGAAAAACCTGTTGAACCTGAAGTAGTAGTAACAGAAGAAGAAAAACCTGTTGAAATAGCAGAAATCAAAGAAGAGAAACCGACTGCATTAGAAAAGCCACTGGCAACAGAAGCCGAAGAAAAAATAGCTGTATCAACTTTTTATAAAGGTTTTAGTGAAATCTTTTTAATTAAAGATACTGATAAGCCAGGGACATGGCATATTGGAATAATTCTGATATTATTCTTTATATATATAGCATTACATCTATTTTTACCAGATTTGCCTTTTTAAATTACTTATAAACTGAATAAAGTATTATCTTTTACTGTATCTGTAATAGAAACCAAACCAGTAGAATAGATTTTAAAAGTTGCATAAGGAGAATTTTCTCTATCTTCCTTTCTATATATGCTCCCTATAGCAACAGGGGAATCGGTAATATTTCCTTTTACTGGCAAAATATCTATCACAACATATGTTCCCTTGTATAAACTATCATCTGTATTATCAATTATATTAAATTTGCCTGACAGGTCCTGATTTACCGTTCCTTCCTTTAATTCCCATCTGAGGGTTTTCGTTATAGCTATATCATTTGCCTCATAAAGATATATATCCATATCACCTGTATAGCTATATAAGATATTCCCATTTTGTTCTTCTGAATTACTTCTTCTTACGAAAAAATCCCCTAATTTTCTTACTTTATCAGATGACCACACAACCATTGTCTGATCTATGGATTTATCATCATTAATTAACCAGGTAAAATCAAGAATTTCAAAGGGAGACTCCTGATGTCTACAGCTATAATTATTCATTGTTCCTGTATAAGTTTTATCGCTTATGTCCCATTCGACCTTTCGAATCTTACATATATCTTTATTATTCTCATCATTTATATCAAAGGGGCTGAACATTAAATCTCCTTTATACTTCGTTCCTTCGTATACTATAGTGGCTTTATTATGTTTATACTGATTTATAAGAACCATGTCCCATTTAGAGCTATGTCTTGTAAGTGAATAATAACCATTACGAAATCTCCCTTCCATTATTTCACCCTCAGCAGGTTCATCTTCATCATTAATTATTGGATGCATATCTAGAAATAAAGCCGGAAGGGAATTATTAATATTATCCACAATACACCAGGCATATCTAATATAACGTTCCACAGGAGGAAATATTTTCACAGAACTCGATAAATATAACTGGTTTTTTCTAATTATATTCTGAGTAGACGTTCCATCGGGGGTAACCTCAATAATCCTGTCAGGATCACATTGATATTTCTTTTTATCAGAAAGATTATTTACTGATATATAATTAGAAAACTTCGATTTTAAAGAAACAGTATATTTACCAGTAACATCTGTTTTTGAAATCCTTCTAAATGGTATATAATCAACACCTGGAGAGGAAGAATCAAAAAATAAAATACTATTAGCCATAGGAGTAATACCATCTGTATCATAGAGGGTGCCTGTGAGGGTTGTTAAACCTGCTCTATCAATAACAGTAACGATAGATACATCTTTCATCAATGCAGCTTCAGGTTCATCTGGATTATTAGGATCAGGAATCCATGCTATTATTTCAACTTTATCTTCAGCCGATGATGAAGAAAAAATAGCCATGGAAGAATCTCCCTGTACAGGGGTAACATTGGGAGACCATTTCACACTGGATGGTTTCAACCTCATTCCATTTGTATCTATTCCAATTACACGATAAAAAACCGTATCTCCTGATAATACAGAAATTATACCAGGAACAATTTTAATATTAAGTAACTGAATATTTCTCTGATTTGTATTTACATTCTGACTGACAGGAGATGGAATAATAGGAGGAGTATTTGGTTCCTGCATAATATTATTTGGTTCACTCACATTATTAGCTATATTCTCTCCACTAACAGATATTTGGTCTAATTGCCCTTGATTTATATCTAAAGGCAAAAGTTGAGTATGAACATTATCTCCACTAACTGGATCTACAACGTAAATATCTACTATCTCCTTTTCACCAGTAACAATTCTATCCAGTTTAAATGTTCCGTCTGACTCTAAAGGAATTTCTACCGGTGTACCATAG
Organism: Bacillota bacterium; assembly: GCA_022704525.1. GTDB lineage: Bacteria > Vulcanimicrobiota > SpSt-956 > SpSt-956 > JAKJGF01 > JAKJGF01. Next base: position 24,592 of record JAKJGF010000044.1, on the reverse strand, counting down.
GTATCTATCATTATAATATTAGCATTCCCATATGATATATAACCAGATGGAGGTGGAACATTTGCAGCTAAAACAATTAACCTCCCTAAATCAGTAGTTTCTTCAGAAGATTCTTTATTTTCTTCTGGCTGAGAAGAAGTATTTGAAGATTTATAAACCATATATGTATTATCACTCAAAGAAACTTTATTAACAGGAATGACATCAGGATGAGGTGTAACATCAGGTGCTTGAGAAGACACAACAGGTTGTGGTTGAGAAGGAAATCCACTTCCTACATTACCTGTACCACTGTTACCACCTAAACCTCCACAACCAGCAAATATTGACATCATTGAACTTAAAAGGATTATATATATACCACATTTAATCATAATCATTCCCCCTGACAAAAATAAAATACTATAAACATATAAATTATATAAAGCCAAAAAATAGTTATTAGTTATTAGTTTTCAGTTTAATCCAGGATTCTCATTGCTAATAACTAAATACTAATAACTAATTAAAAAATTTTAAATATTTTTAATAGTATAAATATTATAATAACAATAACTGCTGTTATAACAGCTATAAGAGTACCACTCATACCACCGGATTTCTCCACTGCTTTTTTCTTACTGACTTTATCTAAGGGTTCTTTCCTCTTTTTAGTAGCAATCTCTTTCTTATCTTCTAACGGTTTACTATCTTCTGTAGACGTATCCAGCTCAAAGAAATCAAAACTTCTTATTGTATCTCTAATTTTTTCAATATCAGGGCGTTCCTCCGGATGAATACTTACACACTTAAAAATAAATTTCTCAACTTTATCAGAAATAAAGGGTTTAGTGTCTTTTATTGATTTAAACTCATAGGGGTTATCTTCTGGATTAATGCCTGTCAATAAATAATAAAATACAGAACCAAAAGCAAAAATATCTGCTTTAATATTAGTAAAATCAACTCCTTTTTGCTCAGGGGCAGAATAACCCAGACTTCCTCTATATTCATATGAAAAATCGGACTGATTAATAATAATCCTGCCCATACCATAGTTAATAAATTTCATTTTTTCATCACGAGAAATAATAATATTAGAAGGTTTAAGATCCACAAAGGCAATAGGAAAGGGTTTCCTGTTATGTAAATAAAATAAAGTATCACAGATATTTATTATAGCCTGAAACATTTTCTTAGGAGATAAAGATTTTTTATCTTTTGCATAACTTTGTAGCACTTCTTCCAACGTCTTACCTTCTATAAATTCCATAACGATAAAAAATCTGGCGCCTTTTTCCTCATTTATATCATAAAAATAATCATAAATCTTAACTAAACCTGGATAATCTATATCCTGAAGGAAGGAAGAAATTTTTTTAATCATATCCATAACTTCTTCCATTCTACTAACACATCCACATTCCGAAAGGGAATATTGAATTTCCTTAATAGCCCTGATTTCAGTTGCTTTATCTCTGGCTTTTGAATCTATTGCTTTGTAAATAGAACCATAACAATCTGTATGAATAACATCAATTATTGTATATCTATTATATAATAATGTTTCTTTAGGTAAAGGAGAAAATTCAGGTTTTTCCTTAGATTTCTTTTTATAAGAAGAAATTTTCTTTTCCTTCCAATCATCTGGAATATCTACATGAGGAGGAGCAACAGGTTTCGGTATCTCTTTTGTAGTTCTATCCATCTCTCCTGAAGGAACTTTTTTGGCAACTACTGCTTTCTTTCTGGAGATCGCCGATACAGAGCTTGAAGATTGCATTTCAGAAACAGGTTCTTTAGATCCTGAAGTTTCTTTCTCACCTTCCATCTTCTTCCCTAACATCTCTGCAACTGTCTCACGGGCTAATCTCCTGGTAACAGACTTCTTTTTTATAACCCTTTTTATAGCAGGCTTTCTTTTAATAACTCTCCGTCTTATTTTTCTGGAACTATCTATATCTTCCCCTGCTTCTTCTCCAGTTTCTTCTTTAAGAATAGGAACAGGTTTTGCCAATTCTTGCTCATCCTGGTGTAAAGAAACAACTTGTTCTTCAGCAGCTATTACAGCTTCTTCCTGTGGTTTTTCCTGTTCTTTAACGATTACAGCTTTTTTCCCCAGTACTTCGTCTAAAGTTTCCCTGGCAACTTTTCTGGTAACATCTCTCTTTTTTATGATTCTCCTTTTCGGGACTGTATCACTTTTTTCTATAAGGACAGATTGATCTTTAGGTGTTAAAACTTCAGAAACCACAACTTCTCCAGTGTCAGAGCCAGTTACAGGTTTTTTCTTTATAATTTTTCTTACTATTCTCTTTTTAACAGGTTTCTTCTCAGAAGAGTCATTTACCAGATCACTCATCTTTACTTTTCCCCTATCTAAAATAATTTATTCATTAAAGCAACTTCACAATCAAAGAACCCCTCTATTTATAGAATTAATCTGTAATTTTTATATCATAATATATAGGATTTAATAATTACTCTAATTCAAGGTAATATAATTAATAAATACTTCTTTATCTTTCCAGGAAAATCCTTCCTACAAATATCCTCATTATTAAAATGTCTGATAATTAGTTTTTAGCTATCAGCCATCAGCGTTCAGTGTTTATTTCTTAAAGTGATTGCTTATAGCTAACTACTAATAGTTTTATAATTTATAATTTAAGAACACTAATAATATTATCAAATAATTCCTCAGTACATGTAGCAATAAATTTTTGTCGATAATTAACATTCTCCTGTACCTGTAATCTCTCTCTATCCAGACGTTTACAGACCCCACCGGCTTTAGATAAAATAAAAGCGCCAGAATACAAATCGTATCCTGCAAAACCTTTATTAAATTCAATAAGAGCATCTGCATCTGCTGAAGCAACTCTGCAAATTTCAAGGGGACCTCCATTATTGAACACCCTGAGAGAATTATTTATTAAAGATTTCTGTTCTCCAAGAGATAAAAGACGTTGAGGTTTAATAGCAAAATTTGATATAAAAGCCTCTGAGAGATTTTTAACCCTGGAAGGGAATATTCTTATAGGTCCATAATCACTGCCTTCGATATAGGCGCCACTCTGGCTTTTGCTTGCATAATAAATAATACCAGTAAAGACATCTCCCACTACTGCAGCAAGAAATTCATTTAAACTCTTGGAATAAAAACATATAGATGTAGCACACAAAGGAATTCTTCTGATAGCAAGATCTGTTCCATCAAGAGGATCTACAAAGACCAGTAAATCAGGATTAGACTTGCCAACTTCAATTTCACCGGATTCTTCAGTTATCAGAAGATATGGCACACCAACATTATTCTCTAATCCCGTGATATATTCCTGCTCTGCTACAATATCAATCTTTCTTGTCTCATCTTCCGGATCTTTTTCACGAAGATTTTCAACTTTCTCGCCAGCACGAGTAGAATCAAAAAGTAGTAATGGTTTTATTTCAGATATCACCTTTTTTACTATATTCTTACCAACATCCAGTAATACCTGATCATAGTGAACACTATCAGAAAGAAAATATCTGGCAAATTTATCACTGAAATCTTTAGGAGAAGTATAAATCTCGAAAATTTTTCTTCTCAATCCCCAGACGCTTGTAAGTGTAGTATCTATAATAAATCTGGCTTTTTCTTTTACAGGCAATAATATTCTTTTTTCTACAGAAAGGGCTTCTTCAACAGATATATCCATACCAAGCATTGCAGAAAGTGGATGAAGAGAACGTCCTTCCTTACTTAATCTTCTAATGAGAACCTCATCAGAACAACTTAAAAACATTATAGGAGGGTGAGCAAGCTCCTCTAAAGCTCGATTAAATGAAGAAAGAAATATATCTGCTTCCAGACAACTGGCAATATAAGTTCTAATATCCACATTAACAACAATCTTCTTTATTTTCCTCTTAACAAGAGCACTGACATTCTGTGTTATCTCATCAGGAGAAGTGGGAGATATAGTTATAAAACCCAGTTCCTCAAGGAAGCGATTGGCAAGTGTTTTCCCTGACGCAGAAAAACCTGATAATATATGGATTTCTAAATTTTTAAAATCTTCCTTACACTCCACTGGTTTCTCTGTCATACAATCCTCATACCAGGTTATCCAAACCTTTTCTATCTAATATAGTAATATACCTTCTACTGAAATCTATTAATTTCTTTTTCTTAAAATTATTCAAAGTAGATGTAGTAGTTTCTCTGGAAACACCAATCATATTTCCTATATCCCTGTGAGTTAACTTTACACATATTCTGGTACCTCTAGAAGTTTGTTCACCAAATTCATCGGCAAGTTTAAGTATTAATTTTGAAAGTCTACCGGTAACATCACGAAATGCCATATCTTCAATTCTGGATTGGGCCTGTTGAAAGCGACGGGCCATAACTTGAATTAACTTTAAGGCTAACTTTGGCTTACTCTGAAGTAATTTCTCAAAGGGTTTTTTATCAATCTTACAAGCATAACATGTATCCATAGCTTCTGCAAAAACTTCTCTGCGGCTCTGTCCCAGGGTTTCCATTTCACCGAAAATATCACCTGGCTGTAAAATACCGAGAGTTATTTCTTTACCTTCTGAAGAGATCTGATAAAGTCGAACTCTACCATTTGTCAAAAAATAAACAGCATCTGCAGGATCATCGGGAATGAATATTACTTCTTTTGGAGAAAATCTACATTCTGTCGTTATATGAGCTATTTCACTAATTTCATCTGAAGTCATATCGTAAAATACATTTATTAACTTCAAATTAGCCAGGCTTACCATTTTACTTATATCCAGAGGTTTGAGTGCTACACTGAATATACCTTCTCTAAGGGCTTTTCGTAAAACATCTTCCTCATGATATCCGGTCATCATTATTACTGTAACATCCTGGTTAATTACTCTTATTCTTCTATATGTATCCATGCCATCCAGACCTGGCATCTTTAAATCTAATAATACTATATTAAATTTATTCCTCTCTACTTCTCTAATAGCATCAATACCTCTTCCGACAGTTACAACATTATATCCCCTTTTCTCAAGGGTATAGCTTAATAATTTTAAAATATCCGGGTCATCGTCAACAATTAAAATCGATGCCTTTTCTAGCATTATATATAACCCTTTCTTTCTTTAAAATCATTACTTCAGAGGAAGACTCATATTATTTCTCCAAGATTAAAATTACTCCTCCTTAATTTTAATGAATACATATTAATAATTACAAGATAAAATTACAAAAAGCAAATAATATTCCTAATTATAACATAAAATATACAAAAGGCAATTATAAGAACAAAATTAAATTCGTAATGCCTAATGGGTAAGGTTTATTATCAATAAACATCATGTTTTACACTTTGCGAGATTATTGATTTATTGAAATAAATAGGGGAGGAATTCTAAATATGATGGTGAATAGAATTAATTCAAATTTATTTTATAGTTGCAATTTAATAAATTATTATTAGCTATCAGCAATCAGACCTCAGCCTTCAGCTTTCCTTAAGCTGATTGCTGATAGCTTTAAACATAAAAGGTTTATTTTTACTGAAGCTAATAATTTAACAATAATGAAAATTCCTATGCATATAAATTATGTACCAAAGGTTTCAGTTTATTTGCCTTCATCCGGGACATAAAAAATTATTAACAACATATTGGAGAAAAAATAATGGAAAAATTTCGATATAATTCTGAATACACTGGAGATTTAATAAAAAAAGCAAAAACAATTCTTAATGGAGAAGAAAGATATATATTAAGTGAACCTTTAGAACAAAATGAAACGGCAATAAAAATAATCCTTAGAAAAATAAAGTTAAATCTAAAAAAAAGCGATACCACTGAAGAACAGCAAATATTACTAACACAATATATGGATAATATAAAAGAATATCTGGATATATTAGATGATTTAAATCTTTTTATCGAGGATGATTCTGTGGAAATGGAAGAACTGGAAGAAAAAATTAATAAAATTGAAGAACTTAATACAACATTACTGGAAGTAGACATGAAACTACAGAACTATACTGTTCCTACCATACAATTACCCGGTCTTCCAAAGAAAGAAGAAGATTTCCTTCCACCTGCAGACCTCTGGTACGAAATTGATAAAGACGTGCTGGAGAAATTAAAAAATTCAAATTATCCTGTTCTCAAATTAAGTGCTCTTGAAAATTTTTTTAAAAACAAAAAATTTTCAAGTCAGGGTATTATTAGAGAATTAGAAAAACTGGGCTTTAGAAAAGAAGAAATAGAAAATATTCTAACTTATTCAGAAAAAAAAATAAATGCTAAACTTCATATTCCAAAAGCAAAGGAAACAAAGAATGAAAAAGAACAATATTCTTCTCTGGAAATCTTAAAACTTACAGCACCACCACGGGTACGTAAGAAATTACCGGAAGAACAATATGAAAATTTAAATAGTAAATTAAAGGAAGTAGGAGTAAACCTATCTGATTCCGAGCTCAGGAAACTTGCAGAAAGTGGTTTTGAACAGCGTATTAATATGGCTGTTTTAAATAAAATATTTAATACCCTTGAAGATGTTATTGCTAACTATGGAGAAGTTTTTCATGAAAGAGTTAAAACCATCCTGCTCTATGTATCATCTAATTATCTTTTTATATATGACATATCAAAATTTTATCAGGATTTTGTAGATACAAGATATGATATTATGGAAAAAATTATAGCAACTCTCAATTCTGGCTTCAGTATAACTGAATATCTCGGATCCATTATAAAAATAATAGAAATATCACATATGGAAGAAAATGAACTGATGGAAGGTACTAATATAATCACAGAAAAGTTATCATATATAGAATGGATAAGGGTCAACCAGTATGAAATAAACCTGAGATACAGAATAAAAGATCTCTGGGAAGAATGGTTTCGCATAGAAGAAGATACAGATTTTGAAAATAACTTCGAAATGCTTGATAACAACCTGGAAGAATTCCTTGAGAAATTAACATACCTGGAACTAAAAATAGAAAGATTACCCCATGCTCTGGAAAGCCCGTGGGAATTGGCGGCATGGATGAAAGAATTATTTGCAGCTATGAAAGAGTATTCTTTAAAACTCCAGCAGTGGACTAAAATTAAAAAAGCAGAGTTTTTAAGTGGACTATTTACTCTCATAGAAGAATGCTTTGCAAATCCTAATCTTTATACACCGGTGAAAGGAGAAGGTACTCTATTAAAAATCAGCCGCAGAGTGGATCTTGCCCAGAATAATATATTCGGATTTTTACGTCAGACAGTGGATAGTATAATTAATTCCTGGGAAACGTACAGATTTCATCAACCACTGGATTATCTTGAACAATCTACTCTGGAAAAAGCCCTTATAGCTTTAACTTTATGTCAGACAGCAATAGATCAAATACAGATTTTTTATCAAAATAAAAATATGCTGGATTTAATATTCAGTATACAAATGATGGGTATAGCAAAAGACCTTTATACCATGGGTTTAGAGAAAAAAACATTACCTCTTGAGAATGAAAATATAAAAAGCTTTATAAATAACTTTATAGGTTTTCATATTGACCAGGTAAAAGCTGAAGTATTCTTACAGAATATAGAATGGCTGACCGGTTTAATATCTATTCTTTCACAGAAAAATCAGATTTTGAACAAAAACGCAGAACAATTAGAAGAGATAAATCCTGAAAAACAAGAAACCTCAATAGTAAAAATATTTATACAAAAAGCTCTTATGGAATTTACCCAGGGACTAAGTGATCTGGAAATGTACAAAACAACCCATATGAGATTATTTTTATTAACTTCCTGTTATTCAATTATTCAGGGAGGAAGCCGTCTGGTGATATTAAAAGAGCTGAAAGAGGATTTTGACTCTGAAGATGAAACATATAAATACTTTAATATAATCTCTGATATACATGATATGATCTGAAAAACTATTCAGACTTTCAGACTTTAACAAAATGTATAAAACTGAGAGTTAAAGATTTTTGATAGCCAATTACTACAGGATAGATATTAAATATGTCGAATATATTATTAACCTGACTGCTAATTGCTAATAGCTATAAAGGAGGCTTTCAGATTGGGAAAAGATCAAGATCCTATTAATAGAGAAGAATATATGAAAATGTTGATAGAAAAACTGGATAGTAGTAATATAAATGAAATATATAGAGCAAAAGCTAATCTTGAAAAGTCAGGAGAAAAAGCTTTACCACTATTAATAGATGCACTCCAGCATAATAAAGCCAGTATAAGATATAGAATACCTATGATTCTCGGTAAGATAAAAGACAAACAAGCTATAGAACCACTAATAAAAGCATTAAAAGATGAAGAGAGTATAGTAAGGCGAACAGCAGCAATAGCACTTGGAGAAATAGGCGATAAAGGGGCAATTAAACCACTTATAGAATCCTTAGAATCCGGTAATAGTGGAGCAGCAATAGCACTTGGAGAATTGAAAGATCCCGTTGCAATGGAACCACTTATAAGAGCGCTACAAAAAAAATATCCTGACTTAATAGAAGAAGCTGCTTCTGCTCTCTCAAAATTAGGTAATTCTGGAGCTACTGAAGCACTTATTGAAGCACTTAAAGGAGGAAATATCGGTGCAGCTATTGGACTGGGGAATATAGGGGATCAAAGAGCTTTAAAACCTTTACTGGAATCGCTTAAAGAAGGAAATATCGGTGCAGCTATCGGACTTGGAGAACTAAAAAATGAAGATGCCATTGAACCATTAATAGATGCACTGAAAAAAGAAAATGTTGGTGCAGCTATTGCTCTGGGAGAAATTGGAAATGAGCAGGCTGTCCCTGCTCTTATTGAAGCTCTGGAAAGTCAAAATTCAGACCTGAAAATTAGAGCAATATGCGCCCTGGGAAAAATTGGAGATAAAAGGGCTATTATTCCTTTAGCTAATAAGCTCAAAGATACTGATAGAATAGTCAGATTTCATGCATCCTTTATACTATCTAAGACAGGTGATGAAAGAGCTACTGAAGCAATGATAGAAGCTCTTAAGGATGATTATTTCTCTGTAAGAGGTAATGCTGCTTCAGGGCTTGGCAAATTTGGAGATAGAAGAGCTCTTAAACCTTTACTTGCCTGTCTTAATGATAAAGCCTGGGTAGTTAGATTTGATGTTATATGTGCTCTTGGAAAAATGGGTTACAAAGAAATTCTCCCAGAACTCAAAACAGCATTTCAAAAAGAAAATAAGAAAGAAGTTAAAGAGAAAATAAAAGAAGTAATAAAGCAATTAAAATAAATTATTATTAGCTTTCAGCTTTCAGACATCAGCCAGCTTTATTTTTTGAGCTGATTGCTGAAAGTTGACTGCTGATAGCTTTAAACATAATAAGTTTATCTTTACTAAAATTAATAAGTTAGCTATAATGAAAATTCCTATGCATTTAAATTAATTAAAGGAGTGTAATACATATGGGAATGTTAGAAGATTCAGCAGAAACTGCAAAGATGTATGTAGAATTAAGTGAATTAAAAGAAAAAAAACGTGAATATCTTATGGAATCAGGACTCAAAGGATTTGAACTTTTTAAAAGAAGAATAATTGAAAGCGACTCTTTGCATAGACTTTCAGATGATATAACAGACATTAATAATGCTATCCAGGTAGCAGCTCAGGAAGCAAAACTGGAAAAAAAGCGTGAACTTTTAGATGTAGACAATTCGCCACAGTGGAAGAAACTTTTAGATGATATTTTATATAAACTTATAGTTTCAGCTGAACGTATGGAAGCAAAGAGAAGATATGAATTTCTTGTAATAAGAGGCCAGGATCTACTTGAGGACGCAGGAAAAATATCCCTATCCCTAGCACCAGGGATAAAAGAACTTGAGGAAGTTAATAGCAAAGTTCGTGAAGTAGATAGAAAATTAAATAGTATTTCAGACAAAATACAAAAAAGAGAAAAAGAAGGAAAAGCAGGAATAAGTATGCTTGTAAGCTTAATATCTTTTATTTCATCTTTTACCAAATTTTTTAAGACAAAACTCTAATTATGAAATTATCTGATTTTGACTATTATTTACCCCGGAAACTAATCGCTCAGACTCCTGCTTCCAAAAGAGAAAATTCACGTTTATTAATCTTTAAAGAAGATAAAATTTATCACCAAACCTTCAATAAATGCATAAATTATATAAATGAAGGAGACGTTCTTGTTATTAATGACACAAGGGTATTTCCTGCAAGATTATACGGGGAAAAAATACCTACAGGAGGAAAAGTAGAATTACTTCTTGTAGAGGAAATTAATAAAGGGTTCTGGAAATGTCTTGCAAAACCTTCCAGACGATTAAAACCGGGTAATAATATAATATTTTCAAATTGCCTGAAAGCCAGAGTAACAGGTAGAGAAAACAACGGAACCAGAATAATCTCATTTACAGACCCGTCCTATAAGGAAAAAATATTTGAGATAGGTGAGATTCCCCTGCCTCCATATATAAAAACACCACTTAAAGAAAAAGAAAGATATCAAACCATATATTCAAAAGAGATCGGTTCAATTGCAGCTCCCACAGCGGGGTTACACTTCACTGAAACCTTACTGGAAAATCTGCAAAAAAAAGGTGTAATTATAGCAAAAATAACACTCCATGTAGGTCTTGGCACCTTTCGGCCAGTAAAAACTGATGAAATAGAATTACATAAAATGGAAAAAGAATATATGGAAATAACTGAAGAAACAATAGAAAAAATAAATAATGCCAGAACCAGAGGAGGTAAAATAATAGCTGTAGGCACAACTTCAGTAAGAACACTGGAAACTTCGTCAGATGAAAGAGGAATCCTCAGGGCAGGAAATCAAAAAACCAATCTCTTTATTTACCCTGGATATAAATTTAAATTAGTAAATGGCATTATAACAAATTTTCATCTACCTAAATCTACACTCTTTATGCTTGTCTGTGCTTTTATAGGGATAGAAAGAGTCCAAGCTCTTTATCAGGAAGCCATAAGATTGAAATATAGATTTTACAGCTTCGGAGATGCATGCCTGTTTTTTAAATAATTCTTATTCAGATTTCAATCCACCTTCAAAAGTATAATTAGGACAAAAAGTAGCAGTCCCCAACCAGGCATGAGACGACATATCATCTTCAGGAGGACGACAGGATATAGTAAAGGTATCTCTCGTTGTATTTATCTCATATAAATAGGGAATATCTGTTGCAGGACACCTGGTCTTCTTTGCCTGTTCAGTCTGATCTTTAAGTTTACTAAAAGGCAACACAGCATCAACAGGCAGAGAAGAATCACGATCAGGTTCAGGAAATCTCTTCCACTCTAAATAATAAACCTGTAGCATAGTAGCAAATTGTTTTTCATTATTCATACAATCTGTTAATCTTGCTTTTTCAAAGGCTTTGCGGAAAGCAGGTAATATCAAAACGGCAAGGATAGCTATTATCATACAAATAGTTAATATTTCTATCAGGGTAAAACCTCTCTTTTTATAAAAAAATCTCCTCATAATAATTTCTCCTTTTATTATCTCTTATAATTTATTGAAATGTAAATAATTAGGGATATGAAAATAATTATAATAATCTTTCATTAAGATCTTACCCAACTTTAAAAATTTTTAGACACAAAAAAGTTTAAAGTTTAGAATTTGAAATTCAATTACGCTAAATCCCAAACTCTAAACTTTAAAGATTAAACTCTTTTGCCCGCACACTCCATACCCCTTATAATTGCCTCTTCATTAAGGGAAATAAGATTTTTACGACTTATAGAATCGGAAAGAGCCTTCAACACTTCTTCTCTGCCAAGCAGTCCTGTATAACCTATATAGGTTCCAAGGGCAACCATATTAGCAACTCGCACATTTCCAAGCTCATCTGCTATACCTGTAGCTTTAATAGAAACAATCTCTACATCTTTTCTTGAAGGTTCTATATCTATAAGAGAAGTGTTATAAATTATAATTCCCCCTGGCAATACATCATTCTGAAATTTCTCCAGAGAAGGTCTGTTCATTGCTATAAGTACTTTAGGATTTGTTGCCATAGGAGAACCTATTTTTTCTTTCTGTATAATAACAGAACAGTTAGCCGTTCCTCCTCTCATTTCAGGTCCATATGAAGGTAGCCAGGAAACTTCATAACCTTTTATCATAGCAGCTTTTGCAAGAACCTCTCCCAAGAGTAACACTCCCTGGCCTCCGAAACCTGCTATTTTAAGTGAGGGATTGGCATATTTATCTATCGGTACAGAAGTAATGCCACCAGACTCCAGACCAATTTTATCCAGAGAAAGTTTTTCTATTACTTCTTTCGGGTCCATAATTCTTTTTGCTCTTACAATTGGTTCTCTCTGGTCTGCTACATCTCTATAAACACCCAGTTTAAAATAAGGAAACATATTTTCTTCAATCCATTTATGAGCATCTGGAGGCTCAACTCCCCATCCTGTCGGACAGGGCGATAGAAGTTCTACAAGAGAAAATCCTTTTTTATTTATCTGATTATTTATTGCTTTCCTGATAGCCTGTCTTGCCTTTGCCATATGTTTTGCATCTGTGAGAGCCACTCTTTCAAGGTACACAGGTGCTTCAAGACTGGCAAGGAGCTCACATACTTTTATCGGATACCCTTCATTCTGAGAATTTCTGCCGTAAGGCGTAGTCATAGTCTTCTGCCCTATGAGAGTTGTTGGAGCCATCTGACCACCTGTCATACCATAAATAGCATTATTAACGAAAAATATGGTCATATTCTCACCTCTATTGGCAGCGTGAATAAGCTCATTTGTCCCTATAGCAGCAAGGTCTCCATCTCCCTGATAACATATAACTAAACTGTCAGGATTACATCTGGAAAGAGCTGTACCTACAGCAGGCGCTCTTCCATGGGCAACCTGAACATTACCACATCTAAAATAATAATAAGCAAAAACACTGCATCCTACAGGATTTATAAGTATAGCTTTCTCTGTAACCCCAAAATCATCCAGTGCTTCTGCAATTAACTTATGAACATTACCATGACCACAACCGGGGCAATAATGAGTGGACTGTTTATCTTCTCCCGGTTTCCTTTCATAAATATCCCAGAAAGATTCGGGTTTTTTTACAAGTAATTTCTGAGCCATATATTTCACCTCACTTTATTTCATCTAATTTTTTAATTATTTCTTCAGTAGAAGGAACCATACCACCAACTCTATAATAAAGATGAACTGGTTTCTTGCCATTTACAGAAAGTTTAACATCATTAACCATCTGGCCTGTACTCATTTCAACTACCAGAAAACTTTTAACCTTCTCAGAAAGTTCTCCTATTTTTACACAGGGGAATGGCCACAAAGTAATAGGTCTGAGAAGGCCTACCTTAAGACCATCCTTTCTGGCTTCATCTACAACAGTACGAAGTATTCTACTTATTACGGCATAACCTATAAGAACAATCTCTGCATCTTCCAGTTTATATTCCTCATATCTAACCTCTTTTTCCTCTATCTCTTTATACTTTCTATCAAGTTTTAAAATATGCTGTTCTAAATCCTCATGATCCATATAAATAGATGTTATGAGATTGGGAGCCGTCTCAGGAGTACCTTTAAGAGCCCATTTTTTATCCGGTACATCTTTAACAGGTGTCTGAATTTCTACCGGTTCCATCATCTGTCCTATAACTCCATCGGTTAATACATAAACAGGGATTCTATATTTATCAGCCAGTTCAAAAGCCAGCATAGTAAGATTACACATCTCCTGGGATGAATTAGGTGAAAGTACTATAACCTTATAATTACCATGTCCTCCACCTTTTACTATCTGATTATAATCTCCCTGCTCGGGGCCTATATTTCCAAGACCGGGGCCTCCTCTGACTATATCAACTATAACACAGGGAAGCTCAGAGCCAGCACAATAAGATACACCTTCCTGTTTTAAACTGATGCCAGGACCTGAAGATGCAGTCATAACCCTCTGTCCTGCAGAGGCAGCGCCATAAACCATATTAATAGCACCCACTTCACTCTCTGCCTGAATAAAAGTTCTTCCTAAAAGTGAAAAAAATTTGGCAGCAGCATGAGCTATTTCACTTGCAGGTGTTATGGGATAACCAAAATAAGCTTCACAACCGGCAAGAAGAGCTCCCAGGACAGTTGCATCATTACCTTTAATTAATACTTTACTCATATTACTCACCTTCTTTACTATCTTTTACAAATCCCTTTTTATAAACCGCTATTGCAGCAGGTTCAGGGCAAGCATAAAAACATATGGCACAACCTATACATTTTCCATCATCACTAAATTGCGCCGGACGAAAACCCTTCACATTCAGTCCGGTAGATCGTACTAACTGGCCCTTCGGACAGGCTTTAATACATAATCCACAGCCCTTACATAGATCAAAATCTATTACAACCCTGGAATGTTCAAGACCTTCTTTTTCTTCCATAGTCTATCCTCCTTTCTTTTCGAAAAGTGAGAGGTGAGAAGTGAAACAATAATGTAATAGTAATTAAGATATATTTACCTTTCTTTTCACTTTGTCTGCTTCGCAGAGACTTTGTTTCACTTTTCACCACTTAAGTTACTACAGGCAATGAAAAACTGAATTTACTACCTTTATTTACCTCACTCTGTACCCATATCTTCCCACCATGAAGAGTAATTATCTTCTTACAGATAGAAAGTCCAAGTCCGGTACCCTCATATTCTTTACCATCAGGAGTTTTGAGCTTTTTAAACTCCTTAAAAAGTTCTTCCTGTTTAGATTTTTCTATTCCTGGCCCTGTATCAGCAATACTTATCCAGAGTTTCCTTTTACCCTGATAAACTTTAAGATGCACCTTTCCACCTTCCGGAGTAAATTTAATAGCATTACTCAAAAGATTTATTATAACCTGTCTGATTTTGCTTCTATCAAGAAAGGCATCGGGCAACTCTGAATCAATCTCCATAGTATATTCCAGATTCTTCTCGGCAGCAAGTATTTTAATCTCTTCATAACATTCTCTGCCTATTATTCCTAAATCAGAGATCTCTGCATTTAAAGTCATTTTACCTTCTTTTACTTTTTGCTCGTCCAATATATCATTAATCAAATTAAGCATACGATAAGATTGATTAAGTATTCTCTCTATATACTCTTTTACTTTCTCTTCTCCTATCTCATGAATGGGTTTATTTTGAATAGTAGATGCATAACCAATTATAGCAGTCAGGGGGGACTTAAGGTCATGGCTCACAAGAGATATGAGCTCATCTTTCAATTTATCCAGGCGTTTTAATTCAATATTGGCTTTGTTCAAATCTTCATTCAGGAGTTCCAATTCTCTGGTTCTCTCTTTTACTTTTTGTTCCAGGTAAAGATTAGCTTCCTCAAGTTCTTTATTAGCCTTTTTGAGTTCTTCCAGTAATTGTTTATTTTCTATAGAAAGTCTCTGTTTACCCAGAGCTTTCTTCATAGTAATTAAAAGTTCACTTAACTCGAATGGCTTTATTATATAAGAAAAAGCTCCTTCTTTCATAGCCAGAATAGAACTATCCAGACTTGCATAACCGGTAACCATAATCACCATAGTTTCAGGGCTTACTTTACGAATAAATTTTAGAATCTTCAGTCCATCAATATCTGGAAGCATAATATCCAGTATAACGAGATTAAAAAAGAAAGCCTCTATCATCTTAATAGCTTCCTGGCCACGGGAAGCTTGATAAACTTCATAACCTTCACATTCCAGGTTAATAGTTATAAAACTACGAATGGAATCTACATCATCTACAACCAGTATTTGCTCTTTAGGCATTACATTTCTCCTCTAAGATGTATTACTGACGTGAGACGTGAGACGAAAAAAAAGCTTATATTATCTGTTTTTCAACATTTCAAAATATGTCTTATCCATGCTCAGATCAGTAAATAAGATTCAATCCACCTACATTGAGAACATTCGACGTATATAAATACATTCCTCCGAGTTGACAATAAAGAACTAAAATGATAATATAAATTTCGAATTACTTCAGGTAAAGGTAAAAAATTGAAGGAAGAAAGGAAAAATAATATGTCTGAAAAAAGTCTATTACAGGATATTCTATCTAAATTATCAATAAAAATTGAAAAAATAAATTTTGATGTCCAAAATATCTCCCTCAATCTCAATGAAAAATCAACATCCATAGAGGGGGCAGATTTTACCATGTCAAATATATATAAAGGAGACAGCTTAATAACACCAAAGGTAAATGTAAATATCAGTTCAGTTAATATACCTTTAGATGAAATCTATCCATTCATCGAAGAAAAACTAAAAGGTGAGAAAAAAGTGAAAAGTAAAGAGTGAAAAGTGAAAGGTCGTCTCTGCGAAGCAGGCAAAGATTAGTTAACTGACTATATATTTATAGTAATTACGTCTCACGTCTCACGTCTCACCTTTCACAATCGTAACAGGATTTACCTCTGCTTCATATTCATAACTAAGGGCAAAAGTCCAGAGTTCCAACAGACGGGAAACAACTTCTTTATCTTTTTTTGAAGTAATTAATTCTTTAAAATTTACTTCTTCAATCTTCTTATTTCTTGAAAAGGCATATTTTTTCCATATTGCACTGCTTGCTGAACCAATATCCGAACAAAAGAAAAGACCATAGCGATCAGCAGTAAAATCCAGACCAAGAAGCACCCTATCAAAATCCAGTTCAGCTAAATCTTTTGATTTTGCCCAATTTTTCCATACACTCGGTACAGGAATAGGAATTTTACTAAAAAGTATATTTGATGTCATACCAAGTGTCCAACTTAAAACCCTTTCTTTTATTCTGTAATATAAATGATGTTCTCTCTTTATATGAGCAAGTTCATGGGCTATAAGAAACAGTATTTCTCTATCACTTAATAATTTCAGAAAATCCTCGTGAAAAATAATATAAGAATCATCAGGAGAAATACAGGAAATAAGAGTAAAACTGTTCTTTTTCCCATAATAAACATAAGAAGGTATCTCAGGGAGGCCTATTTTTTTTGAACACCAGGAGACGAGATCTTTTATATGAGGATAATGGCTTTCATTCACCAGAGTAGCATTACGAAGAATTTCACTATTCACCTGGGGAGAATAAAGTTTTTCACACCAGATCCTGGCCCATGTTAAAAAAGCTAAAAGACTCTTCTCATTCTGATGCACCAGTAAATCCTCATTCTCTCTTTCCCACTGAAGAGCTTCTTTAATAGCAGGGAGAGAATGTTCAGAAAAAAATTCTTTAATTGATTTATTGTCCGGGAATAAAAGTTTTAATATACTATAAACCTGAGTAGCTGCCCATATTTTTCCTTCTTCCACAAGAAGAGAAGCCAGCAATGGATAAACATCCTCATAAGAAATCTCTTTCTGTATTAAACCTCTTAGTTTCTCTTTGGCTCCCTTAAAATCTTTTTTATTCTTCAATAACCTGGACATTTCCAGATAAACTTTTTGTTCCTGTGGATTAATCTTCAGAATCTCGGCAAACAATTCCTCAGCCTTATCGTAATCCTTCAGTCTGAGCCAGTTTAACTCTGCCATTTTATAAAGATAATATATTTTCTTTTTCGGTTTTGATGAAAACTGAACAAGTTGACTTGAATAAATACTGGTAAGAACTACCCAGTTCTCAGTTCCTTCATATATTTTTTCTAACGACTCGAGTGCTGCCAGAAGATTGGGATTATGCTTCAAAGCTTTCATATAAAGATTCTCGGCTTTACTTATATCTTTCATTGTATTTCTGGCATAATTAGCCAGTCTGAGATAGGACTGATCAGAAGGAAACATAAAAGCTATATTCTCTGCCCAGGGAAAATCCTCTATAGTCCAGTCCAATTCTTTAGAAAAGAAAACTTTTTTCGCCATCTTCCATCCATTACTATGTTCCGGATAAGCTTCAATATGAGTCTTTAATTCTTCCGCACATTTTCTATAATCAAAAATCTTATAAAAACAATAACTTAATTCAAATCGCGGCCAGTGATTTTCCAGAGAAAAACCCAGTTCTATAGCTCTCTGGAAGTCTTCTATAGCTTTATCCCACTTTCCTCTGTTCTTCAATATAAGACCTCTATGAAAATAAAGTTCACCTTTATTTTCTTCTATTTTTATAAAGTAATTATAGAGTTCGAGTGCCAGAGGATCCTGTGTCTCATCTCTTTCAAGAAATATATTCTTAAGATATATGTTATTCTGTTGATCCATGGGGTCAATCTTAAAAAGAACCTTATAAACCCTGAGAGCAAATTCATCCTTCTGACCTGACATACGAAGCACCCTGGCTATGTAGAGAACAAGAGAATTATCACTATTATCGATTTCAAAGGCTCTCTTTAATATATCAAGGGCTTTTTCATCCTTTCTCTCTCCCAGTCTGTAAACCTTTCCAAGATTCAAAACTGCCACTTTATAACCTGGCCTTAATTTTAAAAGTTCCCTATAACAATCTTCTGCCCTTTCAAGCTTACCTTCAGTCATATAAATAAGAGCAAATTTCTCCAGAAGCCAGAATTTAAAGGCCTGTTTATTTATAAGAGGGTAAATACCTTCGAAAAACTTAAACCCTTCTTCCCAGTTTTTCATCTTCTCATATAAATTATAAAGACTTTCCCAGCTTTTTCTACAATGAGGGTCTATTTTTATTGCTTTCTGATAGGCAATCTGTGCCATAAGTATTTCACCCTGTTTTTCCCAGGCAAATCCCAGATAAAAAGCAGCATCCTTATAATCCTGCTTTATTTCAAGGGCACCTTCGAATTGGGAAATTGCTTCCTCATAATTACCTTCCCGTAAAAACTGTCTTCCCTTTAAATATAATTCTTTTGAGTTATCCTGTGGCATCCTTTGAGAATCGGACATCTTGAGTATCCCTCTCTTTTCGTGAAATTCTTCTTTTTTCAAGTTTATCCGTAATAAACTTAAACTCCTTCCCCAGTCTCATTATAGCAAGTTCTTTTTCGAGTATTTCTCTTTCCCGGGGTGTAAGTTTTTTTACAACTTCAAGAATTTCTTCAAATGTTAATATCTTCAATCTATAACCTCTTTTACATTTTATCAGAGTATGATAATATCACAGTAGAGAGCTTTTTGCAAGGTATAGAAGGTAAACTCAAATAAAGAAAGAACTTATTCTCTGTGAACAAAAAAACAGATTATTTAATACAATTTCTGAAAATTATAATAAGTCTTTCCTTAATAGCCTATTTACTTGCTAAAAACGACTGGCGTAATATAATAAATAAAATAAATTCTATAGATGTTACTTATTTTGTTTACGCTTCAGTATTAATAGTTATAGTTTGTCCATTTTTACTTTCCCTGAGATGGAAAATACTTCTGGAATCAGAGAAAAATATAACTCTCTCAGACACGATAAAACTGACTTATGCAGGACTTTTTTTTAATCTGGTATTCCCGGGAAGTGTCGGCGGAGATACTATTAAAATTGCTCTTTTTTACAAAATGACTAAAAATAGTGCTCTTGCAGCCAGTTCTGTAGTTCTTGATAGAATAATAGGGCTTATAGCCCTTACCATATTATCTGCTATTTCTTCCTGTATTTACTATAAAATCACTTCTGATTTCAGTTTCAGTCTAGAATCAGGTGGTTTTCTTGTATTATTAATTATCTTCCTGGGATTAATATCTCTCTCCTTTGTTCAGGAAAAATTTCTATCACTTTTCCGCTGGTTAAAATTTAAAAAACTTGAAGATTTTACAAAAAAAAGTTTCGAATTCATTTGCTGGTTCAAGAGTCACCCAAAAATCCTTTTATCGACAATACTTCTTTCACTCATTGCGCAGATCGTAGGCGTATTCGCGACCTATTTTACAGGAATTTCTCTTGGAGTAAAAGCATCTCTGGGCTATTATTTTCTTTTCTATCCCATAATAGGCCTTATTACCTCAATACCTGTCTCTATAAGTGGAATAGGTGTAAGAGAAAGTTGTTTTGCTTATTTTTTTGCAAAAGCAGGGGTTCCAGAGTTTGAATCCATATCTCTTTCACTAATTTCCTTCTTTATCAGTGTACTGGCAGGAATCCTGGGCGGAATTATATATTCTGTATCATCTTATGAAGGCAAAGTTTTGAAAGAGGTAAATCGTGAGACGTGAGACGTAAATTATAATTTATCATGAATATATAGTAAGGTACATAATCTTTTCCCTTTTTATTTCTGCTCACTGCTCACTTTTTGCTTCTTTTCACTCTTCACTTAAATACGCCATCTTTTTGTCCTTCGGAGAACTTCGTTTTTCCGTAGCCTCAAGGCTGTTTTTACTACCTTTGATGGCAGATTGGTATTATCACAGAAAAATTTACAGGTGAAAAAACTTTAAATATAAACATGTCCCTGTAGGACTTCCAAATTTTTTATCGAAATTTCTTTATAAAGAAAATTTTAAGGAGGGAACTTATATGAACAGATTAAAAAAGCTCTTTTCAGTTCTTGCTCTTATAATAGTATTACAAATGGTTACTGATAATATTTCAGTATTGGCAGAAAACAAGAATGACACCTCACAAAAAGACACCTTTACCATAAAAATGTGGACAGGTTTTCGTTTTTCAGATGAAGCCACACTGGATTCTACAGACTATTCAGCAGATATTCGATTTATAGAAAATCCTGATCTAAAGAAAGTAGCTTCTCTTTTTGCTGTCAGAATTAAAGTATTTCCAAAGAAACCTGATATCCAAATTATCAGTACAGAGGATATTGATAAGTGGGATACCTGTGTAAATGCTCCAATAGTAGGATATTACTATATAATAAAGGGAACTGAAAAAGATAAGTATTATCTTTTAGAACTTAAAGAATTTGCAAAAAAATCAGAACCTCTTCCTTACTGGACTTTAACTTTCACATGGGAAGAAATAGTTCCCAGAGGAAAATAAGATTTTTAAGCCTTCAAGTGGGAATATTACAGTTAATTGATCAACATGAAATAAATAATCAGTGAGGAGTAAGAAAATCTGTTTACTCCTCACTGCTCACTTATTAAGAGTGAAAAGTTTAAACTCTAATCTTAGTTTTTAAAATTTCAATTATCTTTTCAAGTTCTTTAACTCTTTTTTCAAGTTCTAAGACCCTTGCTTCCAGAGAAAGTTCTTCTTTCTCATCTGTTTTCTCAGATTTTTTCTTATCATATTTATCAACAGTCACAGTTTCTTCTGATATTTCTTCAGGATTCTCGGCAGTTTTTACTATAAATACAAGTCTCTCAACAAGAAAATCTATCTTATCGGCAGAAATCTCCGTGCCTTTTTTAGTAATAATATCAAGAACTCCTGTTTTCAGATTAAAAGACACAATAGGTTCAAAGCATCTTATAGCATCTCGTAACTTCTCGGAAGCTAAAAATTCCACTACCTTATCCTCAGGTTTACCTCTTATAACATAGCGTGAATCAAATTCCTGGCAACCTATGGTTATTTCTTTGGATATCATCTTTTTAACACTTCTCAAAGCACTTTCAGTGAGTAATTCTAAAGTAAAATCACATTTTCCAGGAATAGAAAAATTCACATTGTTCCCTTTCGGTATAATGATTACTTCTTTATCCTTATGGGTTCCTATAAATTTAATTGCTTTCCCCTGGATCTCGATTTTCCCGGAAAAACGGTCTTTTATTGATTCAAAGACCTCATTCCATTTTTCAGTTTCGGTCCTTTTTTTTACTTTCTCCTTTGCTGGCACAAAATATTCTCCTTTCTGACTCTGAATAATAACTGAATAATTATTCGATACATCTAATCTATTATCCTATTTATGAAAAATAAAATCTTATAAAAAAATTTCTCTCATAAAGGTTATTGGCATTTTCATCGATTTAAGGTAAAATACCTCCCATATAATCTCAGTAAAGGAAGATAATAGTGAAAACCTTCAGAATTGATGGACAGACGGGAAATTGTGAAATTATACTGGGAGAATCCATAAGTAATCTGAATAAGTACTGTAATAGAGAAAAAACTGTTATCATAACAGATCCCAATGTGAATTTTCACTATGGAAATTTATTTTCAAAATTTTCTGTCATAATAACAGGCACGGGAGAAGAATGTAAAACTCTGGATATTATAAAGGATATATACAAACAATTTCTTGAATTACAGGTTGATCGACTTTCCTTAATTGTAGGTATAGGTGGTGGAATCGTCTGCGATATAACAGGATTTGCTGCTTCAACCTATATGAGAGGTATACCATTTGGCTTTGTTGCCACTACATTACTTGCCCAGGTTGATGCCAGTACAGGAGGAAAAAACGGTGTAAATTTCGAAGGTTATAAAAATATTATAGGAACATTCAATCAACCGGAATTTGTAATATGTGATTTTAATGTCCTTAAAACCCTTCCCCATAAAGAATTAAGCTGTGGTTTTGCTGAAGTAATAAAACATGCTGTAATAAAAGATGAAAGGTATTTCAGATATTTAGAAGAAAATTACAGTGAAATTCTTTCCCTCCGAAAAAATGAGATTAAAAAAATAGTCCAGGATTCCATTTCTATAAAGACAGAGATTGTTCAATCCGATGAGAAAGAAAAAGGTAATAGAAAGAAATTAAACTTTGGCCATACACTGGGGCATGGAATCGAGAAAATTGCAGGATTACCCCATGGCGAAGCTGTGGCACTGGGTATGATCTTTGCAAGTAATTTTTCTGTTTTAAGAGGAATATTGCAGAAAAATGATGGAGAAAGAATAAAAAAACTTCTTAAAAAATTTAATTTATCCATTGAAGTCAAATTAAATAAAAAGGATCTTATGAATGCCATAAAAAAAGATAAAAAAAGACATTCCGCCTTTATAGATTTCGTACTACTCGAGAAAATCGGCACAGCCAGAATATTTAAGGTATCTATTGATGAACTGGATGTTGCTATAGATGAATGGGTAATGGATGTTGGGTGAGAGATATCTTAATATAAACCTAAAACCTAAAACCTAAATTAAGAAAAGGAAGCGTTAAATTATGATAATTGTTATGAAAAAAAATGCCACGGAAGAACAGATCTCCGATGTTATTAAAACAGTAGAGGAAAAAGGCTTAAAATCACACCTCTCAAAAGGAGTGGAAGTTACAATCATCGGTATTATAGGTGATGAAAGGAAATTTGTAGAACAGGATTTTATTTTGCTGAATGGTGTTGAAAATGTTATCCGTATACTTAAACCCTATAAACTGGCAGGGAGAGATTTTCATCCGAAAAATACTGTAATAAATATAGAAGGCGTAAAGATCGGAGAGGAAGAAGTCATTATTATGGCAGGCCCCTGTGCCATCGAAAAGGAAGAACAGATTATGAAAACCGCCAGAGCAGTAAAAAAAGAAGGAGGAAAAATATTAAGAGGTGGTGCCTTTAAACCCAGAACATCTCCCTACAGTTTTCAGGGCCTCGGTGAAGAAGGCCTTAAACTTATGAAAAAAGCCAAAGAAGAGACAGGTTTACTGCTCATTACAGAGGTTATGGATACAAATGAAATAGATGTAATAGCAAAATATATCGATATCTTACAGATAGGGGCAAGAAATTTTCAGAATTATAAACTCCTGAAAGCAGTAGGAAACACCAGAATACCTGTTTTATTGAAAAGAGGTTTTTCAGGGACCATAAAAGAGCTTCTTATGTGTGCTGAATATATACTGGCAGAAGGAAATGAAAATATTATTTTATGTGAACGGGGTATCAGAACCTTTGAAGACAGTACAAGATTTACCCTTGATTTAAATGCCGTACCTTTATTAAAGAAATTGACCCATCTGCCGGTTTTTGTAGATCCCAGTCACGGCACAGGGGATTATGAACTTGTCATACCTATGGCAAGGGCAGCCGTGGCAGCAGGAGCAGACGGATTAATAGTAGAGGTACACCCCAATCCGAGAGAAGCACTGTCAGACGGATATCAGACACTGACCTTTGAAAAATTTCATATCTTAATGAAAGAAATCAGTAAAATAGCATCGGTTATCGGGAGATATATTCAAAGAAATGAAAACTCTTGAAATAATACCTGTAGAAAATTTTAATACCACAGTTAAAGTACCCGGTTCAAAAAGTTATACAATGAGAGCTTTTTTAATATCAGCCCTGGGAGAAGGAAAAAGTGTATTAAAAAATGTACTCTTAAGTGATGATACAAAATATATGGCAGAAGGGTTAAGAGCTTTCGGAATTAACATAATTCAGGTAGAAAATACCTTTACCGTATACGGCACAGGAGGAAAATTGACTCTTCCCGCCGGAGAAATTTACCCGGGGAATTCCGGCGCCGCTACAAGATTTCTTACAGGCTTTGCTTCTCTATGCCCCGGAAGAACGATTATTACAGGAGACCAAAGAATGAAGGAACGACCACTGGAAGAATTATTAAAGGGCTTAGAACAGTTAAAAGTAAAAGTTAATTCTTCCACAGGATGTCCTCCTGTTGAAATAGAGGGAGGAACGTTAAGCGGAGGAACCTGCAGAATGAAAGGTCATATTTCAAGCCAGTTTTTCTCATCCTTAATATTAATCGCACCATATGCAAAAAATGATATTACCATTGAAGTGGAAGGTGAACTTACTTCTAAATCTTATATT
>JAKJGF010000258.1 GCA_022704525.1 Bacillota bacterium | reverse complement strand
AGCTCCTGACCCCATGGCCATATCGCATATTTTAAGTTCGAGCAGTTCTCCGGGAGATTTTAACTGCCATTCTTCTTCCGGCTTCCCCTCGGAAGGCCCCTCGTAGACCAGAGGTTCCAGGGTATATTTTACAATCGGTTCTGTAAGGCTTCTCGGTGTATAATGAGTTCCTGTTGTTCTCCTGTCACTTCCCTGTGTGACATAGAAAGAGCCGGCAAGTATAATAATGGGGTAGCCGAAGGTATCTTCTCTTATGAGATTTCCGAAGGGGAGAATTCTTTTGAAAAACTTTTCGTCATTACCGCAGAAAGTCTGTAATTTTTTATGAAATTCTTTTTTTATTTCTGATGTAAGGGCATTTAATAAGGTTTTTTCTGTTTTCCCTGTTTTCTCTGAAAGGAATTTAAGGAGGTCTTTTTCTCCCTTTTCTCTGTATTCTTCCAGAAGAGAAAGGGGAATTTCCGGTTCATTATACTTTGTTCCCACAATACCCAGAACAGGTTCTTCTGATTTAAAGACTGTATGATCCAGAAGACCTTCATAGACATGGCCAATCTGCTCTATATCGAGAGCACGGAAAGAGAGTCTTCTCGGTTCTGCCCCTCTGCCGCCGGGAAGGCGCATCTGTAAATACTGGAGAGCTTCAAGGAGATGTAAGACTGTTCTGTTATCTACGGGAAGGGGATGAGCGGGGGTCTCCTGCCATCCTGACCCTTCCGGCCTTCCTTCCAGGAAAGGATATCTATCCGGGTCGAAAAGTTCTCCTCCATAGGCGGGAAGATGGAGTCTTTCGTGGGTAATTCCTCCGTGAACTGCCCTCCATGTGGCAAGGAGTCTGCACCATCCGTCATAACGTCTTTCCAGAACTTCTTCACCATAGCAGTCTGCTGTTTCTCTTAAATGAGCACTTATGGTTGATACGGCATAATTTTCATTATAAAAGGGATCGTCCAGGGGAAGCATTTTTCTTTCTTCCCCGCAGAAAAGAAAGACAAGACGCATCATAACAGAAAGAGCGGATTCATAAAGGGTTTTCTCCGGTATATCTTTAAGTAATGTTCTATGGGAATCCTCATCAATCCTGTCAAAAGTCCTCACAAGAACCTCCACGGCACGGCGAACCTGATAACCCAATTGATCCGTTACTTCATGCTGATTTTGCATGCTCTCAGAAAACATACCTTCCAGGGTTTCTTCAGAAGTAACGCCAAAGAGGCGGCGCGCTTTTAAAAGACTGCAGAAAGACTGAAAGGTTAAGGGTTCTTCCTGCCATAAAGAGGCGTACCAGGAAATATAACTGGTTGTTTCACCGGAAGGAGCGTGGAGGAGCATCCACTCTTCGCCGTTTGTTATTAAACCCAGAATGACACCTGTTCCATGAAGGAGTTCAAGCATACGGCCTGCAGGAGAAGCTTTCCATCGAAGGCCAGGGAGAGGTTTTTCCAGGGATGTGCCGGCAGGGAGAATGTTTATAAGGATTCTTGCTTTTCCGTCATCAGAGTTTATTATAACCAGATCGGGCTTCAGGGTTTCTCCGTACTGGAGAATTTTGACATAAAGATCATAAGGTATCTTTGGACCCTCAGAGAGAAGTTCCTGTGGTATCTCAAGAGCTTCTGTAAGAACAAATTTTATCCAGGCATAGTGAAGGAAAGGATCAGGACTTCTGCTGTCTCTATTTGCAATCCATTCTTCACAGGCTATTTTCAGTCTCCTTTTTATATCAGTATCCACTGTATCCAGTCTCTGGGGAAAGACTTTCATTAAAACCGGCATGGATAAAAAGGGGCCCGATATTTCAAGGAGTGACATCCATTCGGCGTGATGACGGGTTACTGACATTGGGGGTCTCCTGTCTTAATATTTTTTATATGCGTCTTTTCTCAAAATAACATCTGTTATATTAATTATCTTATTTTTCTTATCAATTTGATAAATTATTCTATAATCATCCATCTTCATTTTTCCTGTAGTTTTATGCCCTTTTAAAGTTATAATCGGAATTTTACCCTGTCTTAATAAACGAATTTTAGTATAAATCCTTTTCTTTATGTCTTTATCGAGTTGATTAACATCTTTTTTTGCAGATTTTGTTAACTTAACTTTCATTCTCAAATTCCTTAAATACTTCTTCAAAATCTTCTACTTCGCCATTAGCTATTTCTCTTCTACCTCTTTCTATTGCTTCTATATCTCCCGGCTCAGGTTCTTCCTCTTCTGCATTTTCCCAGGCTTTCATAAAATTATTAAAATCTTTATCTTCCTCTTCTCCTTTGATTTTCTGAAGAAACTCTCTTATAGCCTGCTGTACCATGTCTTTTATACTCTGTTCTCTCACGGCAGACTGAATTTTTAATTCCTTATGTAATTCAACAGGTAATTTTACATTCAATATTTTTTCCTTTATTGCAGACATTTAATATTCTCCTTTATTTAAAATTTTCTTTATAAATTTATTATATTATAATTTTATAAAATTTTAAATAGTTTACCATATTTCCTTCCCCATCGGTTCCCCTGTATCAAATTCTTTATGAATATTTTCTTCTGTAATTTTTGATAGAAGATCTTCAGGGTTATACTCAGATTCAAACACAGGAGTAATAATAATTTTACCGTCTATGAGAGACATATTCACTATAGCTTCTTTTTTTATATTTGCAGTATCTGCAAAGGCTTTAGGTATTCTTAAGGCAAATCATATTATCTGATCATCCGGCACCAGAAAAGTCAATGCCACCGGAAATATCCTGGCCTGTGTATTCATAAAGCGTTTCTTTATATGCTCCACTTCTCTCTCTATTTCTTCCGGTATTTCCTGAAGGCGATGTCTTAAAGCATTTATATCCTGTCTGAACTGTTCTTTTTCTTCATCATTAAATAAATCCATCTGTTCGGGTTTTCCTGTTTTCTCAAGTTCTTTTGAAATTGCTTTTCTGAGTTCTTCAAGGATTTTTGTTATATCTTCCACTTCTTTATTTTCTCTGTCTTTCAGGACATTCTGAAGCTCCTTCATTCTTTCTTCCATACGAACTTCAAGGGATCTCCTGAGAGATTCTTTATACAGGGGATATTCTTCCAGTAATTTTTCCTTTACCGGCCCGGGAGGAGAATTATCTGTTACAGATTTCAATGCTTTATCTGTCTGCCCCACGTTTAAACGGGAAAATCTCTCCTTTTTTATGACTCCGCCGGCAGTTATTATTTCTTCATGAAGAAGGTGACAGTCACTGCCTGTAATGACAAGTCTCGCATAGGCTATTACAGCGGGATCTTTCAGGGCATCTTTTGAAACTACCCGGCATGTAACTCTATTAAGTTTCTTTCTTTCTGTGGCCCATACCTCTGCCCTGAGAAGTCTCAGACATTGCTGGACAAGATTATGATTGAGATGAGCAAGGACGACATCATCTCTGCCACGGGCAATTTCTTCATCAAAGGTAATGGGTCTGATCTGCCCTGTATGAGGATGGGCAAGTCCGTCATAGCTCTTTGCCCAGCTGCCTTTAAGAGAAGGCAGATGGAAAAGTCTTTTACCGTTTATGTCCGGTAATGGTATTAATGGAGGTTGACCGGCAAGAAAAAGACCTACCTGCACCACCGATTCAATATGTTCGGGGGATAGATTTAAAGTTTCCCTTGATTCTAAAAGTCTCTTTATTAATTTCTGAATCTGCTCCTGGATGTTACGTTCAATACGGAGTATTTTCCTTAAGGATTTTGCATCATCTTCTTCTGTTTTTGTTTCCAGGTCAAATTTACCTGTTAACATGGCTTTCTCTACTTTTTTAGCAATAATAGGGCCTACTTTCCCGAGATCCTCCCGGATAGTCTGTATTTTATTAACAGCTCTCATGAGGAACTCAAGGTCATCTTCCAAATCCATGGGTTTATAGGTAAAGGGTTTTTCCCTGAACCCTTCACCTACAAAGTGATAGATGGAAACAAAGCTGTTACCGTATTTATCTTTAATACCACGCTGGCCGTGACGGTCAATTCTTCCGTTACGCTGTTCCATGCGGTTGGGGTTCCAGGGAATCTCATAATGAATAAGCCTTGCACAGTGATTCTGAAGATCAATGCCTTCAGAGGCAGCATCTGTGGCAAGAAGGATTCTCACAGGGCTGTCTTTCGGATTGGCCTGGAAAGCTGCTTTAATCTTTTCACGTTCTTTTAAATCCATACCTCCGTAAAGAGTCATAAGCCTGTTACCTTCCAGCAGTTTTTCTCCTGCAAAGAGGCCGAGTAACCATTTCTGCGTGGCTCTGTATTCGGTGAAAATAATAACCCTTCTGTCTGACCATTTACCTTCAGGGCGGATTTTTTCATTGAGCCACTTTATAAGCTCTGTTGCTTTTGAGTCGGGACGTTTTACAAGGTCGAGAGCGAGGGTTTCCATATTCTGAAGAAGCCTTTCCTCTTCAGCAGTAGACTCACGGAAGAACATGGAGGTCTCTTCTATGACATCTTTATAAGATTCTTCATAGATTTCATCATCTGCAAATTCTTCTTCTAAACTTTCTATCTGATACTGTAAAATATTATATGCTGATTTTTTTATATTACCCGGGGAGTATTTTTTCGCATTTTTTAATGAATGTATGTGTTTTTCCAGGGTTATCCTGAATGCTTCGGGAGAGGAAAAGAGCCTCTTTTTTAAAGTTATAAGGACAAATTTTGTTGCCACTTCTTCTGTTTTACCTGCCGGATTATTCAGTCTTAATTTTTTATATTCTTCCAGTAATTTATGAAGTTCTTTTTCTTTATCGGAATAACTTACTTCAATGGATCTTATTTTTCTTTCAGGGAAACGGGGAGTTCCGTCTTTAAGGGGAGGCAGTTCTGATTTAAGACGTCTTATCATAATTTCCCCGAGCTGATCCTTTGGAGGATATATCCCTCTGGCAAATCTCTGATTGTCCAGTAATTCCAGAAGGGCAGAGAAACTCTCTTTGTATCCGTTATGAGGGGTGGCTGTTAAGAAGAGCCTGTTTTCAAAATGAGGGACAATGGTTCTTATAGCCTGTGTTCTCTGTGAATCTATGGCATATTTCCCCCTTCCTGAAGGAGCCACACTATGGGATTCATCTATAACAAGTATGTCAAAAGGCCTTGGATAGGTAGATTCTCCTGCCGAAGGCAATACTTCTCTCATAAGTCTCATGGGTCTGTCTCTTTTAATATAGTCAATGGATGTTATAAGCCGGGGGAAATGAGTCCAGGGATTGACGTGAATTCCCCTTTTCCGTCTGAGTTCTTTCTGTAGTTCCGTGTCTACAATGCGAAATTCCAGTCCGAATTTGTCTCTCATCTGATCTTTCCACTGTATCTGAAGGGCTGAAGGGCATATTACAAGGACTGTTCTGGCTCTGTGACGAAGTATGAGTTCCTGGATAATCAGACCTGCTTCAATTGTTTTTCCCAGTCCCACGTCATCGGCAATAAGCAGGTTAACCCTGGGCATTTGAATCGCTCTTACCAGTGGATCCAGTTGATAGTCTTCAATAATGATTCCGCTTCTGAAAGGTGCCTGAAGGGCTCTTGTGTCGGCTGAGGAGATGGCTCCCCACCGGACTGCATTCAGGAAAGCTTCAAGTTTTTGAGGTTCGTCGAAGCCTTCCGGTTCCGGAAGAGGGACCGGATTGGAAATTTTTGCTCCCGGTTCTAATTCCCATATAACCTGAAGCTCTTCGCCCATGGTATCTTCTTCTATGGATTGAAGTGTTACGAGATGCTGTGGTTTAAGTAAGGGATATTGCGAAGCTTTTTGCAAGGTAGAAGTATTGATATCTGAGATTATATAATGACGCTGTCTTACTGTTACTAATTGGCCCTGTTCCGGTGTGTCCATATAATTGACCTCTTTTTTTGATAATTTTAGTTAAATTCTACATTTTTTTGTGAAAATCTTTCTTTTATAAAGAATTTATCCCTGTGTATTTTTTTTATCTCTTTCATCAAAAATTCCTCTATACTGTGAAATAAGGTGAAGGCATTCCTGCTGGTATTTTTTGTTTATAAATACGAACAGTCCTGTTCTGGCTCTTGACATACCAACATAAAGTAATGAATTATAATCTTCTTCATTTATTTTATTCAGGTTAAATAATTTAATAAAAATATTAAAATATATTATTAATTTTAACAAAATTTATCAAATTACCTTTATTAGATTGCCGACATGATGGGTTCAATCTAACTGGATGTAACCCTACACCCTCTATTCCCTCTTCTAATGAAAATTTGGGAATTACTTTTCT
>JAKJGF010000257.1 GCA_022704525.1 Bacillota bacterium | reverse complement strand
GTGGAAATTTGGCCCAAAAAAAATGGCACCCGCATATCTAAAGGATTTATGACACTTTAACCCCTCATTTTTGACCTTTACTTGTCGAACTTCCGACAATAGATATGTATTATACTCCACTTTTTACTTCCTTTCATTTTTCACTTTTTATTTCTGTTCACTGCTCACTCTTTTCACTTTTCACTCCTCTATATACCAACCAATTCCTTCAGATATTTCCAGTATAAAATAAGCAATACTGACAGGAGCCAGCAGAGCATATTTATCTGTAATGGCAGATCGGAAATAAATATGGAGGTAGGGCTTTCTCCTCTGTTTTCCTGGTATACGAGATAGAGATATCTAAAAATTCCGTAGAGAACAAAGGGTATTGTACACATAAGGATTAAAGACTTACCTGAAGTAAAGGTATAAAGGGAATAAGCTATCAAAATAGAAGAAGTAACTACAGAAATCATCTGATTCAGAAGGATCACATTGTAGAGACTTAAAACCTGCCTGTGATTTACCGATTCCTTATCAAGAAGAATCATCTCTCCCCTCCTTTTACCAACGGCCATAAAAAGGGAAAGTAAAAAAGTACATACCACAAGCCATGGAGACATGACAACATCTATTACAAAGGCCCCTGCGGCAGCCCTTATGACAAAACTCAGGGATATACAAAGAACGTCAAGAATGACTAACCTTTTTAATCTGAAAGAATAAAAAAGATTCAATATAAAATAAATCAGAAATACAAGAAAACCTTTAACATTAATTAATCTTGCCAGAGTCAATGAAAGAAGGGCAAGAAAAACGGCAAAAATAATAGCTCTTCTTTTACTTAATTTCCCTGAGGCTATGGGTCTTTTTTTCTTCTCCGGATGAAGCCTGTCCTGCTCATAGTCCATAAGATCATTTATTATATATATGGAACTGGTTAATAGACAGAAGAGGATAAAAATAATAAGAACTATCAGGGAATCACTTAAATGAAAAAGCCTTTCTCCAAAGATAAGGGCTGCGAAAATTAATAGATTTTTAGTCCATTGTTTTGGCCTCATGGCCAGGATTAAGGATTTAATCATATATTTATACTCTTCACCCTTCACATCTCACGTCTCACGTTACTAACTCTTCTCCATTCTATTCATCTTATCCAGAAACTTGCACAGATTTTTTCTGATCCTTACATAAGTAGAACCAAAATGAACTACAGGATTACTCAGGTTAGTCACTCTGCAGCCATTCCTTAAGGCCATAAGAAGTTCACCGGGAGAAGAAAAATCATTAATCTCAACATAAGAACCTCCGAGTTCCCAGGTAATATGACTGTCAGTCCCAACTCCCATGGGAATATTATGCTCTGTAGCATATTGCTCGGCTCTTAAATTATCGGAAGAAGAAAGGTTTCTCCCATTAAAAACCTCCAGGATATCTATATCTTTCCTTATTCTCTCAAGAGCGTCAGTCTTAATTCTCGTACGCCTCCACCTGCTGAAGGGATGCGGTATATATACGAGTCCTCCCTGTTCTTTTATTATCCCTACAGTCTCTTCCGGAGAGAGGGCAGGAGGAATTTTTTCTTTTATAAAAAGTCCTATAATCTCACCTTCCCTGGTTTTAACCTCTTCCCCGACGATAATTTTTATATCCCCCATTTTCTCCATCTCAAGGGCTGCTCCTATTTCATTATGATCGGTTATGGCAATACAGTTTATTCCTCTCCTCTGGCAATGTTCTATTATAATCTGAGGAGACATAATAGAATCCTTTGAATAATAACTATGAATATGGAAATCTACTCTTAACATATTTTTTCACCTGCTAAATAGTGATGGGTGATGGATGATGTATAATGCGTGACAATCCGGGCGAACACAGGGGTTCGCCTCTACACGTCCCACGTCTCACGTCTCACGTCTCATCACTTCTCACCTGAAATATTATAACACCATTCTGGTTATATATAAGGTCCATTATATTATAAAATTTGGAAAGACCTTCAGAAGAATAAGTATTACTTTCCATTTCTCCCCAGTATACATTAGTAATTTTATATTTATCTATTAAAAACATGGCAAGATTTATATCAGAAGTTTCATATAATAATTTTATATCGTCTTCTCTCAGCCGCACTATATCCCAGTTTCCTCTCCAGACAAACTCATGGTTTCCCCAGCCCAGCACAGATGGAATACCGGTATTGGTGGATACTCTGGAATAATAGGAATAAGCATCTTTTGTAGCTTCAACTATTACCGGATTTACTGGAAGAGATTTATAATTGTTTCTAAGCCAGATTATAGCAGCAAAATCTGACGGATGTTCCTCCTTCATATAACTTTTCATCCCGTCCAGTTCGGGGGCTCTAGAGAAATCCATTTTCGCATAAGAAGCAGCAAAAGGATAAAATAAAGTAGGAACAAAAAGTATAACTAAAATTATCCAGAAAAATACAGACACTTTTCTATTTAGTATCAAAGTAAGAACACCGCCACAGGCAAGAGCAAATAAAACCAGAACCTGATAATGGAACTTAAATATTGTATTCATCCTCTCATAAGGATGACCATAACTATCATCAAGATAAAAAAGTTCACAACCTAAAAGAATAATAAAAGCAAGAAAAAATAAATACCAGATCCAGTTATGGTTCTTCTCCTTTATATCAGAGTCTATTAAGATATAGGTTACAACAGATAATAAGACCAGAAAAGGTACAAGAAAGGTCTGAAAAATACAATATAAAAAAATACATATAATGACTGAACCATAAATCCACATTAATTGATGGGATTGATTAAGTTTATTAAAGTTGGATTTTAACATTAAATATAATGCAGAAATAGCCACAAAAATAAAGAAGAAAAAACATATAAGAAAATGAGAAAAGATAGTTCGTGAGTTTGATAGTACAAACCTCGGAAGTATAGACCCGGGAGCATGAAAATCAAGAAACACCGGCAGAAATAATAATATGGAACATATTACTGTAAATACAATATATATAATCGGTAATTTTATAGAAATATTTCTTTTACGTGAAGTATCAGATGAAAATATAAAAGAAAGAAAGAGCAGGAGAAAACATACAGGTACATTCCAGAAATTAGCTCCAAATAAAAAACCTGTTATCAAAGAGGTGGTAAATACCAGAGGCATTACTTCAATAAATCCGGGATAGACATTTTTCATAAAAACCTCACTGATCCATAGTAAACATAATGTCAGAGCAAATATAAAAATTGGTAGAGATGTATAATGAGGATGGAGATCGCCCAGGATAAAACTAAAAAAAGGAAATTCATTTATAGTATTGGGAATAATACGAGAACTTTGAAAAAAATTAAATCCTATAAGCCCCTGAAGCTTTATAATCTGTAGAAAACCATCATTATTTCCAGAAATTGCTAAAAGAAAAGAAGAAGAAATACCTCCGAAATGACTGCCTGTAAAAGTATAAACAAACCCCCAGGATGTTATAAAAACCATTGCCAGAGTGGATGACAGAGCCAGATTATAAGCGATAGAGACATCGAGGGAAACTATTTTAATAATCACTGAATTCAAAACATATCCGAGATAATAATAGTTTATAGTAAATCCTGATAACCAAGGATCACCGGGAGGGAAATAAGTGGTTTTACAAATACTATTAAGAAAAGCCAGATCCATAAATTTTTCTTCGCCAATTATCCTGGAATTATATGCCCTTATTGTAGTAAAGAAAAACAAAGTAAGAAAAAAAATTATCTCTACTGCAAGGATAAGTCTGTAATTCCCTATAAGCCATGGAAACAATTCTTTACGATATTTAAAAACTATATATATGGAAGATAATAAAATAATTCCTGTAAGAAAGGACAAATTGAATCTGGAAAAAGAGAAAATATGACATCTTCCCAGGATCCATGCTATATAAGTAAGAAAATACCTTGCTGAAAAAGAAACCTCTCCCAGGGAAACGTCTAAAGACTACAAATAAAAAGGGAAACCCTGTTAAACCCAGTAAAAAAAGAAAGGCCCACCATAATAAAATATGGGGTAAAAATTTTATCATGTATTCTTCACCATTTTAGAAAGTGCTATATCCAGTGCTTTATAGGATAAAATAATACAATTATTTATACTAGTGAGTTCAGGATAGGCCTGTGATGTGTTGGCAAGAAAAACTCCTTTAAAGGGTGTCTCTATACCAGGTACTATTCTGGAATAATTAGAGGTCATTACAGGATAGGCAAAATCAGCTCTGAAGAGATATTCTTTTTTTATGCAACTCTGTTCAAAAGAGGAATTAAGTCTTTTAAGATATGGTATGTAATCTTCCAGTAATTTGTGAGTAGAATAATTCATATATACACTATCAGATTCAACATACTTCATTATATAAAGTATGCTTGAACCTTCATAATATTCGGGAGAAACAAGATTAGTATGTTCAACAATTTCTACAAAAGGAAAAGAAAGATCACAGCTTTCCATAATATGGATATATCCAAAAGGTTTAGAGAGTTCCAATACCAGAGAGACTGCACTCATATACTGAATTGAATTTAAATTCATAGCATATTCCACAGGAAGATTCTTTAACATTTTCATAAATATCGGTACAGGTGTAGTAACAATTACCATATCAACATCTAATATATCTCTTTCTGTAGCAATTCTAACACCACCTTCAATTCCCGGTATAATAGATTTAACTATAGTAGACGTTCTTATACTACCTGATCTGGCGAAGATTTTCTGTCTCATTACTTCTGCTAATCTCTGAAATCCTCCTCTTAAATAACCTGTTTTATTTCCCCTGGCTCTATACTTTGCCCATAAATAAGTAAAACCTATCTGACTGTAATAATCCTGGAAGCTATTCTTAAGTATGGGGTTCCAGAAGAAGCGAAATAAACTTCCCCCTCCAATGGAACGAAGCCATTTTTCTGCAGTTATACCCTCAAGAGATTTATAATTTACAATTTTCTTAAGAAAAAGCATACAGATATAAAGACGAAGTCTATCTACAAAATTCAGTGAACCTGTATTAAATACATCAATAAAGTTATTAAAACAGGATACATTATTTCTATAAAATAAACCTTTATTGGAGTTCTTCCAGACAAGCTCTGATTTAAGTGAGAGAGATTCTATAAGGTCTAAAATCTCTCTATCATCTTCTTTTATATAATGATAAAATTTCTCTAAAAAATTCCCTCCTATAAGGAAAGAATTAATAAGACCTCCTATTTCCTTTTCTTTTTCTATTAAAACAACATTATATCCTTTTTCAGCAATATGATATGCACAGGTTAAACCCGTTAATCCTCCTCCAATTATTCCTATACGCATAATTTCCTGACTCCCTGAATAAATAAAAAAACAAAAATTCCTTATTATATACTCAAAAAAAGTCCGTCCTATTAGAGAGAAGCATCTTCACAGTATAATAATTATTTTAGAAAAAATCGCTCTTGAAGTTCTTTTTGTTCTTTCTTTGATGATGAAGAAGTTATTTGTATATTACTGGGAGTAAAGAGGGTTATTTTTTCCTGAACTTTTTGAACATGACCTTCTAAAGCATAAGTTGCGCCAACGATAAAATCAACAATCCTCTGATGCATTGTAGCCTCGGCTTTTTCAAGATTAACTATTATAGGCTTGTTACACTTAAGATTATCTATTACTTCCTGAGCTTCATTAAGGTCCAGAGGTTCCATAATAATAATATCCTGCTGTTTGGCAGAAGGAAGACTTATAAGATTGGATTTCTTTCTCATTCTGGGTTGAAAATCCTGAAATTCTTCTATTGTCTCATCTTCTTCAACATCAGCTTCTGCTTCAAAATCTTCCAGAGTAAAAAACTTTTTTATTTTTTTAAAAATACTATCTCCCATTGTCTCATCCCCTCCTTTTAAAATAGTAGTTCTCTCAATAGGTTCTAGCACCAAAAATACCACTCCCTATTCTAACTAAATTTGCACCTTCACTCAGAGCAACTTTATAATCACCGGTCATACCCATAGAAAGATAATTAATTTCTAAGTTATATATATTCTTTAATTCTAATGATAAATCCTTCATTTTTCTAAAATAAGGACGACTTTCCTCCGGATTTTCAAAATATGGCGCCATAGCCATTAACCCTTCTAATTTAATATTTTCAAATTTACTTATTTCTTTAATTTCAGAAAGATTATTCAGATTAAATCCAAATTTAGTATCTTTTCCACTCAGGTTAAACTGCAATAAAATCTTTAAATTTTTTCCCATTATAACACCTTTTTCATTCATTATCCT
>JAKJGF010000043.1 GCA_022704525.1 Bacillota bacterium | reverse complement strand
AAACTTCAAATTCCCCCTAAAGTTATTTCTATTCAAAAATTTGAAAACCACGTGTCTACGTCTATTTTATAATACGAATCCCCCTGGTTTTACGCCATTACTTAACTTCAGGTTGTCAAACTTCCGTGAATAT
This sequence comes from Bacillota bacterium, assembly GCA_022704525.1. GTDB lineage: Bacteria > Vulcanimicrobiota > SpSt-956 > SpSt-956 > JAKJGF01 > JAKJGF01. The sequence goes on along the minus strand of JAKJGF010000043.1, from coordinate 26,843 downwards.
CTTAACTAATATTTCTATCTGTTTTTTCTCTTTCTATACTGTAAAAAAGTTTTTCTAATTCATCTCCTAAACTGACAAGTTCTCCGAGTTTATAAATGGTCCTCCTTCTTATTTCTCTGGAACTGTGAGGATAATCTACTGTTGTATAATAATCAAGATTGCTTTTTAATTTTTCAAGGTTATTTATTTCACTTACTTTTTTAAGGTAATGTTGAAGTTTTAGTTTTATTCTTTCTCCGATTTTTTGCCCTTCTTTACTTAAGATATATTTTTTCTCAATTGTAGTAAGATCATTTGAGAATGAATTGTATATGTCATTATAATTCATATAAAATACCTTTAATAGAAATTATTTTATCTATAAATTAGACTCTTATTATTTATATCCTTTTTTATGAATTATAATTTTTTTGATATTTCCTAATGATAGACTAAAGCTGCTTTTCTTATTTTTTTTCTGGCTCTCTGAAGGGCATTATCTACTGATTTTATTTCACAGTTAAGTACTTCAGCTATTTTTTCGTAGGATTCACTTTCTAAATGAAGTGCCACCACTTTTCTTTCAAAATTAGAAAGTTTTTCTCTTATAACTTTCTTTAAATCCTGAGAAAGTTCATAATAAATAACCTCTTTGTCAGGTTCGAAGACTTTACCATCTGATATAATATCGAACATAGTTTTATTACCATCATATTCGTCATATATATATTTATCCAGAGAGATATAATAATTCAGAGGTCTATGTTTGGGCCCGCTTGCTTTTTTGGCTGTAGCCATAATCTGTCGTGAGACACATAACCTGGCAAACTGGATAAAACAAACACATTTATTTTCATCAAAATCTCTTATGGCTTTATAAAAACCAAACATCCCTTCCTGAAGTACATCTTCCTGATCTGAACCCATAAAAAAATAATTTGATGCTATAGATCTAATTATAGAATGATATTTTCTAAAAAGATATGTTAAAGCTCCTTTATCTCCTGATTTTGCAATAGCTACAATTTCATTTTCTTCTTTATCTGAAAATTTTTTTATTAAATCCCTGTCTAATAGTTTTCTGGCCACAAAAATCACCTGCTTTCATATACAAGACTTTCTCTATCTTTAATATAAGATATTATATTATATTTAAATAAAATTTGTCAACAATTAGTCTTACAAATTACAGATAAATATTAAGCTTTAAAAGTAAGATAGCTTACAAATTCCTATTAAATAATTCAAGATTGATGGGTAATGGGTGAGGCGTGAGGTGTGTAATCAGGGCGAAGGCAAGATTCGCCCCTGCATCATAAACACGTCTCACACTTCACTGCTCACAATGAATAATTATTTCATGTTACCTTTAATGGTATTTATTGCTGAGGTAATTTTACTTTTAACTTCTCTATTTTTTTCTTTTTCCATAGCCTTCTGGAGATCTTTTATTACTTTCTTATCTCCTATTTTTCCCAGTGCATCTGCTGCCCAGGCTCTGATATTTTCATCCTCATCATCCAGGGATTTAACTAAGACTGGCAAAGCTTTGTTATTTTTTAATAATCCCAGAGCACATATTGCTTCAATTCTTACTGTTTTATCTTCTTCTTTTTTCCCTGTTTTTTTTATAAGTGGCTCAAGAGCTTTTAAATCTCCTATTTCTCCTAAAGAGGTGGCAACTCTGGATCTGACTTCAATATTTTCATCTTCTAAAGTTTTTATGAGAGGTTCTGTGGCTTTTTTATCTCCTATTTCTCCAAGGGCTATTACTGCTTCTTTTCTTACAATATCACTCTTATCTTTTAATAGGTTTATAATAGGAGAAGTAGCTTTTTTATCTTTTAGTTTTCCCAGTGCCATAGCTCCTCTGGCTCTTGCATATTCGTCTTCATCTTTTAAGACTTCTATAAGGGGAATTACTCCTTTAGGATCTTTCAGCCAGCCAAGTGCAGTGGCGGCTTCTCCTCTTACTTTTCCTTCTTTATCTTTTAAAAGCTCAATTAATGGCGTAATACATGAAGAATCACCGATTTCTCCAAGAATTATAGCAGAACGCTCTCTAATTACTTTATCTTCATCTTTTAAACCTTTTATTAGCGGTTCTATAGCATCTTTACCAAATTTTCTGAGATCCTCTTTAGAGGTAGAAAAAGTTTTATCATTCTTTAAAGCCTGAACCAGATCATCCGGAGTTTTCTTTACTTCTACTACGGGTTTATTACATCCGGATAATATAAAAAGAAAAATTAAGATTATTAAATTAATTTTTACCATATATTCTCCTCCTGATGGTGTAGATGACGCGATGAGTATTAGAGATTTTTCTTTCACCTTTTACACATTGCACAAATAAATATAAAAATTCCACAGTTTACTTGAAAATCCTCCCGGCTAAACTTTTAGAATTATATTGCTTTTTTAAATTTGCTAAAGTATAATTTTAAAGTAATATAAAAATTGAGAAAGTATGGGTAATCTATAAGAAAAGAAGTTATAACAACTTTTCCCATTTGCTATTCATCACTTAGGAGGCTCATTATGCTTGTTAAACAGGATATACTGGCTTTAATGATTTTAGCTCTGGATGGAGAAGATATAAGGCCTGATATAGCATATATACTTGGGGAGATGAAAGAAAAGAAAGCTGTAGAAGCTTTAATTAGAATGTTAGATGATTTAGATGAAGAGGTAGCCAGAAATGCTGTTTATGCTCTCGGTAAAATAGGAGATAGCAAAGCAGTACCATCTTTAATAGAAAAAATGAAGACCTCAAATTCTTCTATGCAGGCTTCTATAGTAAGAGCACTGGGGCAGATTCAGGATCCCAGAGCACTGGAATCATTACAAATATCTTTGAAATCAGAGGATGATACTGTAAGAATAAGATCAGCTGAGGCCCTGGGGATGTTAAGCACTGAAGCAGTAGCCCGTCCCCTTATGACTGCTTTAATGGAAGATAATAACAGACTGGTTCGTCTCTGGGCAATTTATGCTCTGGTAAAGCTTGGCGCCAGAGAAAGAGTACATAATCTTATTGATTTTCTCCATGATCTGGACCCTGTTATAAGATTAAATGCAGCAGCAGCTCTTGGTAAATTGTGTTCCAAAGAAGCTCTTCCTGCTTTAAGAAAAGCTCTTTCCGATCCTGATGAAAGGGTTCGCCACAGGGCAATATGGGCTCTCGGACAGATTGGAGATATCAGTTCTGTTACTTCAATGCTCAAATGTTTAAAAGATCCTGTGGAACAGGTAAGATATTTTACCTGTGAAGCTCTGGGTAAAATAGGTGATGTAAGATCAATTGAACCCCTTCTGGAAGCTCTCACCGACCCCTGTGAACAGGTTCGGTTTCATGCAGGAAATGCCCTTGTAACATTTGGGGGACAGATAGTTCTTATGGGACTCAGACAGGCCCATGGAAAAGAAAAATCCCTGTGGCTTAAAGAAGCATTTGAGGAAATAATAGAGAAAGTAAAAAAGAAGATAGAGGTTAAAAAAGCTATAGAAGATATATTAACACATGTGGAAAAGCTCTAAAATCTATAATTTACTTCCACATGGCTTGTAAAATCACCTGCTGTGTTTGTGCCTATATTAAAATTAGAATGTTCCTTGATTTTGAATTGAAGATTCAATACTTCCCTTTCAACATAATACCTCCTACTGTTCAGGACTGTCATTTCATCTTGATTGTAAATACGATAGGTCAGTCTGAACCAGTCAGTAAATTCCTTTCCTATCTCAAGGCCTAATCCCCCTGTAGGTGAAAGTTGGATATTGAAGATATCCAGACCAAAACCCTTTCTGAAGGTATCTTCAAGTGGATTGAATACAAAGGGAGTAACGGTACTTGTAGCAAAATTTAAAATAGCATCTTTGAAAACATCCTGCTTCCCAATCGTATCACTTCCCGGACTTAATAATCTATTCAGATCATCCCTGGACGTGGGAGGGTCAGATCTATAAGTTGTTGTAACCTTATCAGGCAGTAGTCCGTAGCTATCAACGAGGATTGCATAACCCTGAAGATAGGTGCTTGCTCTTAAGGATAGAACAGGTAATATACCATTTTCCTTTTCAAAAGACAAACTGGAATCCTTTATGTCAAACTTTGTTCCTAAAAGACTGAGGCTTCCAGTGGGTATATTTATGTCACCTTCCAGAGTAGGGGAAGATATTGTACCGCCTAATTTTACATCTCCCTTTAAACGCATCTGGAATATGTTACTTTTAATCCAGTAATCATCGCCAATTTTTATATTAAAATTTAATTTTATCATATCAGAAAAATCAGTTTTAGAAATAACAGTTTTTTCCTGTTCTTCTAATTTAAATTCAGGTTGAATTGTCTGAAAAAGATCATCTATTTTACTGGAGGCAGATGTTGGTGTAAAAGAAGAGGAGAAAATACCGGGGTAGAGTTCTACAGAATAATTATTAAGTATTATATCACCGCTGAATAGGGGTTCCTGACATTTTCCTTTTAAAGAACTTTTAAAGCTTACTTCTGATTTAAGGTAATCAGGCAAATCCAGGAGTAATCTTTCACCTGATAAAGACAGAGCAATTTCTTCAGGTCTAAAATTTTCAAGATGGAGGACTCCTTTTGCATTTACTATGCCTTCTCCCAGGTTACCTTCTAAATTTTTCAGAGTAATACTTCTGTTATCTATTGATAGAGACATATTAAAATTTTTCAAAGGTTCTTTTGATACCTTATGTATTATAATACCGTCTTTTACTGATATTTCTCCATTTAGCTGAGGCTCAAAGAGAGTTCCTCCTATATGAAGATCACTTTTAATTTCTCCATGGGTTCCTTCAAAATCAGAATTGAAAGCATTTATAACACTCAGATCATTTGCTGATGTTGTTATACCTATATCCATAGGCCCGGGACATATCCATCTGTTATCATTAAATTCTAAAGGTATATCTCCTTTTGCAAAAAGATTGAAATCCTTTTCAACAAAATCAAGGCTTTTAATCTGTAATATACTTCCATCATAGGATATAAGACTTCTTATTCTGGATATACTGTAATTATTAAACATGGCATCTCTTACCTGAAAAGAACCTATTAAGTTTATTTTATCTGTAGGGCCTGTAGCCTGAAGGTTTAAATCCAGTTTGCCCTCTAAATTCAATTTTTCATGTAACATCAAAGATTTTTCTATGAGATCAAGGGAAATATTTTTCCCTTCCAGTGTTAAATTTGTATCTTTATCCATATCTATGTGGCCATATCCTGTGAGTCGCATTTTTTCTGAATTTACTTCCAGGGTACCTATATGAATTTCCTTTCCAGTCAGATTAAATTCTGCAGTCAGATTTTCAATGGGAAAAGTATTTATACTAATATTATTTGTTTTAATAACAACAGAGAGAACGGGCTCATGGAGTGTTCCTCTTAAATGGGCCTGGGTGGAGAATTTTCCCTTTATGGGAGGTAACTTCTTTATATCAGCTACTTCAAGAAAATTTTCAATCTTTACATTATAAGCATTTAAAATTAAAAATAATTCAGGATCTTCCTTTAAACTCATATTGCCGGAAATCTGATAAAGATCATTATTTTTTTTTATGTGAAGACTTTTTATTGTGACATCATTCTTATTAAATTCCAGATTCCCTGTGGACCAGTCTACCATATGTCCTTTATATTCAGGTGAAAGTAATTGAAATTCTGACCATCCTTTAAAATCTTCTTTTGTGCCCAGAAAAGAACCTCTTAATTGTCCCCGTCCTTTTAAAATATTTCCTTTTAAAATTTCTTTAAAATCTTCGAAATAAAATCTGGGACTGACAAAATTAAGACTCAGTTCTTTATTTTTCATATTATAAGTTCCCTTGGCCTGTAGAGAGGAATTTTTATGTGCTGCTGTACAGTTAGAAAGATTAATAATACCTTCCTCCAGGGCGAATTCTGTAGTAATAACATCAATATTTGCATCTTTTATTTTACTATTGAATATACTCACTTCTCCTTTTATATCCATGTTATTCAAATCCATATCATTAAAAGATGTGGATTTCAGGAGATCTTCAAGTTTTCCCTCAAGAGAAATAGCAGCTTTTATTTTTCCATCTATTTTCATCTCACTGAGAAGAGCGGATAATTCCTTCCATTGAGAAATTCTTCCACCTTCAATCCCTATATTTAAAGTAATATTCCAGGGTTTTTGCAGTTTTATTTCACCATCCATATTATACATGCCATTTTCTCTTAAAAGAGAAAAATCAGAGAAGGAAAGCTTTTTTTTATCCATATAGAATTCACTGGACAGGGAAAATTTGAGATCTCCTGCTCTGGCTGTTTTTATTGCTATATGGCCATCTATTTGCGGTTCTGCCGGAGAACCTTTTATCATACCATTCACCATTACATTACCATATAATTTATAAGGGATATTTTCCAGTTTATTAAATAATTCCAGAGGCAGATCATCAGTCCAGTAATTGAGAGATATCTCTCTATTACTTATATATCCCATCGTATAGAGATTTCCTTTTTCTCCTATATCCAGAACATTAAAATGATCAATAAATAGTTTATCCTTTAACATATATCCGTAAGAATCTATTGAACCAAGGCTTACTCCTTTCCAGATACCTCCCTCTGAAGTTATGGCAATACTTCCCAGAAAACCATTACTATTTTTAGAGAGAAACATATTTCCTTCAAAGGAAAGATGATTTTTCTCATAGGGATAACCTTTAATTGAACCCTTCAGATTTTTTATACACAGGTTCTTTCCCTGAAGATATCCATAGAAGTTGAAATTTTCTAATGTATATTCTTTTGTAGTTATAGAAGGAACTTCTACATTTATTGCAGTGACAGGTTCACTTATATCTCCTCTTATGAGGGCATCAAATATTATATTACCATGAAGCTTATATGCCTCTAAATCAGGATAAAAATATGAAAGACTTTCAGGCTTTATTTGAGGAGATGAGAGAAAGAGTTCGATTGTTTTAGCTTCTTTTGTATATATTGTGCCTCTTCCTACAATAGGATTTCCATACCAGAGACCATAGAGATCATGAAGTATAAGAAAATCTTCTATATATTCAAAAGAACCTCTTAAGTCTTCAATTTTATGGTCTTTTGCTGTTATACTGGAGTTTTCAAAAAATCCTCTGGCTATGAAATTATCTTTTTCTCCTGCTATATCAATAATAAAATCAGATCTCCCATAAAAATCATTAAAGGTTCCCTGTGGAAGAAGTGGTTTAATGTTATTTAGATTAAAATCAGTACCTTTTAAATAGAAATAAAATAAAGGCTTTCCAATATTTATTATCTGTCCTTTTAATTCAAGACCTCCACTGGAATTACCGGCATTCAGTTCTGTTATATTAACAGTTTCATTACAGTAATTTAAAGAAGCCTCAAAATCCTCAAGGGGTATACCCATAATGTTTATTCCTTCATGAGATTCTATGTTCGCACTTATAAAGGGATTATCCCTGGTACCCAGTATTCTGGTTTTACAATTCAGATTTCCTTTTATATTATATTTTTCTATTTCAGGTATAAGAGATGAGAGATGGTGGAGTTCAAATTTCTGTATATCTAAATTAATGGACATAGAAGGATTATTTGTTACATCACCTGCAAAACCATTACAGACAATCTTCCCTTCTCCCAGGAAAAATTTTATATCTTCCATACGAATTTTGTTATCCAGAAAAGAGCCTTTAATCGTAATATCTTTAAGAGTTTTATCTTTAATTTTTATCTGAGGTGATTTAATATGAACCATAACAAAAGGTTTTTTTTCAGTTCCCTTGACTGTAACCTCAAGAGAAGCTTTCCCTTTTAAATTATATTTTTTTATTTCCGGTAAAAAGGGGATTATAAGACTGTTAAGTTCACAGGAGGAAGAAAGAATATAAAGATTAAGAAAGGCTCCGGGGAGATCTGTAATTTTACCTGAAATCGTCACTGCTTCATCAAATCTTTTTCCTGATACACTCAGTGACAGATTATTTCTATTAAAAAGGATTTTTCCATTAATATGATTTAAAGATATCTTCTTTTTGAAATAGTCCAATGTGCCATCTTTTACTTCCAGATGGCCATCCATATGAATAACTGGTTCTTTATTTTCCTGTGATATTACAGTAAAATCCAGTTTACCTGTAGCTCTACCTTCTGTTAAATCCATATCTTTTATTTTTATAAACTGTCCCCACTTTGCAATATCCAGACTGGTAAATTCTGTTTTTACAAATATTTCAGATGTTATATAATTTCCTTTCCCCTCTGCTTTTATACAAAAAAAATTCTCTTCTGTATTTATTTTAAAGTTTATAACAGGATTTGCCCACAGGTCTATTTCTGCTGTCAGATTATTTATCTCCAGATTCAGCGGCAATTCTTCTTTATATGAGAGTATTTTTATTTTTCCCGATTTAATCTCTATATTTCCATTAAAGGGTATTATTTTTTCCTTCTCTTGTTTAAAAATATCCTGCCAGTTCCATCTTCCTTCAGATGAACATATTGCTTTTACTACAGGATTTATTATAGTAATACGACTTATACATCTCAGAGGTTTTCTGTATTTCAAGTAATTTTCAGGGTTATAACTTACAGTTACCATATCTGCTTTAAATATTTCTTCTCCATCTGAAGAGGTTATGGAGATATTCTGCAATGTGGCTTCAGATAATTTTAATGATATATTTCCTATGGAGAGTCTGCCATTAAGATTACTTTCTATTTCTTTTATTATTAATTCGTCCCATGGATAATTTGCTGTAATCTTCCATATTACTATTGTTAAAGATAGAATTATTATAATAAAAATCGCTATAACAGTAAGGACCTTTTTTTTTGTCATAATAATGCTCTGTGAAAAAACTTTTTTTAAAGAATTCTATTTTATTTAATAAATATCCTTCTAATTATAATCAAGAGCAGATAGCCTGCCATGTTTTTATGAGAATTTATTTAAAAAAATTGTGACCTTTGATTTCATTAAGAGCTGACCTGAGGAGCTTATATCTGAAATGAATGTCTTTACTTATTTACGGATTGCTATATTTTTGCAAAATCTTGCGGAACCGTTATCCTGTAGGGAGCTTGCGCCGCTACAAGGTGGAATAAGGCTTTGTCTAAAAAGTATAAAAATATAAAAAAAATTCTTAAGAAGGATTTTTTACTTGACCTGTTGAATTTAATTAGTGTAACTTAAAAAAATTTTGTCTTAAAGCTCTTAAAAGGTGAAAAGTGGTTACAATAATCGTTTCACTTTTTGCTTTTTTTAGAAGATTTTACTTTTAGGCATTATTTTTTTTATAATTACTCCTATTAAATTTTATTGGAAGGTGGTAAAAATCATGAAAAAACCGATCTTTTTATGTCTGTTCTTTATGGTTCTCTTAAGTTTTATTGCCTCAGCTCAGGAAATCAGTGTCTATATTGACGGAAAAAAGCTTTTTTTTGATGTTCCTCCAACAAAGGTGGAAGAGCGCACCATGGTGCCGTTGAGAGCTATATTTGAAGGACTCGGGGCCTTTGTAGAATACGATACACCAAGTAGGACCATTAAGGCAACTAAAGGAAATATCAAAGTTCAACTTACACTGGATAGCCCCGTAGCCTATGTAAATGATCAGCTAAGGACTTTAGACGTGCCTGCCATGAGTTTAAGTGGAAGAACTATGGTGCCTCTCAGGTTTGTAGGAGAAGCCTTTGGTGCAAAGGTAAAATGGGATGGTTCCACACAGTCCATATTTATTGAAACACAGGATATGCCTGTAATGATAACTACTCCTGCACCTGCGGCAGAGGACAGTGCTATTATTTATATGATCTCTCATGATGCTATTAAATCTTTACACCCAGGTGATGTTGTAACAATAACCCTTGTGGGTACACCGGGGGGAAAAGCTTCTTTTGATATAACAGGAATAGTAAACGGAATTCCTATGAGTGAAATAACTACAGGAAAATATGAAGGAAATTATACAATAAAATCAAGTGATAAAGGAAAAGACCTGGTAGTAATCGGTTATCTTGTTAAAGGTAATACAAATCCATCAGTACTGCAGGCAGATAAAAAGCTTTCTCTGGGAGAAGCTACAGAAGCAGTAAGTATATATTCAGTTCTCCATAATGCTGTGGAAAAACAGCTTTATCCAGGAGATGTTCTGGAAGTTACCCTTATGGGCTCTTCCGGGGGGAAGGCCACCTTTGATATAGGTAATATTATAACTAATATATCTATGAATGAAACTCAGAACGGTACCTATAAAGGTGTTTATACAGTAAGAAGCAGTGATAATATTTCAAATGCTATAATAACAGGATATTTAGTAAAAGATACAGTTTCTGCTGCTCCTTTTCAGTGTCAAAACCCTCTTACTATGGGTGCCTCAGTGGTGCCTGCAGAAGATGTAAAGATTACTTCCTTTACTCATAGTGCTAAAGGAAATCTTAAAAAAGGCGATGATCTTACAGTTGTATTAAAAGGCACACCTGGAGGTAAGGCCTATTTTGATATTACAAATTTCAAATCCTCCCTTCCCATGACTGAGATACAATCAGGAGTCTATCAGGGCACCTACAGAATTTTAGCCGGTGATAATGTGTCAGATAGTTATCTCTTAGGACATCTTTCAAAAGCTGGTAAAGAAGCACCCATTTTTCAGACAGGTCCTATTACTATCGCAGGAATTGTTCCTAAAATAGCCAGTGTTTCTCCTGCCGATGGTTCTAAAGTAGAAACTGACAGACCCAATATATATGTATCTTTTGATACACAGAATGGAACATCTATAAATCCTCAGACAGCAAAATTAATAGTCAACGGTGTGGATGTAACATCCAGGATCTCAAAAGCTCCTATGTTTATAGGCTATAATCCGACAGAACCCCTTCCTCTAAAAACAAATATATGGGTTGAACTTTCGGCTCAGGACTCTTATGGTAATACTATTAATTACGGGTGGACCTTTATGATAGTTCCTGCCACAACAACCCTTATATCTTCAGCCTATCATAATGGTCAATTTCCATTGAAAGCCGGAGAGAAACTTCAGGTTATTATGTATGGTGTCACCGGTGGTCAGGCCTGGTTTGATATAAACGGGTTTAAGAATAATATAGCTATGACAGAAGTTTCTCAGGGGAGATATGTTGGAGAATATACAGTAACCCCTCAGGATAAAGTATCAGGGTTAAAAGTTATTGCTTATTTGAGAAATCAGAGCCGTGAGGATAATCTGGTTCTGGATCCGGCTATTACCTTTGATGTAGAGCAGGGTTTTAATGCTCCTCAGCTGATAAACATTCAGGATGGACAGCAGGTAAATTTTCCTCTCACTGTAGAGGGTTATACAAAAGCCTATGCTACGGTTGAGATAAAATATGAATATGCTGCCCCCCTGCTTGGTCCCTTGGTAACGAGTGGTGTAGCAGGAACCAAAAGAGTCTCAGCAGATGGGAAAGGATATTTTGTAGATACCTATACTTCCATCTTTGGTGCCGGCACCAAACATACTATAACTGTTAAAGCTATTGATAATGCAACAGACAAAACCTCACCCCCGACAGTTATTACTGTGACTCAGAAGTAAGTCCAAGAGTATTAATTTAGTAAGCAGTGAACAGACTTTGTTCTGTTCACTGCTTATTTGTTTATCAGGAGTTATGCAAATTCTGGTAGTCCTAAAGAGATAGTGGCAAACATAATATTACCCGTCCAGTAAAGACGTATAGCAACTATTATAATAATGTGTAAACCTTCATATGGCTCCTATATGATTTTCAATCTTTTTTGAGAAGGAAAGAGTTTTTCTTACTAACCTTGATACCCTTTGTCTCATGGTAGAATTAAATCTTTCAATATAACTTGTTTTTCCACTTTCCTTACCAACTGTCCGGTGTCTTTTGGAAGGAAAAATTTCCCTGTAAGATGACCAGAAATCTGTGTAACAAATAGCACATTGACGATAAACACCACTGCCTCTTTAGGACTACCGTCTTTCTGAAATAGTTTACAATTTGTTAACAAAAAATTCTTGTTTAGTAGTTTTTTTTATGTTAAGATATTTTTTAGATAACTATTGCGAATCGCATGAGTGTTGTATTTACTCTTGATCGTAATGAAAGAGGAGTGAAAATATATGAAAATTGGAACTGTAACTTCAAATCAGATTTTAAAACAGGGTGAGATTGCTAAATCTAAAGCTGAAAGCGGTCCTTCTGATGTTATTGTAATTGGAAGTACTGAGAAGACCCCTGATTTCCTTCTTAAAAAAGACCTTGTAAATATGAAAGCTTCCACAAGCGATTCGGTTTCGTCTTTAGAGTTAGCTGTAAGTCCTCTTATGATTATTGGCGGTATTGCCGGTCTGATCGGTGGAGGAGCCGCATATATCTATGGAGGTCCTGTAGGTGCTGCAATTATGGGAGGTCTGGGAGGGGCCATGGTGGGATTGTCTCTTGGACATGTACTCTGTGAGAAGGCAAATTTGAATGACAAACAGACACTTGTCAATACTGGTGCATCTGTAATAACAGGGGCCGCCCTCGGTGTACTTGCTGGAGTTTCAAGTGAACCTGTCTGTAACTTGATTGCTCTGGTCTTCGGGGCCGGTTCAGGATCTGCTTTAGGAGCTGTCGGTGGTTTCATATTGAATGAAGCAATTGGTGTGTAACAATTAGAAATGAAGTCAAAATAACTGCCGCAAACTATATTGGAATACCGTGATGGGTGATGCGTGATGCGTTTGTTCCTCGCATCACGCATCACCCATCACGCATTACGACTTCAGATGAGATAGTTATTTAATTTCCATTCCTTAGTACGGCAACAGGTAAGTTAGTATCCATCTCACAGGTCTGTCCCTGTCCGGGCTTTTATGCAAAATCTATGATCCTGTTACAATGAAATCTGTTATTACAGAATATACAGTTTTGCATTTATTCAAGTTATAACTTTCTCCTCTGAGGGCATATCTTTTGCTCCAGAGCCCGGACAGGGACAGGTGTGTATATTTAAAATTTTTTGGATACTTTTTTACCTGGAGCGGTACTTAGTTGTTATACCATAATTTCATTTAATATCTGAATATAACCGTTTACTGCTTCCTGAAACAACTGTCTTCCCAGTTCTTTATCTGCTTCTCTCTGGTCACCATTTATAAGCCCTGTAGAGGTATAGTTTTTAATTTTCTCCAGGGTGGTAAAATAATTATGAGGGGGATGATGTATTGTAAGGAGTTCTTTTTTTACGAGTTTTTCATTAAGGTAAAGCATTATAGATACCTCTTCAGCTGTGGCATGACCGGAAGAAGAGAAATAGACCTTTCTGAGACTCTGTACCTTCTTAAGATCCCACCAGGCAGCTGAATAATAACGTATGCCTTCCAGGTCATAACAAAGGTTTTGAAAAGCAGAAATTATACCTGCATCATTCAGTCCATGGGCATTAATAATAAGAAACTGGCGAAATCTATGTAGATAAAGAGATTTTACAGTATCTTCTATAACCTTTTGAATGGTTTCAGGCCTTAAGCTTACAGTTCCTGAAAAAGCCATATGGGGAACAAGAGAAAGTCCCGGCCTGATACAGGGTAAAACTATGGTAAAGGTTCTTTTCCCTACTTCAAGGGCTATTTTTTCAGCAATATAAGTGTCTGTGCCGAGAGGCAGGGCGAGTCCGTGCTGTTCTATACTTCCCAGAGGTATTATAATGGATTTTCTACTTTCCAGATATTTTTCAATCTCCTGCCAGGTCATTTCTAAAAGTTCCAAATAACTTCAACCTTTCCGGTATAATATATGATTTTTTTATTGATCCTTTGTCTGAGAGGCTTTTAAGGTATCTTCTTTACCAAAAAGAGCTGTTTCATTAAATGGGTCAAAAGCTAAAACTATTTCATAACATTCGAGAGCTTCAGCAAATCTATCCTGATAAAATAAAACTGAAGCTTTCTCAAGCAATGTATTTAAATCATCAGGGTAAATATCCAGAACTTTATTATAGTAATCAATAGCCTGATCGTATTTTTCCTGATAATATAAAGCAAGCCCCTTGCAGAACCAGGCATCAATATTTCTCTGGTTAATCTCCAGAGATATATCGAAACATTTTATAGCATCATTATATCTTCCGAGATTTATAAGGATCTTTCCCTTGTTATTCAGAGCATCTATATAATAAGGATCAAGAGCCAGAGCTTTATCAAGACAGGAAAGAGCTTCTTTATGTTTTCCCTGTCTGGATAATTCCAGACCTTCCAGAAAAAATTGTTCGCCCCTTGAAGGAAAAATTGAACCTAACATAAAAATTTACTCCTCTGAAGAATTATATTTTAATTCGTTTTACTTATACTATTTCCTTTAATAAGATTAGAGTAATTACAAAAATAATATGGCAGGACATATAGTAAAAAATAAGAACATTATAATAATAAAGATAGAGGTGACCTATGATAGAGATTTTTAAAGATTTACCTCCTGTAATTCAGGCTTTACTGGCAACAACATTTACCTGGCTTGTAACTGCCCTGGGAGCGGCAGCAGTTTTTACTTCCAGAGAAATGAGTCGGAAGGTTCTGGATATTATGCTCGGTTTTGCCGGTGGAGTTATGATTGCTGCAAGTTACTGGTCTTTACTTGCACCGGCTATCGAGATGGCAGAAGGACAGAAAATTCCTGCATGGATACCTGCTGCCGCAGGTTTTATGCTGGGAGGTATTGCTTTACGTATAATTGATCAAATACTTCCACATCTTCACAGGGGACTTGCCACAGAAAAGAGTGAAGGTATAAAGACTTCCTGGCAGAGAACAACTCTTCTAATACTTGCTATAACCATTCATAATATCCCGGAAGGTCTTGCTGTTGGTGTTGCCTTCGGAGCTGTTGCTGCAGGTTATCCTTCTGCTACCCTGGCAGGTGCATTGGCCCTTGCAATAGGTATTGGATTGCAGAATTTTCCTGAAGGTATGGCTGTTTCTATGCCTTTAAGACGGGAAGGTCTTTCTCAGTGGAAGAGTTTTTTCTATGGACAGTTATCTGCTATAGTTGAACCCCTGGCAGGTGTTATAGGAGCAGCTATGGTAATTCTGGCAAAGCCGATCCTTCCCTATGCTCTTGCCTTTGCAGCAGGAGCTATGATATATGTTGTTGTAGAAGAAGTAATACCTGAAACCCAGCAGAGTGGTAATGGTGATATAGCTACTATGGGTTTAATGATAGGGTTTACAGTTATGATGATCCTGGATGTAGCTCTTGGTTAGGAAGATCAAATGGAACTGAAACGATATAGGACTCTTAATAGCTATTTTAAAGAGAAATTTGGATGCCGTGTTCATAAAGTTGCTCTTGATGCCGGTTTTACCTGTCCCAACAGAGATGGCACTAAAGGTATAGGAGGTTGTATTTATTGCAATTTTGCCGGTTCAGGAACAGGAGCTTACAAAAAAAGTATCTCCATAACTGAACAGATGAAAGAAGGTATGAATTATCTTGGCAAAAGATTTAAGGCAGAAAAGTTTATAGCCTATTTTCAGTCTTTCTCAAATACCTATGGAAGAGATTTAAAAGAAAAATATGACGAATCTCTTGTAGATAAAAGGGTTGTTGGGCTTTCTATAGGCACAAGACCTGATTGTATAAATGATGATATAATTGATTTACTGGTAAATTATCAAAATAAAGGTTATATGGTATGGCTTGAAATGGGCCTTCAGTCCATTCATAAGAGAACTCTGGAATTTATTAATCGCCACCATTCCTGTGAAGATTTTCTTTTTGCTCTGAGAAAAACAAAAGAGAAAGGAATTCCTGTTTGTGTTCATATTATTTTTGGTCTCCCTGGCGAAAGCTTTGAAGAAATGATTGAAACTGCAACATTTCTGGCACATCTTTCTATAGATGGTATTAAATTTCATAATCTTTATGTAATTAAAGAAACTCCTCTGGAAAACTTATGGAAAGAAGGCAAATACAGACCTCTTGAGCAGGAAGAATATGTAAATATTATATGTGAAGCATTGATAAGACTTCCTGAAGATACTGTTATCCAGAGACTTACAGGAGATCCCGCAAAAAATGAACTGGTAGCACCACACTGGTCTCTGGATAAAAAAGGTACCCTTCAACTTATAGAAGAACTTCTTCTAAAAAAGAATTTATGGCAGGGGAAGTTTTATTTTAAACCTTAAGAGTAAAACAAATTTCTTTATCTTGACAGTTCATTTATTTTTTTGTCAACAATGACGAGTAGTTTCTTTATATCAGAATTACTGGAATCAAACTTCTGTCCTATCTGTAACAGGCTTTTTGCTTCTCTTAATTTATCAAGCCTGGTGCTTTCTTTAAAGAAATTTATATCTGAAACAATCATATTGGCCTGTGTTATAATATGATAGGCAGTTGCCTTTCGACTTTTTTTTATATTTTCTAAAGCACTTGTAAGTTCTCTGAATTTGTCACCTACATCCTGATCAAAATTATCCTTGAGTCCCAGAGCAAAGAATTTATTACTTATAGAGACAGAATCTGTTCCATATTTGTCAGCAAAGTCGGAAAGAAAAGGTTTCAGTGTGGGAAGAACATCTTTTTCAACAGATTCAAGACTGGCAAGGGCAGATTCTGCATCCTTTACATCTGTACTCCAGAAGAGGGTAATGCCATAGATGTCCTGTAATTTATAGATATATTTTCTGTACATTTCTATTAACAGGTTGCCATCGTCTCGTGCCTGTTCTACATTTTCCTGAGCAATGAGACACGATGGAAAAAAGATTGTAATAATTATCATAAGAATTAATAAAATTTTTACCATGTCTCTTCCCTCTGGATTTTATTATAAAGGTATTTCAATTTTTATCAATATAGTAAAGATAAAATTTAACTTATATTAAAAAACGGCTCTTCAGTATTTACTGAAAAGCCGTTTTATATACAAAATTTACATCTGCTGTGCCTGCATCATTCTTGCAATATGAGGAGGAATTCCTCCTATTGCAATTGGACTATTTTGAGGAACAATCATTCCTGCCATTTGAAGGATATTTCCTGCCATTATCCTTATAGGATCCTGAGAATTTTTGTCTCCCTGCATATACCACTCATTAAGCTGCTGCAGATTCGGTCCATTAAAGTTACCCATCATAACTTCCTGCCAGGCAGACATAATCATAAATCCAATCTGCTGAGTTATCTCTACTCCTGTAGGTGACATAATGGGATTGTTACCGAATATTCCCGGTAATCCACCATTCATCTGACCTCCCGGATCTCCCCATCCTGGCACACTGCCGGGGGCACCTGGAGTTTCACCGGGGCCACCTGGAGTTCCACCGGGGCCACCTGGAGCTCCGCCGGAGCCACCTGTCTGGGGTGTACCTCCTCCTGAAGGAGGTGAACTGGGCATCTGTGCCTGAGGAACATAATTTCCCGGTTGACCTGGAGGTGCATTTACAAGGCTATGATCACCTTCAGGATGGACCCAACCCTGGACAGGACATCTACCTGTCTGTGTTATAGTATTTGTCTCGGGATCATAAGGTATTTGCCTTACTGGTACATTTTTACCATCATTTGTTGAATAATTGGCTTCTACTACTTCTATATAGGGAGGAGGAGGTTCTGTATGAGTTGATTTAATAATAGCTACATGTCCCCACTGACTACCTTCGGTAGGCCCCTGACCCCAGCATAAAATATCTCCTGCCTGAGGAGGTAAACCTGGCTGTCCATTTGATTGTTTCTGATATCCCTCTCCCCAGTCCTGAGGAAATAGAGTCTTTGCATCACCGTGTACAGGAAGAGGCCTTCCATTTTCTCTAAAAACACGCTGTACCCATTCAGCACACTGTTCCTGGGAACAACCGGGAACATTACTGTAAGTTCTTGGAGGAGATATAGGTATATTAGCAGGTAATTCGCTATTACCACTTATTGCTTCCTGAGCTTCAGGAGAAAGTTCTGTTTTATCCTGTGGAGTACTGACTTGAGTTCCAGAGGCCTGAGTTCCAGAGGCCTGAGTTCCAGAGGCCTGAGTTCCAGATGTTTGAGTTCCAGAGGCCTGAGTTCCAGATGTTTGAGTATTAGCGGTTTGTGTTTTAGGCGGAGTTGCCGGTGTTTTTGCCGGAGTTGAAGGTCTACCTCCACCTCCATCATTTATTATTGCCATTTATTTTATCCCCTTTCTTTATTTATAATAAATAAACTATATTCGATACTTTTCTACATTAATATATCACGTAAAATTTAAATTTGTAAAGCCTTATAAACTCTAAATTTATAAGATTTTTTAAAAACAATCTAATATTCTTCTTCTTCCAGCACCTGCAGTGGAGGATGGACATAATAGAAGGGATTTTCTCCCGGATTATCCTTATATGTTTCAAGAGATTCCAGCCATTCTCGATATTTTTCAGGAGTCATTCCATAACGTTTGGAAAAAGACTCTCTATCAAGTTCCTCTGTAAAGGAAAATATTATATCAATCTCTTCTTTAATGAAATTAAGTTTCACGAATCTGCTGGTAAGCTCTTCTTTCAGAAAATACCTTTTTTTCTTAGACTTTATAATTTCTAATTTTTCATCAGGAATTTTGCCCTTCAGATCCTCTAAAGTTTTATCAGTAATCTGGCAGAGTTGTACTTTCTGAGGAACCTGCTCCACTTCCTGAGTAGTCTGCGGCACTTCCTGGAGAATCTGCTCTACTTTCTGAGTAGTCTGTGGCACTTCCTGGAGAATCTGCTCTACTTCCTGAGTAGTCTGTGGCACTTCCTGGAGAATCTGCTCCACTTCCTGAGTAGTCTGCGGCACTTCCTGGAGAATCTGTTTCACTTCCTGAGTAGTCTGCGGCACTTCCTGGAGAATCTGCTCTACTTCCTGAGTAGTCTGCGGCACTTCCTGGAGAACCTGCTCTACTTCCTGAGTAGTCTGCGGCACTTCCTGGAGAACCTGCTCCACTTCCTGAGTAGTCTGTGGCACTTCCTGGAGAACCTGCTCCACTTCCTGAATAGTCTGTGGCACTTTCTGGGGAAGCCCTGGAAGTCCAAGAGGAAGCGGTGGTAATTTGGTATCTTTTCCTTTTTCCATAAAAACCCCTCATTCTTTTGGATTTAATTAATAAAATAATTTTTTATCATTTTATATATTATCTAATATAAATATATAAAAAACAAGAGATTTTTGTTAACAAAATGTAAAAAACTAGATTATTTCTTTATTCCTATTGATTTTATTTCTATATATTTTCAATCAATATAATTTAGATATATAGATTTGTATTATATACAGAATTTTTTATTGACAAAGAATTTTCAAATAGTGGGCAATGGTTCACTCGTGAATAAAAACTCTCCTATTGTGATATAAAAAAGAGGCAGTTCCCTTGTAATTGCAGGTGTAACAGTAGAACCTGTAACTTTATATCCCATGCAATTACTGGCGAAAGAAGCGAGAATAAACGGTTCGGCTGTTGAAAATAGAAAAGATATGAGAGAAGTGCTGTCCCTTGCAATAAGGCATAATATAAAGCCCATTATTGAAAAATATAAACTGGAAGATATAGAGAAAATTTTTGAAAGACTCATTAAAAATCAGGTTCGTTGCAGAGCTGTAATTACTTTTGATTAGATAGAGATAAAGAATCCGCGTTTATTCTGTTTTTCTGTCATGTACATTCCACGTGAGGGAAAGAAGAAAAGTTGCAAGCAGAGCAGAGGCAATTAAAACTATAAAACCTCCATCCCAGTTATAATACTGAACTACTTTCCCAATTCCGACTTCTGCCACAGTGGCACCTAAATATCCGAATAATCCTGTAAAACCTGCAGCAGTGCCTGCTGCTTTTTTGGGCACAATATCTACGGCAGCAATACCTATAAGCATTACAGGGCCGTAGATTAAAAATCCTATGACAGAAAGAGCAAGGGAATCCACCCAGAATCTTCCTACAGGGTTAAGCCAGTAAAGAACAACGGCTCCTGTAACTATAAACATAAACAGAACTGACATAGGAGCTCTCCTGCCGTGAAAAATTTTATCACTTGCCCAGCCGGAAAGAAGCATCCCCGGAATTCCTGCATATTCGAATATAAAAAACTGCCATCTGGCCAGATCGGGAGGACAATCTTTTATGGTGGTCAGATATGTGGGAGCCCAGTTTACCACGCCATATCGAACTACATAAACAAATACATTGGCCAGAGCAAGAATCCATAAAAATTTATTGTTTAAAACAAATTTAAATAGTATCTCACTGGCAGTTAATTCCCTTTCCCTGTCCTCCACTCCGGTATGAGGATAATCATTCATATATTCCTCTATGGGAGGAAGTCCAACTGACTGAGGAGTATCACGTAAAAATATAATTATTAATATACCGGCAATAATAGCAATAATAGCAGGAACATAGAAGATACTCTTCCATGTTATAAGACAGAGCACTACAAGACTTACAATGGGTCCTATAGTTCCTGCCCCTACATTATGGGCAAGATTCCATATGGCCATTTTAGTTCCTCTCTCTCTGTCTGAAAACCAGTGAGTCATAATTCTTCCACAGGGAGGCCATCCCATACCCTGAAACCATCCATTCATAAACCAGAAAACCATCATAAGGGTTACTGAAGGAAGAAAACCGAAAATTAGATTCACAATTCCCGAAAGAATGAGGCCTGTAGCCATAAAATATCTTGCATTGGAACGATCAGAAACATTACCCATGACAAATTTACTTATTCCGTAAGCAATTGTTAAAGCAGAAGCTATAAGTCCCACATCACCTGTTGTTAAACCCAGTTCTTTAATCAAATAGGGCTTTGCAAGGGAAAAGTTCTGCCGAACAAAATAGTAAACTGCATAGCCTGTGAAAATAGTAATCATTACCTGCAGTCTATAGCGTGCATATTCACGGGGCACTTCATTGGACGGAAATGGCTCACAGTGAGGTGCCGGTTTGTATATACTTAATATCTTATTTAACATAAATTAGCTTTTAGCTTTTAGCTTCCATCCTTCCTTCTGATGTTAAAAAACTAAATTTATTATTAGCACCCAGCTTTTAGCTTTCAGCTTATAATTTTAGCTGATGGTTGACTGCTGATAGCTTTAAACATAAAAAGTTTATGTTTACTGAAGCTAATAATTTAACAATAATGAAAATTCCCATGCATATAGATTATATTATATCAGATTTTGTGAAAATGCATAGGGGTAATTAAAGAAATTATGAAGACTATCACGAAGAAGGGATTTCCTCTTATTTTATTGAATTATTTTTTTTGGAAAATTCCTTATTTTTATAATAAAGAGGATTATCTTTGAAAAAACTTTTAGTAACAACTTCAACTTTCCCAAGATGGAAAGTGGATAGCACACCTGATTTTATATATCAACTCGTAAATCATCTGGCAGAGGATTTTGAGGTATCTGTCCTGGCTCCTTATGCTAAAGATGCGAAAACCTTTGAAAAATTTGATAATATAAAAGTCTTCAGATATAAGTACTGGACTTTTGGAATTGATGGTTTATCCTATGATGGAGGTATAACATCGAAATTAGAAAGAAATAAATTTTATTATTTGCAGATTCCTTTTTTCTTATTATTTCAATTACTGTCACTTATAAAAATTATTAAAAAAGAAAAGATAGACATAATCCATGCTCACTGGATAATACCTCAGGGGTTTATTGCTGTTTTATATAAGAAAATATTCAATAAAAATATAAAAATTCTCCTTACAAGTCATGGTGCAGATGCCTTTACCTTTGATAATATTATTGGAAATTTTATAAAGAAATTTACTCTTCAACATATAGATGGTTTGACAGTGGTTAGTAATGCTATAAAAGATAAAGTTAAAGAGATTGGATATAATAAAGAGATAGGAGTATATCCTATGGGAGTTGATACGGACTTGTTCAATCCCGGAAAAAAGGATCTCACTATAAGGGAAAATTTAAATATTCCTGGAGATTTTCTTCTGTTTGTTGGAAGATTATCAGAAAAAAAGGGTCTTAAATATCTCCTTGAAGCAATGCTTGATGTGGTAAAAGAATTTCCCCTGATTTCCCTGGTAATAATTGGAGATGGCCCATTAAAAAGCGATTTAACTGAGGTGACAAAAAAATCAGGCATTACTGCTAATGTAATTTTTTTAGGGCCTTTACCACATGAAAAATTACCATCTTTTTTTGCTACAGCAGATATCTTTATCGGCCCTTCAATTACTGCAAGAAGTGGTGATAGTGAGGGTTTTGGTCTTGTATTTGCTGAAGCCATGAGTTCTGGAACCATAGTTCTTGCCTCAGATGTTTCTGCTATTAAAGATATAGTTAAAGATAATGAGACAGGTTTTATTGTAAAGCAAAAAAACTCCAGGGAATTAAGTGAAAAAATATTATATTTATTAAAAAATAAAAATAAATTAGATCAAGTAAGGTTAAAAGCAAGAGATTATATCGTAGAAAATTTTGACTGGAAAGTAGTTAGAAAAAACTATCTGAATTGTTTAAAGAGTCTTGCCTGATTTGGTATTGAAGTGATTGATAAATATTTCCCTTTAATAAGTGTTATAATGCTTAATTATAATGGTCTTGCCTATATAAAACGAACAATCCCTCCTTTATTGGAATTGGATTACCCTGATTATGAAATAATAATTGTAGATAATGGCTCAGTTGATGGCAGCCTGGAATATATTCAGAAATTCGACAGGGTGAAATTATTAAAAAGTCCCAGAATAAGAGCTAAAAATTTTGCCTGTAATTATGGCGTTAAGGAAGCACAAGGAGATTTTATATTATTACTGGATAATGATATGTTAATAATTGAGAAGGAGATTTTATTAGATTTATATACTATGCTGGAAGAACTGGAAAATGTTGGATGTATAAGTCTGGCTAATTATAATGAGGGCGAGAGAAAGACTAAAAATTATAAACTTAAACTGGGTTATTATTTTATAAAATCGTTGAAGAAGATTGATATTGAGGAAGTGAAGAAATTTCACGGTTCTCTCACTGCATATCCCGAGGGGAAGGGACTTTTTATTGAAAAAAAGAAATGGGAAGAGGTGGGAGGTTATGATGACCACCTTCTTTTCGGTGGTGATGATAATGATCTGGGAATAAAACTCTGGATGATGGGTTATAAATGTTATTTATATTCGAAAACTCTTCAGATCCATACAGGTATGGCAGAGAGAGAAGACGTAAAAAAATATACAATAAAATGGAAAGAAATGTTTTATGCCCATTTATATACAGTGACGAAAAATTATTCTTTTTTTAATATGCTCATTACTCTGTGGGGGCTTTCTATTTACGGATTTATAAAAAGTGTTTATTTTGCATTAAAAATGAGACATTCCGGCCCCTTTTTAAGTTTTTTTTCCGGTTATTATCTGTTTTTTAAAAATCTGTCTGTTGCCCTGGAAAAGAGAAAAGATATCCAAAAAAGACGAAAAATCAAAGAAGATATTTTTCTTTATATAGAATAAATTATCTGTCTTATGCGTGAGGCGAAATGAGATTAACCTTACAGTAAGGTTCTTAAGTAACTATGGCTTTTGTACTAAAATGCTTCGTCAGTGTCCGGAGCAGAAGGGTATATGGAATAATATTAAATTTACTGTTGAACCAGTAGAAGAATGTAATTATTTTATTACTTTAAATTATCTTCCTGCTGAGACCAGTATAATTTTCCCTGCTCATCATATCTGGATACTCTTACAGGAACCACCTGTCCATCTCCTTAAATACTGGCATAGAGCCAGTAAGGTCTATTACCATGTTTTTACCAAATTAACTAACCTTTTCCTAAGAAGTTAGTAATTTCGTATGATAAACTCCTAAAAATTAATTTTATATAAGGCAATATCAAATAGAGAGGCCAGAATCTACCTTTATGTCTTTTTATATAAACCTCCCATTCCTTTAAAGGATAAGCTTTGGGGTGATTTATATTTTTTAATAGAGTTTTAAATGATAAATTTCCCCTTAAAATAAAATCAGAATTTTGGGAACATGTACCCATATAACCCGGAGCTATCCATACCGTTCCTCCCTTCATGCGATTACGTAATCCATAATCTGTATCTCCCATATAATGTGTGAAGCTTTCATCCAGATTTCCTGTTAATCTTGCTACTTCTCGTGGTATAAGTACACAGTTTCCTGTCATTGTATGACAGGGAAGGGGTTTCTTTTCATCTGGTTTTATTAACCTGTGTTTCAATGGTTCCCACCAGAGAGGACTTGCAATAACTCCTCCATAAGTGATTTTTCCTGTAAGAGAGTCACAGGTTGACCCTGCTATTATAGCCGTTGAATAACCTTCACTATTTAATTGCTTTGAGGTCTTAAGTAATCTATCTAAAGCATCATCATATAACCTTACATCATCATTAAGCCATAGATAATAGTCATAATCATATTCTAAAGCTTTAGAAAAGGCAAGTCTCATCCCGCCGTTCCAGTAGAGAGAACCATCTCCTTTTATAAGTGTAACTTCAGGATATGTATTTCTGATTTCTTCTTCAGTACCATCACTGCTTCCATCATCTACAAGAAATATATGAACTTTGATACCTTCCGGAAGTTTTTGCCCTGATAGTCCTTCCAGACAGGCTAAGGTCTCTTTTTTTCTGTTATAGCAGGTTATAAGAACAGCTGTTTTTATTTCTGTCATTTTTTAAGAAAAATCTTTCTATGTTATTTTTTTGCTTTTCTCCTCATATTTTTACTGGATTTTACACTGGCCTTTACTCTATTTTTCTTGACATGTGCCAGATTGGAGAAGTAGAATGTATTATACAATATAATAAGGATATTTAAAAATGAAAATTTTACTTGTCAGTACCGATGATATAAAAGGTGGAGCAGCAGTCGCTACTTAGAGCTTATCCGAAAAGTCAAATTTATAGTATAATGTTACCTTAGAGATGATATTCGATATTTACTTGTTCTATTTGGCTATACTGTTAATATAAAGACAAAAGGAGAAGAAGCAACAGAGAAAAAAAGATTCCAAATTATAGAGCGAGACGTTGGGTGGTGGAAAGAACTCATTCCTGGATGAATCGTTTCAGAAGATTACTTATAAGATGGGAAAAGAAGGTCGAAAATTACATAGGTATGTTACATCTTGTCTGTGCATAGATTGCATTTAAGGCATCAGGACTTTTCGGATAGGCTCTTAGTATGAATAGAAGTGTTTAATAAACTATCAAGACATTTTTTGATCCACTTTTCTCCATTAAAAGTTACAACTATTGTCCAGATTTTTAACATATTAATTGACTTTCTATTTTATATATATTCATTCTCCCTGAAAAGGGATCTTAATAATAATCTGAAACCTTCTATAATCTTACTGACTTTACCTGCAGGGATTTCAAATACATCAATTATAAAATTTTCTATATAATAATCAGAACGGAACAGATTTATAAGAGCTTCCGGCAATTGTCTGAGCAGATCATATAATGGCCGGTGTAATGAACTCATTACATTAAAAAAAGTCGGTTTCACTTCAAAGGTTACCCAGTAGCATTTTCCTTTCATCCATGCTGATTTTAAAAACCAGCTGACATGCATTTTCTTTTCTACAATTGCGTGATCTACTATTAATTCCGGGTCAAAGCCTATTTTTTTATTTATTTTTCTTAACTGTCTTTGAAGAAAATTTTCCTCTCCATAGTAAATCTTATCCCCTTTCATACCGAGATCAGGATAAAACCCTCCCACTTCTTCCAGAACGGCTCTTTTTAAAATAAGATTTCCTCCACCCAGATATAAATTATTCGGTACTTCACCGATTGAAGGCAGGGTCTTATAATTTTTTGTTTCATATTCATCTTTAAACCAAGAGGGTCTTCCATATTTATACCATGGATTATATACCCCGCCGAAACAGTCAAAATCATAATTGTCTATTACATAGAGTATACGTTCTATATAATTTTCTCTTACTCTTATATCATCATCTAAGTATGCGACGCAGTGTGTATTTACTTCTTTATATCCCAGATTTCTTGCATTGCTGATACCCTGTTTTTTCTCCACTACAGTAGTAAAGTTTTTATATTTCTTTACGAAATCTTCTGCAATTTCCCCGGTATTGTCTGTAGAATTATTATTGACGATAATAACTTCATAAAGGGATTTATCAGCAGTCTGGTTCAGAAGAGCCTGAAGAGCGTCCTTTAATAGCTCTGCACGGTTATAGGTACATATTACTACAGATACTTTTAATGTATTTTCCATACATCAAAATTTCCTGATACTCTTCCGTTAGTACTTTGATATAAAAATTGATGATTAACTTTCATCCTTCTTTCGAGTAAAATATACAAGAAAGAGGGTGAAAGAAATAAAAAAACCACAAAATTGGGGACAAATTTGTCCCAACTATAATTGTAATTGTTATGGTAAAAATAGTCAAGAAAGTATTCGTTCAGTATCATCATATCTGACCCAAAGTGGTAAGAGAAGAATATTTCAATGTAAGGTATGTGGTGAAATGTTTTCAGAGACAAGAGATACTGTATTTCATGATTTAAGGACATCGGAAGAGAAGGTAATGATGGCCTTAAAAATGATATTAGTAAAAGTGGACTTATCAGGGATATCTTTTGTACTCAGCGTAAAAGAAGAGACTATATTGGAGTGGTTTAAAAAGGCATCAAAAAAAGCAAAAGATAAATGAAGTTTTGACTTTCAGAAAGAGGGTGGTCACATAATCAAAGTATTAGCGGAAAAGCATCAATTATGTATGAGACGAAAGAAAAAGAAAAAAAATCTCTTAAGGGGCCCTCCATATAATAAACCAGAGGAAAAATATGGAAGTCCGGAAGATTTAGTTAAT